>DASQGR010000194.1:0-22570 GCA_035632515.1 Allostellaceae bacterium | reverse complement strand
CCGATCGGGGGATTGCCGATGGGGGGCCGGGCCCTGCCGGGGCTGGCGGTCGCGCTGCTGGGGCTCGCCGCCTGCACCGTCGGCCCGGATTACCAGCGGCCCGATGCGCCGGTTCCGGCTGCATACAAGGAAGCGTGGAAGCCGGCGCCGGCCGAGAAGGGCTGGCGCGAAACCCGGCCGGCCGATGCGATCGACCGCGGCGCCTGGTGGTCGATCTTCCGCGATCCGGTGCTCGACGGGCTCGAGCGGCAGATCGACATCTCCAACCAGAACCTCAAATCGGCCGACGCCGCCTTTCGCCAGGCCGAGGCGGTGGTCGCCGGCGCCCGCGCCCAGTTTTTCCCCACCGCGGCAATCGACGCCTCGGCAACCCGCTCGCGCAGCAGCGGCAACGGCGGCCCGACCAGCTTTGGCGGCGGCAGAATATCCAATCGCTTCCAGCTCGATGCCACGGCGAGCTGGGTGCCCGATCTGTGGGGGTCGGTGCGCCGCACCGTCGAAGGCGACGTCGCCAGCGCCCAGGCCAGCGCCGGCCTGCTCGCCAGCGCCCGGCTCTCGGCCCAGGCGCAGCTCGCCGCCGCCTATCTGCAAATCCGCACCGCCGACGAGTTGGCGCGGCTGCTCGAAGCCTCGGTCAAGGCGTTTGCCCAGAACCTGCAAATCGTGCGCAACCAGTTTCGGGCCGGCACCGCCGACCACTCGGCGGTGGACCAGGCGCAGGCCCAGCTCGAAAGCACGCGGGCGCAGCTTGTCGCGGTCGGCGTCACCCGCGCCCAGCTCGAGCACGCGATCGCGGTGCTGATCGGCAAGCCGCCGGCGGCGCTGACGATCCCGCCGACCGAGGCGACGATCGCCGTGCCGGTGATCCCGGCAGGACTGCCGTCGGCGCTGATCGAGCGCCGGCCCGACATCGCCACCGCCGAGCGCCGGATGCAGGCCGCCAATGCCCAGATCGGCGTCGCCGTCGCCGCGTTCTACCCCAATGTCACGCTGACCGCCGATTACGGCGTCGCGGCGTCGATGCTGCGCCGGCTATTGACCACGTCGAGCCGCCTATGGTCGTTCGGCTCGACCGCCGCCGAGACGATCTTCGACGGCGGCGCGCACAACGCCCAGGTGGAGCAGCAGCGGGCCGCCTATGACGGCAACGTCGCCGATTACCGCCAGACCGTCCTCGCCGCGTTCCAGCAGGTCGAGGACGCGCTCGCCAGCCAGCGCATCCTGGCCGAGCAGGCCAAGGCGCAGGACGCCGCGCTCGCCGCCGCGCGCTCGGCCGAACGCACGATCAACAACCAGTACCTCGCCGGCACGCAGGCGTACACCGCCGTCATCGTGGCCCAGACGACCGCGCTCAACGACGCGGTGCAGGTGGTGAACCTGCGGCAAAGCCGCCTTGCCGCCACCGTCGCCCTGATCGAGGCCCTGGGCGGCGGCTGGGACGCATCGCGACTGCCGAGCCGGGACAAGATCGAGAGCGACGCGCCGCTCAACTTCAACCCGCTGCCGCCCAAGATCGAGCCGAACACATAAGGGGCGCCCCGGCCGGTCAAGCCAAGCCCGGAAAGCCGCTTACAGTTTCAGCCCGCTCACATACCCGGCAAGGTCGCTTTGCGCGGCGGCGACGGCGGCAGTGGCCTTGGCGGTGGCGCCGCTGTTGGCGTCGATCGCGGTCAGCGCCTCGTTGAGCTTGTCCAGCGTGCGCTTCTTCATCGCCGGCTCGTCCTTGAGCGCGGTGTAGTTGTCGCGAAGGCGAGTCTCGTCCTCCATCAGTCTCGCGCGCTCCTGGTTGAGCCGGTCGAGCTCGGCCTGCCGGCGGCTGACGGCCTGCCGGCGTTGCGCCAGATCGGCAAGCGCCTGGTGCAGTTTCGGATCGAGCTCCCGGGCGGCGATGTAGACCCCGAGCTGGTCGTCGTTGAGATCGACCAGGCGCAGCGACTCGTGCAGCGGCTCTTCTTCGACGACCGTCACCGTGCCGTTGCCCTTGCCGTCGAGCGCGGCGGGGATGCGGTAGGCGGCGGCGGTCCGCTCGGCGGTGTTCGGCTCGACCAGGTCCCAGCCGCCGAGTCGCGGCTGTTCGATGAGCAGGCGCGGCGGCGCCGTCGCCGAGCCGATCTTGTAGGTCGTGGTGCGGCGCTGCAGGCGGGTGACGTGCATCACCCCTTCGGCGATCGTCGCCTTGACGATCGATTGCCGTATCGTCGCGCTCTGGTCCACGGTCACCCGGTTGTCGACGGCGTAGCTGAGCAGCCGCTTTTCCCCGGCCGGGAACGCGGCGAGGCGGGCATCGCCGAGATATTCGGCGCCACGATCGGCCTGCTGGTAGAGCGTCAGCACGCCGGGCGGCAGGCCGGTAGCGGCGGCGTTGGTCAACTCGATCGCGGCGAGCGGATGGCCCTTGACCGTCGTCGGCTGGAACAGGTCGAGGCGGCGGGTCGGCAACTCGCGGTCGATCAGCGGCACGACCAGGCTCTGCCCGCTAGCGACGCTGACCTTGTAGGGCAGGGTGAAGGCGATCTGGGTCGCGTTCTCGGCGGTTTCGGCCTGCTCGATCTGGGCCGGCGCCATGCCGGGCGCCGGCGGAGGCGGCGACGGCGCCGCGCTCGGGGCGACTGTTGAAGCCAGGCCGCGCGCGAGGGTCTTGGGCTCGTCGCGGCGGGTATTTTCGGCGCCGCGGCCCAGCGCCCCGAAACCGGCGATGCCGCCGGTGTCCGCCGGCGGCAGCACCCGGCCGCCGGCCTCGACCGGCACCGACGGACGGGGCACGTAGTAGCTTTCGTAGAGCGCCTGACGGAAGGTGACCGGGCTGCCCGACAGCAGGGTCAGCTCGACATCCTTCCACGGCTGGCCGCTGAAGTTTTCCAGCACCGCCCAGCCTTGCAACCGCGCGCTGCCGGCATTTGCATCGCCCGGCAGGCTGAGGCGGTAGGAAGCCTTCCACAGCGGCATGGCGACGACATAGCCGACCCGCACGATGCGCTTGCCGCTGCCGTGGGTGGCAAGGGTCAGCTCGCGCCGTCCCTGGGCATGGTAGGCGGCAAGCCGGGTCAGCGCCGTCTTGATCTTGGCCTGGAGCTGGGGGTCGACGAATTCGATCGTGTCGACGTCTCCGACCGTGACCTGGCGCAGCCCGCTATCGGTCAAAAGGCTGATGCGGGTGCGGGTTTCGCTGCTGCCGTCGGGCTTGCGCTCGACCGCGTCCTCGGCGTGGACGAGGCGGCCGGTCAGCTTCCCGTCGCCGCCGATGCGGATGTCCGATCCTTGCAGCGCGTTGAGGAGGGCGGTCGCCGACCCCAGCGCCTCCTTGTCGAACGGCAGATCGGCAAGGCTTTGGGTCAACGGCTCGCGGCCGGGCAAGGTGATCGCGCCGGCGCGGCCGCCGTCGTCATAGACCATCAGGCTTTTGAGCACGTCGTCGACCTGGTCGAGCGCGACGTCGAGGGTCAGCGTCGCATCGCCCTCGACGGGAGCCTCGTACTCGAAATAGCCGACCCCGCCGCTCGACAGCATCACCCGCTTGAGGGTCAAGTCGGCCGCTCCGGCATACGTGGCCGTCGCCAGGATCGTCACTAGCCCTATCGCGCAGCCCCGCAATGCCCGGCCCCGCAACGCTTGCTTGCCTGGTGCCCACTCACGCAATGATCGAGACATCGCCCGCCTCCATTCGAGGTTTGCGCGATGTTTCCCGGCGAGGATGGCGAATTTGCGACCGGGGCGGGGCGGCTGCGGGGCTATTCAGCGGCGTAGGGCCGCCCGCCTCCGGTGATCGCCATGTAGACATGCGACAGCAACGCCGCAATCACGGCCGCGCCGGCAAACGACACCGCCAGGCGCAGCGCCTCGAAGACGATCCAAGCCAACGCTGGGAACATCCCGGCGATCCAGCTGATGATCACCTCGACGATCACGAACGGCAGGTAGCAGCCGATCGTGCAGGCGAAAAGCCGCCAGTAATTGCCTTCGACCCAGTCCCAGGCCGTGCGCAGCGGCACCGGCTGTTCGATCGCCGCGGCGGGAAAGATCAGCGATACGCGCAGCGACAAGAAGGCCAGCGCGATCCCACCGAACATCGATAGCGGAAAGGTAATAAAATGCGGCGGCAACATCGCGAGCAGAAACAGCCCGAACCAGCAGATGAAAAACAGCACCGCCACCTTCACCCCGGCGATGACGAACGCGCTCCAGCCCGGCGGGATCAGGTCGCCGCTGACGCTTTCGCCGAGCAGCACGTAGCGGTGCCAGCGGACGATGAAGACGGTGCCGAAGACGAGCAGCCCGATCATGTGGATCAGCGCCACCAAGATGCCTCTGAACACGCCCGAGCCGGGCAGCAGCATGGCGACCAACTCGGTCGCCAGCACGATGACGAACGGCAGCAGCGCCATCTCCAACACCAGCTGCGAGCGGTCGATGACGATCCGGTAGGCCCGGGTGATCTGGTCGATGATGTCTATCCGGTATCCGGCGGGCAGTGACGACGAATAGCTCATATGTTCTCCCCCTCTGGCGCCATCGCCGTGCGGCTGCAACCGCCCCGACTTTGCCTTATGTTAACAGTAGAAGGCGCAAGCGAAAGCCCGTGCAACGGACCCCGCGGTTGACACCGTGCGCCGCGGCGCCAAACACTGCGGGCCGCTTTGCCGACCGAGGTGTTGGTCCGGTTGTTTATCGGTCGCCTTGATGCGGAGTGAGGCAGCGTGGCGGGACAGGGTAAGGCTCGACTCGGGGTCGATATCGGCGGCACCTTCACCGATGTCGCGCTGGAAGTGGGCGGGCGGCGGTATAGCGCCAAGCTGCTGACGACCTCGCACGCGCCCGAGTGCGGCGTGCTGGCGGCGATCCAGGTGGTGCTGGAGGAGGCCCAGCTGGCGCCGTCCGATCTGTCGATCATCATCCACGGCACAACGCTGGCGACCAACGCGATCATCGAGCGCAAAGGCGCCAAGACGGCGCAGATCACCACCGAAGGTTTTCGCGACACCATCCAGATCCGCCACGAGAACCGCTTCGAGCAGTACGACGTCAATATCGACCTGCCGCCGCCGCTGGTGCCGCGGCGTCTGCGCTGCGTCGTGCCGGAGCGGATCGACGCCGGCGGGCGGGTGATCGTTCCGCTCGACGAGGCGGCGACGGTGGAGGTCGCCAGGCGGCTCGACGCGGTCGGCATCGAAAGCATCGCGATCGGCTTTCTCCACAGTTACGTCAATCCGGATCACGAGCTGCGGACCCGCGAATTGCTGCTCCAGCATCTGCGCGGCGTGACGATGACCCTGTCGTCCGAGGTGTCGCCCGAGATGCGCGAGTATGAGCGCCTTTCGACAGCCTGCGCCAACGCCTATGTGCAGCCAATGATCGGGCGCTATCTGGTCAACCTGGAGACGTTGCTGCAGACCGCGGGGTTCCACTGCCCGCTGTTCCTGATGACCTCGGGCGGCGGCCTCACCACGGTCGAGACCGCGATCCGCTTTCCGGTGCGATTGGTCGAATCGGGTCCGGCCGGCGGGGCGATCTTCGCCAGCCACATCGCCCGGCAATGTGCGCTCGACAAGGTGCTGTCCTACGACATGGGCGGCACTACCGCAAAAATCTGCCTGATCGACGACCTCCAGCCGCAGAGCAGCCGCGCCTTCGAGGTCGCGCGGGTCTACCGCTTCAAGAAGGGCAGCGGGCTGCCCTTGCGCATCCCGGTGATCGAGATGGTCGAGATCGGCGCGGGCGGCGGCTCGATTGCCCGGGTCGATCCATTGAAGCGCATCACCGTCGGTCCCGACAGCGCCGGCGCCGACCCCGGCCCCGCGTGCTACGGCCAAGGCGGTGCCTTGCCGAGCGTTACCGACGCCGACCTCCTGCTCGGCCGCATCGACCCGACGGGCTTTTCCGGGGGCCGCATGGCGCTCGACCGCGACGCGGCCGAGGCCGCGATGCGGCGTGAGGTCGCCGGCAAGCTCGATATCGCGCTCGAGTTGGCGGCGCTCGGGGTCAGCGAGATCGTCGACGAGAACATGGCCAACGCCGCCCGCGTCCACGCGATCGAAAGCGGCAAGGATGCGCGCGGCCGCACCCTCGTCGCCTTTGGCGGCGCCGCGCCGCTGCACGCCGCGCGGATGGCCGACAAGCTCGGTCTCGATCGGGTGCTGGTGCCGTCGAATGCCGGGGTCGGCTCGGCGGTCGGCTTTCTGCGCGCGCCGATCGCCTACGAGGTGGTGCGGACGCAATTGCAGCGGCTCGAGGCGTTCGACGCCGACGCGGCCAACACGCTGCTGGCGGCGATGTATGCCGAAGCCGAGCAGATCGTCCGCCGCGGCGAGCCCGAGGCGGTGCTGAGCGAATCCCGTTCCGCCCTGATGCGCTACCGCGGCCAAGGCCACGAGATCGCCGTGCCGCTGGCGGTGAAGAATTATCGCGGCGACGATGCCGAAGAACTGCTCGCCGCGTTCGAGGAGGCCTATCGCCGGCTCTATAGCCGCATCATCCCCGGGGTCGAGGTCGAGGTGTTGAGCTGGGTGATGCTGGTTTCGGGGCCGGCGCCGGTCGAGGCCGAAACATCGCCCGCCCGGCCGTCGGGATTCACCGCAAGGCCGTCGCGCCGTCGCCCGGTGTTCGACCCCGAGACCGGCGAATTCATCGATGTCGCGATCTACGAGCGGGCGGCCCTCGATCCCGGCGCGACCCTCGCGGGGCCCGCGGTCATCGTCGAGGACGAGACCTCGACCGTGGTCGGGCGCGGCTTCGACGCCCGCATCGACCCGTTCGGCTATATCGAGCTGGCGCGGCGGGCCGGTTGAACGGAAGCGGCGCGCCCGGCCGTTAATCATTGCCGTTACCGTTGCGCACGCCGCCATTGCGCCTGAAATAGCCGCTGCGGCCCCAAAGACGCAGCAGTCGGTTGGCGCGGCGCGAAAGCGAACCGGACTCTTTTACGACCCGGACTCTTTTACCACGAATATTCATTCTGCCGGCGACAGACAACTTCTGCGTGCTGACGGCGGCTTCGCGGCAACCAGCCTGCGGCAGGTTGCCGCGATGCGTCGATTGGGCTTAGATCACCGCAGCGGGCCGCATTGCCGCTGATGCTCACAAACACATCCACCGGAGGAAACGATGAACATCGACCGTCGTCACCTGGCCATCGCCGGCGCCGTTGCGCTCTCCGCTGCGAGCCTGTTGCGAGATACACCGGCCACCGCCGCTTCCGCCGACGAAACCGCGGTCGGCGAGGCCGTGGAAAACTTGCGCAAGGCGTCGCTTGCTGCCGACAAGGCAAAACTGACCGCGCTGGCGGACGACAAGATCACCTACGGCCACTCGGATGGCCGCGTCCAAGACAAGGCTCAGATGCTCGAAGGCTTTGCGACGCGCAAGGCCGTCGTCAAATCGATCGATTTTCCCGAGCTGAAGATCGCCGTTTCCGGCGATACCGCGGTCACCCGCCATCTTTACGTGTCGGAAAGCGAGCTCGACGGCAAGACCACCAACATCAAAATCGGTGTGATCGAGTGCTGGCATAAAGAAGGCGGCGGCTGGAAGCTGCTCGGGCGCCAGGGGTTCAAGATCGGATAACCGCGCGGAACCCCATCGTTCGGGCTGGCGCTTCGCCGAGGCGCCAGTCTGATCCGTTGCCCTCGGCCGGCCGCCGCACTTAAACTCCCCGGCATCCTTCCGCGTCGCGGACCAGGATTTCGGAGGCATGATGCTGGGTCGCCCAAACACTGCCCTGTCGCAAATCCACATGCAGATCATGTGGTCGCGGCTGATCGCCGTCGTCGAGGAGCAGGCGCAGACCCTGGTGCGCACCGCGTTCTCGACATCGGTGCGCGAGGCGGGCGACCTTTCGGCCGGGGTCTTCGATCGCGACGGCAACATGCTGGCCCAGGCGGTGACCGGCACGCCGGGTCACGTCAATTCGATGGCGGCGGCGGTCAAGCACTTCCTCGACGCCTTCCCGCTCAAGACGATGAAGCCGGGCGACCACTACATTACCAATGATCCGTGGCTGACCTGCGGGCATCTGCACGACCTGACCGTGACCAGCCCGACCTTTCTCAACGGCGAGCCGGTCGGGCTCTTCGCCAGCACGGTGCACGTCGTCGATATCGGCGGGCTCGGCATGGGGCCGGACGGACGGCAGGTGTTCGAGGAGGGGCTGGCGATCCCGCTGATGGCGCTCGCCCGCGAAGGCCGCATGAACGAGGACCTGATGGGGATCGTCCGCGCCAATGTACGCGAGCCGCTGCAGGTCGAGGGCGATATCTACGCGCTCGCGGCCTGCAACGACGAGGGCAGCCGCCGGCTCGTCGAGATGATGGAGGAGTTCGGCATCGCCAATCTCGATCGCCTTGGCGAGCACATCATCGAGACCTCGCGCCAGGCGACGCTCGACGCGATCCGCAAGCTGAGGCCCGGCAAATATAAAAATGCGGTGCGCATGGACGGCTACGACCGGCCGCTGACCCTGGCCGGCGAGATGACGATCGGGAATGACGGCATCCATGTCGACTATGCCGGGACCTCGCCGGCGAGCGCCTTCGGCATCAATGTCGTGATGAACTACACGCTGGCCTACACCGCCTTCGGGGTGAAGTGCCTGGTGGCGCCCGAGGTGCCCAACAACGCCGGCTCGCTGGCGCCGATCACCGCCAGCGCGCCCGACGGCTGCCTGCTCAACGTCAAGCGCCCGCGGGCGGTGGCGGCGCGGCACACGGTCGGCCACATGCTGCCCGATGTCGTGTTCGGCTGCCTGCATCAGGTGATGGAGGGTGGTGTCCCCGCCGAGGGCGCATCGTCCTTGTGGAATCCGCAAATCTATGGCGGGGCCGATGTCGCCGACGAACTGGGCGACGACAAGCACGAAGAAGTCGCGCCGTTCAGCACCGTGATCTTCCATTGCGGCGGCACCGGTGCGCGGCCCGGCAAGGACGGGCTCGACGTCACCGCCTTTCCCTCCGGCGTGCGCACGATCCCGGTCGAGGCGACCGAGTCGGTGGCGCCGGTAATGTTCCGCCGACGCGAATTCCGCGAAGGTTCGGGCGGCGTTGGCAAGTATCGCGGCGGGCTCGGCCAGGTCATCGAGCTGGGCGGGGCCGACGCCATGCCGGTGGCGATGCTGTGCAATTTCGAGCGCATCAACAATCCGGCGCGCGGCCGCGACGGCGGCGGCGACGGCGCGCCCGGCCGGGTCACGCTGGTCTCGGGCAAGGCAATCCGTTCCAAGGGCCGCCAGACCGTGCCGGGCGGCGATTTCATCCGGCTCGAGCTGCCGGGCGGCGGCGGGTTCGGCAGCGCCGCCGAGCGCGATCCCGCCCAGGTCGCGCTCGATGTCGCCGATGGCCTCATCACCGTCGAAACCGCCCGCACGGCCTATCGGGTTGCGCTCGCGGCGGATGGCGGGCTCGATGCCGAGGCGACGGCGAAACTGCGCGCCTGACCGGCTGCTGCGGGGGCGGGGACATGCGGTTTGCTGCGCGGGCGGCCTTGGCGCTTGCCGTTATGCTTGCCGGCGCGCCGGCCGGAAGAGCGGCGGATACGGTGACGATCGGCGCGATCTATCCGCTGACTGGCCCATCGGCCGGCGTCGGCAATGCGGCCAAGGCGGCGATCGAGGTCGCCGAGGATATCATCAACACCCAGCATGAGGGGCTCGAAAAGCTCCCGCTGGGCGCCGGCGCCGGATTGCCCGGCCTCAAGGGCGCCAAGCTCAGCGTGATTTTCGCCGACCACCAGGGCAACCCTTCGGTCGGCCAGAGCCAGGTCCTCCGCCTGGTCGGCCATGACAAGGTGGTGGCGCTGATCGGGGCCGACCAATCTGCGGTAACCGTCGCCGCGACCGCGGCGGCCGAACGCGACGGCATCCCGTTTTTGGTGCCCGATGCGGTGGCGCCCGACATCACCGGCCGCGGCTTCAAATGGAGTTTCCGCACTACCCCGCTCCGTGCGGATTTCGCCAAGATCTATGTCGAATTTCTCAGCGAGGTGAAGAACGCCGGCAAAAAGGCCGATACCGTCGCCTTTGTCTTCGAGAACACCGACCGCGGCGTCGCAGCCGCCGGCGCGGTGCGCGACGCGGTCAAGGCCGCCGGGTTTACCGTCGTCGCCGATATCGCCTATGCCGCGAATGCGAACGACCTGTCGCCGCAGGTGCTGCGGTTGCGCGAAAAAAAGCCGGACGTGGCGATCTTTATCAGCAACACCGCCGATGCGATCCTGCTGATCAAGACGATGAAGACGCTGGATTACCGCCCGCCGGTGGCGATCGCCGACGGTTCCGGCTTTTCCGACCCGGCTTTCGTCGCCTCGGTCGGCAATCTGGCGCAAGGCCTGGTCAGCCGCAGCGCCTGGAGCCCGGGCGCGCCGGGCAGCGCCGACGCCATCATCGACCAGCTTTACAAGGTCAAGACCGGGCACGGCCTCGACGACACCGGCGCGCGTATCATGCAGGGGTTCTTCGTGCTGGCGGACGCGATCGACCGCGCCGGTGCGATCGAGCCGGCAGCGGTCCAGAAGGCGCTACGGGACACCGATCTCAAATCCGAGCAGCTCATCGTCGGTTTTCGCGGAGTCAAGTTCGATGCTGCCGGCCAGAATACCTTGGCTTCGTCCTACCTGACCCAGCTGCGCGGCAAGGAATACGTCGCGGTTTGGCCCGGAGCGATCGCCGCGGCGAAACCGGAGCTGCCGTACCGGGGCTGGCAGTAGGCGACCGGCATTCGGCTTACGCCTCACCCCTTGTCCCGCGCCTCGGCACCCGACATCGGCGGTGGGTCACCTGATCCGGCGATGTCCTCGCCGCTGACGCCGGAGCCGGACCCGCGCTCCGCCTGGCCTTGTGACCCGTCCGGCAGCTGCAGCGCCCGTGTTTTCGCCACGGGCACGAGCTGGATCAGCGGCTCGCCGTTGCGGCCGATGATCACTTCCTCGCCGGCCATGGCGCGTTCGACAAGGCGGGACAGCGATGCCTTCGCCTGATGCATGTTGATGATCTTTGCCATGCGGGCCTCGTTACCCGTCGCCCGAGGCTACGTCAACGCCGGTAGACGCCCCGGCCCAGTCGGCATAGGGTCAGCACATGAAATGGCCGGTCGAGCGTGCGCCTTACGCGTCGAAGCCGGAGGAGAGTCGCGGGCGTCTCCATCCGGAGCCCGAGCATGAGATGCGCTCGCCGTTTCAGCGCGACCGAGACCGTATCATCCATTCGACCGCGTTCCGTCGCCTCAAGCACAAGACCCAGGTCTTCGTCTACCATGAGGGCGACCATTACCGCACCCGGCTGACCCACAGCCTCGAAGTCGCACAAATCGCCCGTGATGCCAGCCGCGCGCTGGGGCTTGACGAGGACCTCGCCGAAGCGGTCGGCCTCGCCCACGATCTCGGCCACACCCCGTTCGGCCATGCCGGGGAGGAGGCGCTCAATGCCGAGATGGCCCCGCATGGCGGGTTCTCGCATAACGACCAGACCTTGCGGATCCTGACCCGGCTCGAGCACGGCTATGCCGAGTTCGACGGGCTCAACCTGACCTGGGAGACGCTCGAAGGCACGGTCAAGCACAACGGACCGCTCGCCGATCCATTGTCGTCGTCGATCGCCGAGTATGATTCGCGCCACAAGCTGGCGCTCGACCACTATCCGGGGGCGGAGGCGCAGGTCGCCGCGCTTGCCGACGACATCGCCTACAACAACCACGACATCGACGACGGCCTGCGTGCCGGCTTGTTTGCGATCGGCGATCTCGCTGGGGTGCCGCTGGTCGGCCCGGTGTTCCGCGAGGTTGGCGAGCGCTACCCCGGGCTCGACGAGCCGCGCCTGATCCACGAATCGATTCGCCGCATGATCGACCGAATGGTGCGCGACATGGTCGCCGAGACGCGTTTGCGCCTCGCCGACAGCGGTATCAAATCCGCCGACGACATCCGCGCGCTCGGCCGCCCGGTCGCCGCGTTTTCCGAGGCGATGCGCGATAACGACCGGGCATTAAGACGTTTTCTCTACGAGCGGATGTATCGGCACTATCGGGTTAACCGCATGAGCCTAAAGGCGCGCCGGGTGGTGCGCGAGCTGTTCGGCCTGTTCCTCGCCGAGCCGGAATGCCTGCCGAGCGAGTGGCGCTCGGCAGCGCAAGGCGGCGGCGAGCCGGAGCGGGCGCGCATTGTCGCCGATTACCTCGCCGGCATGACCGACCGATTTGCCCTCGACGAGCATCGCCGCTTGTTTGATATCTACGCTGCGGTATGACGACATCCTTATGAGCGATATTTTCGGCGATTTTCGCCGTCTCGTTTTGGCTGCGCTGGACGATCTTGCGGCTGTGGGCACTTTGCCTGCGGGGCTCGATGTCGCGCGCGTCGCGGTCGAGCCGCCGCGCGATCCGAGCCACGGCGATCTCGCGACCAATGCAGCGATGGTGCTCGCCGGCCAGGTTAAGCAAAACCCGTTGGCATTGGCCGAAAAACTCGGCGAGGCGCTGGCCGGCCGCGAGCTGGCGAGCGCCGATTATCGCGGCAAAGGGTTCGCGGTTGCGGTCGCCAAGCCGGGATTTCTCAACATCCGGCTCGATCCCGAGGTGTGGCACGCGCAGCTGCGCGCGATCCTGGCCGCCGGCACGGCCTATGGCGACTCCACCAGCGGCGACGGCCGGCGGGTCAATGTCGAGTTCGTCTCGGCCAACCCGACCGGGCCGATGCATGTCGGGCATGGCCGCGGCGCGGTGGTCGGCGACGCGCTGGCGGCGCTGCTCGCCAAGGCCGGGTTTGCGGTCGAGCGCGAGTATTACATCAACGACGCCGGCGCCCAGGTCGACGTGCTCGCCCGCTCGCTTTATCTGCGGTACCGCGAAATTTTGGGCGAAGAAATTGCCTGGATACCCGAAGGGTTCTATCCCGGCGACTATCTGATCGACACCGCCCGCAGCCTGATCGCCCGCGACGGTCATGCCTGGCTCGACAAGCCGGAAACGGAGTGGCTGCAGCCGCTGCGCGAATTTGCCGTCGCCGAGATGATGGCGCTGATCCGCAGCGACCTCGACGCGATTGGCATTGAATTCGACCGGTTTTCCTCCGAACGCGCGCTCGTCGAGGCGGGCGCCATCGACCAGGCGCTCAAGGCGCTCGAAGGGCGCGGGCTCATCTATACCGGCGTGCTGGAGCCGCCCAAAGGCAAGCTTCCCGACGATTGGGAGCCGCGGCCGCAGCTTTTGTTTCGCGCCACCCGATTCGGCGACGAAGTCGATCGTCCGTTAAAGAAATCCGACGGCTCGTGGACCTATTTCGCCGCCGACATCGCCTATCATTTCGACAAGTATCGCCGCGGCGGCGAGACGATGATCGATGTCTGGGGCGCCGATCACGGCGGCTACGTCAAGCGCATGCAGGCCGCGGTGCAGGCGCTGACCGGGGCAAAGGACGCGCTCGACGTCAAGTTGACCCAGCTCGTCAATCTGTTCGACAACGGCCAGCCGGTGCGGATGTCGAAGCGCGCCGGCACCTTCGTCACCTTGCGCGAGGTCGTCGACGAGGTCGGCAAAGACGTTTTCCGCTTCATCATGCTGACCCGGCGCAACGACCAGACGCTCGATTTCGACTTCGCCAAGGTCACCGAGCAGTCGCGCGACAACCCGGTCTTCTACGTGCAATACGCCCATGCCCGCGCCTGTTCGGTGATGCGGCATGCGGCCGAAGAATTCCCGTCGGGGGATACCTCCGACGCGGCGCTGGCGGGGGCAAATCTGGCGCTGCTGTCGGATCCGGCGGAGCTGACGTTGATCCGTCAGCTCGCCAGTTGGCCGCGCATTGTCGAAAGCGCGGCCGAGGCGCACGAACCGCACCGCATCGCCTTCTATCTTCAAGAAGTGGCGGCGCAGTTCCACTTGTTATGGACCAAGGGCAGGGACGAGGCGCAGTTGCGCTTCATCATTTCGGGGGATCCCGACCTGACCCGGGCGCGGCTCGCGCTGGTGCGCGGCGTCGCGATCGTGGTCGCGTCGGGGCTGGCGGTATTCGGGGTAACGCCGGCGGAGGAGATGTGAGCATGTCCTACCAGTTTGGCCACGTGGATCGCGACGAGCGCATCGAGCCTGTCGCGGAGCCGGAATACGAGGAACTGCAACCGCGCCGGTATATTCCGGGGGTGGGGCTGGCGGTGGCGGTAATGGCGGTTTTTGCCGGCGGTCTGTGGTTTGCCTATCACGAGGGGACCAAGCACGCGGGGAATGTGGCCGAGCCGGGCGGCGTGCCGCTTATCCGCGCCGACGGCGAGCCGGTAAAGGTAAGGCCGGACAAGGCCGGGGGGATGGACATCCCGGACAAGGACAACCCGCTATACTCCCGCACGGCCGGCAACACGCCGGTCGAGCGGCTGCTGCCGCCGCCTGAACAGCCCGCGCCACGGCCGGCGCCGCCTCCGCCACCGCCTCTCCCTCAGGCGCAAGCGCCGACGCCGGTGGTACAGCCGCCCGGCCCGGCGCCGATCGCAGCGCCGCAACCGGCGGCCGCGCCGCCGCATCGTCAGGTTGCCGCGGCGCCCAAGGCGCCGCCGAAGCCGACGCCGGCACCGACGGCGGCGAACGGCCCGCGGGTGCAACTCGGCTCGCTGCGCACCCCTGAAGCGGCCCGCGAGGAATGGACCCGGCTGAAACGCGAATACCCTGACCTGCTCGGCCGGCTGACCGCGATCGCGGTGCGCGCCGATCTCGGCGCCAAAGGCACCTATTACCGCATCGAGGCCGGGCCGCTCGCCAACAAGGCTGCCGCCGCTCGCCTGTGCGGCGAGTTGAAGCAGCACCGGCTGGGGTGCAGTCTTGTCCAATGACGGCCCCCGGTACCCGAGGGCGTCGCCGAAGGCGATTCTGTTCGGCTGTGCCGGCGAGGAGCTGAGCGCGGCGGAGCGGTCTTTTTTCGCCGCGTTCGATCCGCTGGGCCTGATCCTGTTCCGGCGCAATTGTGCGGCGCCCGACCAGGTACGCCGGCTCGTCGATGAATTTCGCGATTGTGTCGGCCGCGCCGACGCGCCGGTGCTGATCGATCAGGAAGGCGGCCGTGTCGCGCGCTTGCAGCCGCCGCGTTGGCGGCGGTATCCGGCCGCGGCGCGTCTGGCGGCGTTGCCGGATCCGCAGGCCGCGGAGGCTGTGTGGCTCGGCGCCCGGCTGATCGCCGACGACCTCGCCGCGCTGGGCATCACCGTCGATTGCCTGCCGGTGCTGGACCTCTCGGTCGCCGGCGCCGACACGGTGATCGGCGACCGCGCCTACGGCGGCGAGCCGGCGCGGGTGGCGCGGCTCGGGCGGGCGGCGTGCGAGGGGCTGCTTGCGGGCGGGGTGCTGCCGGTGATCAAGCACATCCCCGGTCACGGGCGCGCCACGGTCGACAGCCACCACGATCTGCCGGTGGTCGAGACCGCTATCGGCGAGCTGACGGAAAGCGATTTCGCCCCGTTCCGCGCGCTCGCCGACATGCCGTGGGCGATGACCGCGCATATCGTGTTCAGCGCGATCGATGCCGATCGCCCGACGACGATGTCCGCGCGGGTGATCGACACGGCGATCCGCGGCGCGATCGGCTTTGACGGGATGCTGGTGTCGGACGATATCGGCATGGGCGCGCTCGCCGGCACGGTCGCCGAGCGCACGCGGGGTGTGCTCGCCGCCGGCTGTGATCTCGTGCTCCATTGCAGCGGCAGGCTCGACGAGATGGCGGAAGCGGCGGAAGCAGCCTTGCCGCTATCGCCCGCGGCGGTGGCGCGGCTGGCGCGGGGCGAAAAGCTGCGCCGCCGCTCGCGCACCGATTTCGACCGGCGCGCCGCTGAAATCCGCTTCGATGCGCTAACCGGAGCTTTGGCCGGATGATCCTCGACGGGCAATTCGCGTCGATGATCGCCACCGCCACCACCTGGGTGGTGCCGGTGATTTTTGCGGTGACCTTTCACGAGGCGGCGCACGGGTTTGTCGCGCTCCAGTTCGGCGACGATACCGCGCTGCGGGCCGGACGCGTCACCTTCAACCCGCTCCGGCACGTCGATCCGTTCGGCACGGTTCTGTTGCCGGCGCTGATGATCCTCGCGCGGGTGCCGTTTCTCTTCGGCTACGCCAAGCCGGTGCCGGTCAATTTCGGCCGGCTCCGGCCGGCACGCCTGGGGATGGTGATGGTCGCCCTGGCCGGGCCGGCGACGAATGTGCTGCTTGCGATCATATCGGCGCTGCTCGCCTACGGACTGTACCTGTTGCCGCAAAGCGCGGTGCTGTGGGCGGCTGAAAATCTCAAGCACTCGATCATGCTCAATGTCGTGTTGTGCGTGTTCAACCTGCTGCCGCTGCCGCCTCTCGACGGCGGACGGGTTGCGGTGGGGCTGCTGCCGCGCGCCTTGGCGCTGCCGCTGGCCCGCCTCGAGCCTTACGGCATGCTGATTCTCATGGGTCTTTTCCTGTTGTCGTACATTGGTCCGCAGATCGGCCTGGGGTTCAGCCTGCTCGGCTGGCTGATCGGCGGCCCGAGCGATGCGCTTTACGATCTCATACTGACGATTACCGGGCACCGCTGATGAGCGATGCCGCGCTCGTCCTCGATCTCGACGGGTACGAAGGCCCGATCGATCTGTTGCTGGCCCTGGCCCGCGAGCAGAAGGTGGATCTGGCGCGCATCTCGATCCTGGCGCTCGCCGACCAGTACCTCGCCTTTATTGCCGAGCAGCGCCGGCTGCATCTCGAAATCGCCGCCGATTACCTGGTGATGGCGGCGTGGCTCGCCTATCTCAAATCGCGGCTGCTGCTGCCCGACCCGCCGGAAGACGATACCGCCCCCAGTGCCGCCGAATTGGCCGAGGCGCTGGCCCATCGGCTGCGCCTGCTGGAGGCGATGCAGCGCGCCGGCGCGAGCCTGATGGCCCTGCCGCAGCTGGGCCGCGACGTGTTTGCCCGCGGTGCGCCGGAAGGGCTGGCGATGATCGACCGCCCGGTATTCGAGCTGAGCCTCTACGAGCTCTTGAAGGCTTATGGCGACAGCCACCGCCGTCAGCATGGCCAGACACTGACGATTCCGCCGTCGACCTATCAGGCGATGTCGGATGCACTCGAGCGCCTGATGCAGATCGTCGGCCAAGTGCCCGAATGGCGCGAACTCATCGCGTTTCTGCCCGAGGAGATGCGCGGCGGGGCGATGCGGCGCTCGGCGCTGGCGGCGACCTTTGCCGCGACCCTCGAACTGGCAAAATCGGGACAGCTCGAATTGCGCCAGGACCGGGTGTTCGGGCCGATCTACCTGCGTAGCGTCACCCGGCCGGAGGCTGAATGAGCGAGCGTAACGAGCAGCTCCGGCTGATCGAGGCGCTGCTGTTCGCCGCGCCCGCGCCGCTGACCGAGGACGAGCTGGCGTTGCGGCTGGGCGAAGAGGCCGATATCGCCTCGCTGCTGCGCGAACTCGCCGGGCATTATGCCGAGCGCGGGGTCAACCTCGTCGCGCTGTCCGGCGGCTGGACGTTTCGCACCGCCGCCGATCTTGCCGCCGCTCTGCGCAGCGAGCGCACCGTGCCGCGCCGGCTCTCGCGCGCCGCGGTCGAAACCCTGGCCGTCATCGCCTACCACCAGCCGGTGACGCGCGCCGAGATCGAGGCGATCCGCGGCGTCACCCTGGCGCGCGGCACGCTCGACCGCCTGCTGGAAGCGGGCTGGGTGCAGCCCAAGGGGCGGCGCGAGGTTCCCGGTCGCCCGCTGAACTGGACCACCACGCCGCATTTTCTCGCTCATTTCGGCCTCGCCAGCCTCAAGGAGCTGCCGGGGATCGAGGAGCTGAAGGCGACTGGGCTGCTCGATCTCGGCCCGGCGGTGTTTGGCGACAATTTGCCGCCGCCCGCCGACGAAGCCGAGCCCGACGAAGCCGAGCCCGACGAAACCGCGCCCGACGCCGCCGACGACTGACGGAACGCTACGCCCGACATCCGACGCGCTGGCTGCGTCGGTCCAGGGGCCGCCGCGCCGCATGCTATTCCGGAATGACCCCGGCCGCGACGGATGTCACCGCTCGCCGCCGGCGTTCGACCCCGCGCGCGATTGCCGCTCCGGACCCTTTCTGACATTATCCCGCCCCTTGCGGAGCCACGTGATGTCGCCTTTGTCTAAATGTCTCGCGGGCTGCGGACGCCGGGATTTGACCTGATGTTCTTTGATATCGGCTGGCCCGAGTTGATGCTGATCGGCGTCGTGGCGCTGGTGGTGATCGGGCCGAAGGATTTGCCGGCGGCGTTGCGCGTCGCCGGATATTGGATGCGCAAGGCGCGCACGATGTCGCGCGAGTTCCACAGCAGCATCGAGCAGATGATCCGCGAGGCGGAGCTCGACGAAGTCCAGAAAGAACTGAAAAAGGCGACCGACATCAATCTCGACCACGAGATCAACAAGATCATCGACCCGGTCAGCGACCCGGCGATCAAATCGACGCCGCCGGACGTGCCCGATTATTTCGACACCGCGTCAGCCCCTGCCGATCCGTTGCCCGCCGTCCCGCCGCCCACCGCAGAGACGGCGGCGGAGGACGAACCCGAGCTGCCTTTGCCGTTCCCGCCGGCGCCGGCCCGGCAGGACGTGTCGCGGGCGGCCGAGCCTGAACCGGCTCGCGTCGAGCCGATAAAGCCATAAAGCCCCGGCATGGCTGACGACGACAAGGAGGACGAGCTCGAAGAGGGCAGAATGCCGCTGCTCGCTCATCTGATCGAGCTGCGCAACCGGCTGGTGTGGGCGTTCGGCGCGATCATCGTCGCGTTTCTCGTCTGCTATCAGTTCAAGGAGTGGATCTACCAGTTCCTCGCTCACCCGCTGGCGGTGATCTTTGCCGGCCAGACCGACCGCAAGATGATCTTTACCGGGCTGACCGAGGCGTTCTTCACCTACATCAAGGTGTCGTTCTGGGCCGCGGTTTGCCTGGCCTTCCCGGTGGTCGCGATACAGGTGTGGAAGTTTGTCGCGCCGGGCCTCTACAAGACCGAGAAGCGCGCCTTCCTGCCGTATCTCTGCGCCACGCCGATCCTCTTCCTGCTCGGCGCGTCGCTCGCCTATTTCGTGGTGATCCCGTTCGCCTTCCGGTTTTTCCTCAGCTTTGAGACGCCGGGAGGCGACGGCTCGCTGCCGATCGTCAGCGAGCCCAAGGTCAACGAATACCTGTCGCTGGTGATGACGCTGCTGCTGGCGTTCGGGGTGGCGTTCCAGCTTCCGGTGCTGCTGACCTTGATGGCGCGGGTCGGGCTCGTCACCGCGGCGGGATTGGCCTCGAAGCGGCGCTATGCGATCGTCGGCATGTTCGCCGTCGCCGCCGTGCTGACCCCGCCCGATATCGTCAGCCAGACCTGCCTCGCGGTGCCGCTGATCCTGTTGTACGAGGGGTCCATCATCGCCGCTCGCCTGGTCGAGAAAGCGCGCGCCAAGCGCGAGGCGGAGGAGGAGGCCGAGCTGTCCGGCTCCGGCGGCCCCGCAGCCGGCCAATAGGCCGCAGGATTATTCGGCGCCGGCGGGCGTTTTCCTGCTTCGAGACGCGCGTTCTTCGAGCGCGGCCGGGCAAAAGGAACGGCTGCGGAATGGCATCGGAAAATCGCCGCATCCTCCGGTGCTCGTGCAGCGCGCGTCGCGAACGGCGCGCACGTCACTTATTCCGATGCCAACGTGGACGAGTCGCTGTTTAATCTCTATAAGTGGTATGCTGACTTTTACGAATACATAGATGCACGATCTCCGCGCCATCCGAGACAATCCGCAAGAGTTCGACCGAGGGCTTGCCGCGCGCGGCTTGCCGGCGCGTGCCGATCAGGTGCTGGGTCTCGATAAACAGTGGCGCGAGCTGGAAACCGAAGCGCAGCAGTCCCAGGCGACGCGCAACCAGTTGTCGCGCGAGGTCGGCAATGCAAAAAAGCGCGGAGAGCCGGTCGACGAACTGCTCGCCCGCATCGACCTGCGCAAGGACCTTGAAGCGGCCACCGCCGCCAGCGCGGCCGAATTGCGCAGGCAGATCGACGAACTGCTCGCCGGCTTGCCGAACCTGCCGGCCCCCGATGTGCCGGAGGGACCGGACGAGACCGCCAACATGCTGGTCCGCACGGTCGGCACGCCGTCGCAATTCAACTTTGCGCCGCTGCCGCACGAGGTGCTCGGCGAAAAGCTCGGCATGATGGATTTCGCCCGCGCCGCCAGATTGTCCGGGGCGCGCTTTGTCGTGCTGAAAGGCACGCTGGCCCGGCTGGAGCGCGCGCTGGCGCAGTTCATGCTCGATCTGCACACCGGCGAATTCGGCTACACCGAGGTGGCGCCGCCATTGCTCGTGCGCGAGGAGACCGCCTACGGCACCGGCAATCTGCCGAAAGCTGCCGAGGACATGTTCAAGACTACCGACGGGCTGTGGCTGATCCCGACCGCCGAGATGCCGCTGACCAACCTCGTCGCCGGCGAGATTCTCAATGAGGGGGATCTGCCGCTGCGCTTCACCGCGTGGACCCCGTGCTTTCGTTCCGAGGCCGGGGCCGCCGGGCGCGACACCCGCGGCATGATCCGCGTTCACCAGTTCCCCAAGGTCGAGCTGGTGTCGATCGCCAAGCCCGAGGACTCCGCCGCCGAGCACGAGCGGATGACCGCTTGCGCCGAGGAGGTGCTGAAGCGGCTCGGCCTTGCCTATCGGGTGATGCTGCTGTCATCGGGCGACATGGGGTTCGCCGCGCAGAAGACCTACGATATCGAGGTGTGGCTGCCTGGGCAAAATGCCTATCGCGAGATTTCGAGCTGCTCGAATTGCGGCGCATTCCAGGCCCGCCGCATGGGCGCGCGCTATCGCCCGGCCGGCGAAAAAGGCACGCGGCCGGTGCATACGCTCAACGGGTCCGGCCTGGCGGTCGGCCGCGCGATGATCGCGGTCCTCGAAAACTACCAGCGCCACGACGGCACTGTCGCAATTCCGTCGGCATTGCAGCCCTATATGGGCGGGCTGGAGGTCATCGAACCGCATGGCTGAGCCGTCGATCCACGGTGCCGGCGACGGTACCGCAGAACCTGCCCTCGCCCGCATCCTCGTCTCCAATGACGACGGGATCGACGCGCCGGGCCTCGAGCTGCTCGAGCGTATCGCGCGGGCGCTGTCCCCCGATGTCTGGGTGGTCGCGCCCGAGCAGGAGCAGAGCGGCGCCGGTCATTCGCTGACGACGCGGCGGCCGATCCGGCTCAGCGAGGTGGCGCCGCGCCGCTATGCCGTCGACGGCACGCCAACCGACTGCGTGCTCCTGGGGCTGAAGCGATTGCTGCGCGGGCGATTGCCGAGCCTGGTTCTGTCGGGCGTCAATGCCGGCAGCAACATCGCCGAGGACCTGACCTATTCCGGCACCTGCGCGGCGGCGATGGAGGCGACCTTGTTCGGCGTGCCGGCGATCGCGCTGAGTCAGGAATACCGGGACCGCGGCATGGTCCCCTGGCACACCGCGGAAGCCTTTGCCGCCGAAGCGATCCGCCGCATCGTCGCCGCGGCGACGCCGTGGCCGCAGGACACGTTTTTCAACGTCAATTTCCCGGCGGCGTCGCCGCCGCTGGTGCGCGGCTTTGCCGTGACCCGGCAGGGCAAGCGGGTCCTCGGCGATAATGTGACCGAAGGGCGCGATCCGCGCGGCCGCCACTACTACTGGATCGGGCCGGCGCAGATGAACGGCGGGGCCGAGCCCGGCACCGATCTGGCGGCCTTGGCCGACGCGCGGGTGTCGATCACCCCGATCCATCTCAACATGACCCATGTCGCGGTGGCCGATGCGCTGCGGCAACGGCTCGAACGACAGGTGGCGGGGTGATCGCCGGCGAAGCTGCCGCGGTCGCCCACAAGGTGCGGCTGGTCATGGCGCTGCGCCACGCCGGCATCGCCGACGCGCAGGTCCTCGGCGCGATCGAGAAGACGCCGCGCGATCTCTTCGTCCCCGAGCGGTTCCAGGACCAGGCTTACGAGAATGTCGCCTTGCCGATCGGCCACGGGCAGACGATCAGCCAACCCTATGTCGTGGCGCTGATGACCGAGCGGCTGGAACTCGGCGGGCGCGAAAAGGTGCTCGAGATCGGTACCGGGTCGGGATACCAGGCGGCGATCCTTGCGCGCCTCTGCCGCCGCGTCTTCACCATCGAGCGGCACCGCCGCCTGGTGCGCGAGGCCGAAAGGCGCTTTGCCGCACTGCGCCTCAACAACCTGGTCACCCTGTTCGGCGACGGCAGCAAGGGCTGGCCGGAGCAGGCGCCGTTCGACCGCATCATCCTCACCGCAGCCGCATGCGACATCCCTCCGGCTCTTTGCGATCAACTCGCGCCGGGCGGGATCATGGTATTGCCCGTCGGCGAGGAGCACCACGATCAGCTGCTGATCCGCGTGCGCCGCGGTGCATCGGAATACGTGACCGAAGAGCTGGGGTGGGTACGATTTGTCCCGCTGGTCGCCGGCTTGCCGCGGCCGGGGGCGCAGGTCGCCGCGGCGTCCGAGGATTTCGTGACCGACGGTTTCGGGGTAGACTGACCGCGGCTGGCAACGGTACTGCGCGTCGGGGGGTGCGCTAGGGGGGAATATGCAAGACCATTCGTACCGCCCGGGCGCGGTG
>DASQGR010000193.1:0-11773 GCA_035632515.1 Allostellaceae bacterium | reverse complement strand
CCGGAGGGCTGCTGACAGCCTCCTCCTCAGCAGGGCAAGGCTGTTGCCGGGCATTGGTGAAAACCCCTCAGCCCAAAGGTGCCGCCAAAGGGCGTTCCGAAGAACGCACGACCGATGTCCGGCCCTTACCGTTTTCGCCCGGCCGCGAAATGCTCTAGGCTACCCGCCAGAGGTCATCCGGTCGGGAGATCACTCATGGAATGGGGCTTCAACGCGCCGGTCAGCGGGCCGCTATCCGGGGTCAAGGACTTCAACCGCATCGTCAGCGAAGGCGAGGCAAACGGTTACGATTACGCGACGCTGAGCGACCACGTCGCGATCCCGCGCGAGCTCGAAGCCAAATACCCCTATAGCGACACCGGCGAGTTCCCCGGCCGCTCGCGCGGCGACCGCCACGAGCAGCTGATCGCGGTCGCCTTTGCCGCGGCGCAGACGTCGAAACTGCGGCTGGTGACCTCCGTCATGGTGGTGCCGCATCGCCCGGCGGTGCTGACCGCGAAGATGCTGGCGACCATCGACGTGATGTCGGGGGGGCGGCTTACCCTCGGTATCGGCGCCGGCTGGTGCAGGGAGGAGTTTGAGGCGCTCGGCACCGCACCGTTCGCGGAGCGTGGCGCCGTCACGGACGAATACATCCTCGCCTGTCGCGAATTATGGACCAGCGATAATCCCAAATTCGACGGCAAGTACGTCAAATTCTCCGATATCTGGTTCGATCCGCAGCCCGTGCAGAAGCGTATTCCGGTCTGGGTCGGCGGCGAAAGCGGCCCGGCGCTGCGCCGCACCGCCAAGCTCGGCGACGGCTGGTACCCGATCGGCACCAACCCGCAGCACCGGCTCGACACGATGGCGCGGTTCCGCGCCGGCATCGAGCGGCTGCACAAATATGCCCGCGACGTCGGCCGCGATCCGAAATCGATCGCGCTCGCCTATCGCATCACCCAGATCGGCAAGGAGATCCCCGAGAAGGCCGACAACGGCGACCGCCGCCTGTTCTCGGGTGAGAGGGCGCAGATGGTCGACTATCTGCGGGGCTTTCGCGATCTCGGCGTTGGCTATATTGATTTCAACTTCTCGGGCGGTAGCGCCGAGGCGGTGATCGCCAGCATGAAGCACTTCCGCGAGGACGTGCTGGCGAAGGTCTAGCCTTCCGGCATCCCTCAACCCCTCGATCCGCAGGAGCAGACCTTGCTGAAACTGGGCTACAAGGCATCGGCCGAGCAATTCGGCCCGCGCGAATTGCTGGATTTCTCGGTGCTGGCCGAAGAAGCCGGGTTCGAGTCGGTCTTTGTCAGCGACCACTTCCAGCCGTGGAAACACACCGACGGGCACGCGCCGAACTCGCTTGCCTGGCTCGGCGCGCTTGGTGCCAGCACCAGGCGGGTCGTGATCGGCACCAGCGTGGCCACGCCGACCTTCCGCTATCACCCATCGATCGTGGCGCAGGCATTCGGCACGCTGGGCTCGATGTTCCCGGGACGCGTCGTGCTCGGCCTCGGCACCGGCGAGTCGCTCAACGAGGTGCCCGCGGCCGGCATCAAATGGCCGGGCGCCAAGGAACGGCGGGACCGGCTGCGCGAGGCGGTGCATCTGATCAACAAGCTGTGGACCGAAGACCGGGTCAGCTTCGAAGGCCAGTTCTACCGCACCGAAAGCGCGACGATCTACGACAAGCCCAAGCACAAGGTGCCGATCTGGATCGCCGCTTCCGGCCCGCTTGCGGCGGCGATGGCTGGCCAGATCGCGGAGGGCTTCATCTGCACCAGCGGCAAGAACCCCCAGCTTTATACAGATTTGCTGGGCAAGGTCGGCGAGGGGCTGGGCAAGGCTGGCCGGCAGGATGCCAGCCTGGAGAGGATGATCGAGGTCAAGGTATCGTTCGACACCGACGCGCAGCAGGCCAAGGAACTGACGCGCCATTGGGCGGCGCTCGCCCTCTCGCCCGAGGAAAAGATGGGGGTCGAGGACCCGATCGAGATGGAACGGCGCGCCGACGCGCTGCCGCTCGACCGCGCCGCCAGCCGCTGGATCGTGTCGAGCGACCCGGACGAGCAGGTCGAGCGCATCCGTCCTTATGTCGAGCTGGGCTTCACCCATCTCGTCTTCCACGCCCCCGGGCCCGACCAGGCGCGCTTCATCAAGCAATACGCCGAACAGGTCTTTCCGCGCCTGCGCAAGGCGTTTGGCTGACGCGGCACCACGATGACCGAGCAGGTCACGATCATCGGATTGCGCGGGGTGCCGATGGTGCAGCCCGGCGACAACCTCAGTGCGATCGCGATCTCGGCGCTGGTCGATGCCGACCTTGCCCCGGAGGCCGGCGACGTCCTGGTCGTCGCTCAGAAGATCGTGTCGAAGGCCGAGAACCGGTTTGTCGATGTCGGGTCGGTCACCCCATCGGCGCGGGCGATCGAACTCGGCGCCCAAACCGGCAAGGACCCGCGCTTTGTCGAGGTGGTGTTGTCCGAGTCCCGGCGCATTGTGCGGCACCGCGCCAATCTCATCGTGGCGGAGCACAACCTCGGCTTTGTCATGGCCAATGCCGGCATCGATCACTCGAACGTCGCCGTCGATGACGGCACCGAGCGAGTGCTGCTGCTGCCGGTCGATCCCGACGGCTCCGCCCATGCGCTGCGCGAGCAGCTCATTGCGGCATACGGCGTGCCGATCGGTGTCATCATCAGCGACAGCTTTGGGCGCCCGTGGCGGCGGGGCACGGTCGGCGTCGCGCTGGGCGCTGCCGGGTTGCCGGCGATCATCGACTGGCGCGGGCATCCCGACCTGTTCGACCGCCCGCTCGAAGTCACCGAGACCGGCTTTGCCGACGAAATCGCCGCAGCCGCCTCGCTAGTGATGGGCCAAGCCGACGAGGGCATGCCGATCGTGCTGGTGCGCGGCCTCAAATGGGTGGCCCCCGATGCGCCGGTGGCCGATCTGGTGCGCCCGCCGGAGCACGATCTGTTCCGATGACAAGATTGAGCGGCGCCGACGGTCCGCTGCTGGCGCTGTCGGGCGGCGTCGGCGGCGCCAAGCTGGCGCTGGGGCTTTACCGCATCCTGCCGCCGGACACGCTCACCATCGTCGCCAATACCGGCGATGATTTTGAGCACCTAGGGCTATCGATATCCCCCGATCTCGATACGCTGCTCTATACGCTGTCGGGCGAGGCCAATCCTGAACTAGGCTGGGGACGGCGGGGCGAGACCTGGACCTTTATGGCCGCGCTGGAAAAGCTCGGCGGCGCGTGCTGGTTCCGGCTCGGCGACGGCGACCTCGCGACCCATGTCGAGCGCACCCGCCGGCTCGCCACGGGCGAAAGCCTCTCCGCCATCATCGACGATTTCCGCCGTCGCCTGGGGATCGCCGCCCGCTTGCTGCCGATGAGTGATATGCCGGTGCGTACGCGGCTCGATACGGATCACGGCCGGCTCGACTTTCAGGATTATTTCGTGCGATTGCGCTGTGCCCCGGTCGTGAAAAACATCGAATTCGCCGGGAGCGAGGTCGCCCATCCGCACCCCGGTTTCCTTGCAACCCTCGCCGATCCGAAATTGCGCGCCGTGGTCATCTGCCCGTCGAACCCCTTTATCAGCGTAGACCCGATCCTCGGTCTTCCCGGAGTACGCGAGGCGCTGCGCCGGTGCCGGGCCCCGATCGTCGCGGTGTCGCCGATCATCGGCGGCAAGGCGGTCAAAGGCCCCACGGCAAAAATGATGGAAGAGCTGGGCCTGCCGGTCGATGCCGGTGCCGTGGCCCGGCATTACGGCGATCTTATCGATATCTATATCGCCGATGAGATCGACCGCAACTCGCTAGCCGGGCTGGGCTTGCCCACGGTGCTGGCTTCGACCCTGATGGTGACCCTTGAGGACCGTGAGGCTCTGGCGGAGATCGCGCTGGCCGCAGCCGAGCAGGTACGCAAATGACCCCCGGCGAGGTCTGGGTCGTCGTCCCGCTCAAGGACACCGGCAATGCCAAGCAACGCCTGGCTCCGCTGTTGTCGGCCCCACTGCGTCGGGCGTTGGCGATCGCGATGCTCGAAGACGTGCTCGCCGCCATCGCCGGCGTGCCGGGGCTTGGCGGCTTGGTCCTGGTCACCGTCGATCCGGAGGCGCGCCGCCTCGCCCGCCGGTATGGTGCGGACACCATTGCGGATGGCGCCGAGGACGGCCACACCGGCGCCGTCACCGCCGGCGCCCGGAATCTCGCCGCACAGCGCCGTGCGGCGATGTTGACCTTGCCGGGCGACCTGCCGCTGGTCACCGCCGCGGAGATCGAGCAGCTGATTGCGGCACATCGTCCCGCCCCCGCTTTTACCATCGCCCCGGCGCATGACGAGCAGGGGTCGAATGCGATCTTGATGTCGCCGCCGCTGGCCGTGCCGCTACGCTTTGGCGAGGACAGCTTTTTCCCGCATCTCGCCGCCGCCCGCGCCTGCGGCATCGAGCCCCAGGTCCTGCACTTGCCCGGGATTGCCTTCGATATCGACAACCCGCAAGACCTCCATCATTTTGCACAGCTCGGGTCGGCTACCCGCGCCGGTGCGCTCGTTGCTGCGCATGCGGCGGAAATCGGCCATACCGCCGCCCTTACCGGCGCGCGGCTAGGAGGGATGCGGTGACGGATTTTTTCGCGACGATCCTGGCTCGCGCCATTTCCGGCACCAAGCTCGCCGTCGAGGATGCGCGGGCGCTGGCCGAATGCCGGGATTTGCCGGGGCTGATGCAGGCAGCGGCGGGCCTGCGCGACGCCGGTCACGGCGCGCTTGTGACCTATTCGCGCAAGGTGTTCATCCCCTTGACGCAACTGTGCCGCGATGTGTGCCACTACTGCACCTTTGCCCATCCGCCGCGGAAGGGGGAACGGGTCTATCTCGGCCGCGACGAGGTGCTGGAAATTGCCCAAGCCGGCGCCGGGGCCGGCTGCCACGAGGCGCTCTTCACCCTCGGCGACAAGCCGGAGCTGCGCTACCGCGCGGCGCGGGAGGAGCTGGCGGCGCTCGGGCAGGAGACCACCCTCGCCTATCTCGCCGAGATGGCCGGGCTGGTGCTGAAAGAGACGGGACTGCTGCCGCATCTCAATCCCGGATTGCTGACCCGCGATGACCTCGCCGCGCTGCGCCAGGTCTCGGTGTCGCAGGGGATCATGCTGGAGACGGCGAGCGAGCGGCTCTCGCAGCGCGGCGGGCCACATTTCGGCTCGCCGGATAAACTGCCGGGGCGTCGTCTGGCGACGATCGCGGCGGCGGGCGAGGCGGCGGTGCCGTTCACCTCGGGCATCCTCATCGGCATTGGCGAGACGCGGCGCGAGCGTATCGAGGCGCTGCTGGCGCTGCGCGACCTGCACGACCACTACGGCCACATCCAGGAAATCATCATCCAGAATTTCCGGGCCAAGCCCGACACCCGGATGGCGGCGTCGCCCGAGCCGGACCAGGCCGACCATCTCTGGACGATCGCCGTCGCCCGGCTGATTTTCGGCCCGGCAATGAATATCCAGGCGCCGCCCAACCTGATGCCGGACGCGCTCGAAGACATGGTCGCGGCGGGGATCAACGATTGGGGCGGGGTTTCGCCGGTCACCCCGGACCATGTGAACCCCGAAGCACCGTGGCCGACGCTCGATCTGCTGGCGCAACGCACCGCTTCTGCCGGCAAGCTGCTCGTCGAACGGCTGGCGATCTATCCGGAATATGCGATCGAGCCGGCGCGCTGGCTCGACCCCGCGCTGCGCACGCCGACCCGACGCGTCGCCGATACGCAGGGCCTCGCCCGCACCGATCCCTGGACCCCCGGCGCCGGCGTCAACCCGCCGCCGGCCGGCGCACGCACGCAGAGCCCGGGCCTCACCGCGCCGCTCGAGCCGATCCTCGCCCGGGCGATGGCCGGCGAGACCCTGACCGAGCGCGAGATCGTCCCATTATTCCAGGCGCGCGGCGACGCGTTCAATGCGGTTTGCGCCGCCGCCGACCGGTTGCGCCGCGACGTCAACGGCGACACCGTCAGTTATGTCGTCACCCGCAACATCAACTACACCAACATCTGCTATTTCCGCTGCCAGTTCTGCGCCTTCTCGAAAGGCAAGCTCAGTGAGAATTTGCGCGGCCGACCCTACAATCTCGATATGGACGAGATCGTCCGGCGCTGCGAGGAAGCGTGGGAACGCGGCGCGACCGAGGTCTGCCTGCAAGGCGGCATCCATCCCGAATACACCGGCGCGACCTATCTCGGCGTCTGCCGGGCGATCAAGGCGGCGGTTCCCGGCCTGCACATCCACGCCTTCTCGCCACTCGAAATCTGGCAGGGCGCCAAAACGCTGGGCCGCACCCTCCCCGACTTCCTGGCCGAACTGCGCGACGCCGGGTTGAACTCCCTGCCCGGCACCGCGGCCGAGATCCTCGATGACGAGGTGCGCGCGATCATCTGCCCGGACAAGGTCAAGACCGCCGAATGGCTGCAGGTGATGGAGGCGGCGCACGGCGTCGGCCTCCGGGCGACGGTCACGATCATGTTTGGCCATGTCGACCGCTACGAGCATTGGGCGCGGCACTTGCTGCGGGTGCGGGAATTGCAGGCGCGCACCGGTGGCTTTACCGAATTCGTGCCGCTGCCTTTCATCCCGATGGAAGCGCCGATCTCGCTGAAAGGCGGTGCGCGGCTGGGGCCGACTTATCGCGAGGCGGTGCTGATGCATGCGGTGGCGCGCCTGGCGCTGCACCCGCTGATCCCGAATATCCAGACGTCGTGGGTGAAGCTCGGCAGCGCCGGCGCGGCCGCCTGCCTCAACGCCGGGGTCAACGATCTCGGCGGCACCTTGATGAACGAAAGCATTTCGCGCGCCGCCGGCGCCAGCTTTGGCCAGGAGATGCCGCCCGAGGCAATGGAGGCGCTGGTCCGTTCGTTGGGCCGCACGCCGCGGCAACGCACGACCCTTTACGGCGACGCCCCCGCCGAGCGTCGCGCCGCCTCGTTTGGTGCCGCGCCCCTGTCGGAGCCGGTCAATACCCCGGCCCGCAAATACGAGCGATCGGCGGCGGAGTAGCTATCGCAACAGCGCCCGGGCGATCTCCTCCCACTCGCTTTCGAGCGGCGCGGTCGACGGGGTTTTGTTGGCGCGTTTGTACCAACCCGCGGCATTGTGCAGATCGCCCTCGACGCGGTGCAGATAGGCGTGCGCCCAGGCACCCCGCTCGTTGGCCTCGGCCTGAGCACAGCGATGGGCCTTGTGCCAATCGCCTTTGGCCTGCCACCACAACGCCTGGATCGCGCCGCTGCTACCGGCCGGCGGGGATGCGCCTATCACCGACGATTTGAAGGTGTCGAATTCCATCGTGCCCTCCCGTGACGTGTTGCCGCGATGATAACCCGCGTCGCCGGCTTCACGCGAGCATCCGATCAAGCCGGTCGCGCATGCGGTAATAGCCGCCGATCAGCGGCAGGAACCACGGATTGCCCGAATAGAGCGCGTGGGTCGGGAAATCGTCGCTGTCGAAAGCGCAGGCGGAATTGGCTACGCGGGCGATCTTGCGAGCGGTCTGATAGCCGAGATAGGTCATCATGGCGATGCCGCTGCCGTTGCAGCCGAGCGCGTAATGCATCCCTTCGTCTATGCCCATATGCGGCAGAGCATCGAGGGTAAAGGCGGTGTTGCCGGTCCAGCCGTGGGTGATGCGGGTGCCGCGCAGTTGCGGAAAGCGGTCGGTCATGTAACGGTAGAGCACCGACACGCTAAGCTCCTGATCGACCTGGGTAAAGCGCGCACGCCCGCCAAACACCATGCGCTTTCCGTCCGGCGACATCCGGTAATAGCACAGCACCCTCTTGGTGTCGGACAAGGTGCGCCCACGAGGGATCAGCGACCTGGCGAGGTCGTCCGGCAGCTCCTGGGTCGCGATAATATGGCTGGCGATAGGCACAACGCGGCGGCGCAACGATGGCGTAAGCGCGCCGGTGTAACCGTTGGTGGCGATCACGACATCGCCGACCTCGACGGAACCGCGGGCAGTGGCGACCCGCCAGCCGACACCGCTTCGGGCGATCCCTTCGACCGCCGCCTCGGCGCAAATCGTGATGCCCCGCCGGCGGCAAGCGTCGAGCAGGCCTTTGTAATAGAGTGCCGGATGCAGGCTGGCCGAGCGCTCGACTACCATGCCGCCATAGTAGTAGTCGCTGGCGATCTCCTCGCGCTGGCGCTCGCGCGGCACCATGTAGGCGCCGGATTGGGCATTGTCGTTGAGGCTGCCGAGCCGCGACTGCTGATAGGCGAAATGCTTTGGTGTCCAGGCGCCGACAAACCGGCCGCGCTTCTGCCAACAGCAGTCGATCCCTTCGTTTTCGATCAGTTGCTCGACCAGCGCGAAAGCATCGTGGGCGTCCGATAGCATTCGCGCAGAGCGCGCGGGATCGATCGCAGCCGGCTTGCCGCTGAAGCTCTTGCCGACATTGACCCCGCCGCTGACCGCGCCGCCATTGCGGGTGCTGGCGCCCTCGCCCAGCGCGCCGCGCTCGAACACGACCGAGTCAATGCCGTGTCTTGAAAGCTCCAGGGCTGCCGACAGCCCGGCATAGCCGCCGCCGACGATGGCGGCCCGCGCCTTCCGCGGCACCTCGACCAGGTCGCCGGCGACGGGCGTGTAGGCTTCCCACCAATACGGGCTCGGCTTGAAGCCGGAGGCAAAGATCTCCGCTTGCGCCATCCTTCCCCCGGGTAGCGAGTGTCTTGCCGGCCAGCATGGCCGAACCGGCAGGCGGCAGGCAACCGCATCGCGGCGGCGGTGAGCCGCTTTCAACCCGGGCGGGGTTTTGCGATATCGATGCCGCCGCTGCGGCCACCTCGGCCGAGTTCAGCGAGGTCGAGCGCTGGTTGCTGCCGGGGAAAGCACGGGGCTGAGCCCAAGCCCAGCCCCGCTTTTCGTGGCTCAGTGAAACTTCGGCTTCACCTTGTTGCAGAGCAGTTCCAGCGATTTCATCACCCGCTGGTGCGGGATCTTGGTGCCGCAATTCATCTCCGCGAGGATGCCGTCGAGGCCGAGGGTCTCCTTGAGCCCCATCAGCCGGTCGGCGACCCGCTCCGGCGAGCCGACGATCAGCTTTTCCTTGAGCGCGTCTTCATAGGAGATCTCCTGCAGCCGCCGGCCGCGCGCGGCGCGATCCTCAACCTGGCGCACACCTGAGCGCGTCGCTGAATCCTCCAGCCGCTCGCCGAGATAGCGGTAGAAATACATGATGCTTTCTTCCGGCTCCTCGATCGCCGCCTGGTCGGTATCGGCAACATAGACCGGGGCGCGCAGGAACACCTGGCCTTCACCGGGATGGCCTGCCTCTTTCCACGCCTTGCGGTAGGCGTCGATGTTGGGGCCCAATTCCTCGATCGTGCCGAGCCGGACGGCAACAAAGACGGCGTGACCCAGCTTGGCGATCGCCGGAAACGTGTCGGCGCTGTTGGCGGCGATGCGGATCTCCGGCCACGGCTTCTGGTAGGGTTTCGGCGTCAGCTTGACGTTGTCGAAGCTGTAGTATTTGCCCTTATAGGAAAAGGACTCTTCGGTCCACGCCTTTTTCAGAATCGCCAGGGTCTCGGCAAAGCGCTCGCGGCTCTCGCCGTAGGGCACGCCATAGGCCTCGTAGGTGCGCGGGAAACCGCTGCGCCCGACGCCGAAGATCAGCCGGCCATGGCTGATCTGGTCAACCGTCGCCGCCTCCTCGGCGAGCCGCAGCGGATGGCACAACGGCAGCACCTGGACCCCGGTGCCGATCTTCATCCGCTTGGTGCGGGCCGCAATGGCGCTGGCAAGCGTCAGCGGCGCCGAACATACCGAGCGCTCCGGCGCGACATGGATTTCCGCCAGCCACATGGCATCGAGCCCCCAGCGCTCGGCGGCGTCGATCTGCTCGAACGAAGTGGCGAACGCCTCTTCTTCGGTCACTCCGGCAGGCCGTTGAAACTCGTGAAACATGCCAAACTCGAACGCCATCGCCGCTCCTCCGTCTTGCCGGGCCGTTTGCTCGCCGCGTGTTCTACCGGGATCTGCTCGCACAATGTCGGCAAACCCAACCGGGCGGTGACTTTAGGGGCGAACGCGGCCAAGGGCCAGACAAGAAAAGGGATGGCACGCCCGTTCCATCGCAGTCATCGCAAGAGACCCAACCCAAACGCGAACAAGATGGTTGAGCCTTGTTATGCCTCGGTCTATCGTCCCCCGCTTACGACCAGTTTGCCTCAAATAAGAACATCTTTTAGTTGAGTATAGTCGAGAGTTTCCCCCATCTGGCGGTCGACCTTGCCGCATTTACCCAGGCGCTGAACAACGGTGCGCTGGACGAGTGTCTTTATTACCTTCGCAGTGATGGTGGCGCTGCCCCCGAAACGGCCGGACTCAACTGCCGTCTCGGCGAAAAGCTGTTCCATGGCGGGCGCATCGACGATGCTCTCGAATGCGGCCGGCGGGCCTTTGCCGCAGCAGCGAGCGACGACGCCATCGTCCATTTCTGCGCTTGGCTGTTCAGCAATTGCGGTTGTCACCAGGAAGCCGCCGCCGCCTATGAGCGGCTGATTGCCCGTCACCCCCATTGGGCCGAGGGACACCGGCATGCCAGCGGCTCGTACAGCGCGATCGGCGACCGCGAGCGCGCCATCGCCCACGGCGTTTGCGCCAGCGAGCTGGCACCGGACGATTTCGCTTTCGCATTTCACGCCGGGTGCCTGCTGCTCGATGCCGAGCGCGTCGAAGAGGCCACGCGCTACCTGGGGCGCGCGGCCGACAGCGACCCTGAAAACCCCCGCGCCTTGCGAGCGCTGTCGGCGGCGCACTGCAAGCTCGGTCGGCAGGACGAGGCGCTTGCCCTGGCGCTCCAGGCAGCCTCTCTGGCGCCGCAAGACAGCGATATCGCCATCCATGCCGCCGAACTGCTGCTGCGCAGCGGGCGCGTCGACGAGGCCGCTGCCATTCTCGACACCGCAACCCGCCGCGACGCTTCCAACCCGACGCTGTGGCGGCTCGTTTCCGCCGCAGAGGCTCAACGTGACCGGATGGAAGCGGCGCTGGCGGCGATCGACCGTGCCCTCGACCTGGCCCCGGACACGGTCGAATACCATCTGAACCACGGCCATCTGCTGTACCGCCTCGGCGATTTTGCGGCCGTCAACCGCGCCGCCGCGCTCGATCCCGAAAGCCAGGCGGCCGCCCGGGCGGAAATCGACCTGTTGCTCGCAGCCGGACGGGTCACCGACGCGACGGCGATCGGCGGCGAGATATTACGCGCCTTTCCCGAAGACACGGCCGCGGCGGAGGCGGTGTTGCGGGTACTCAACCACCGCCTCGACACGATCGATGGCGACTATGTCGTACTCGGCAACCGGACGCGGCGCCTGCCGCGACCGCCACGCCCCGCGCCGGGCTTCGGCGAGCGATTGAAAAACCAGGGCCGCGTCATCCACGCGTTGATCATTCGGGAAACCCGCACCCGGTTTGGCGACTCGCGCCTGGGCTACGGCTGGGCCCTGCTCGAACCGATTCTGCATATCGCCCTGCTCTCAGTGGTTTTTTCCCTGTTGATGCGCGGCCGCCCGCCGATCGGCGTGCATTTCTTCGTATTCTATTACACCGGCCTCATCAGCTATTCGGGCGCTGTTGGGACCAACGCAACATCTGGGCAGTCTTGTCGGCCCCGACGCATGATTTAGTGCCCTAGACGCCCTTGACGCTTTTCGCAACGATCCCCACATGTATGTTTTTTGAGTGGGGGTATAAAGTGAACAAAGATCAGCAATTTAT
>DASQGR010000192.1:0-7320 GCA_035632515.1 Allostellaceae bacterium | reverse complement strand
CGGGACCGTGCTTGAATTGGCCGGCGCCGATGTAGAATTCGGCGTCCTTCAGCAAATCCCAGAATTCCGGCCGGCCATGCGGCGCCTGTACCAGCTCGAAGCCGGGCGGCAGCAGCTCGTGAGCAATCGCGATGGTTTCATAGCCGTGACCGGCCGGGGTAAGAATGCGACGAGGCATGGGCGTCTCCTCTGAGGGCAAGATTATCTCGGTAACCTATCGTAGCGACAGCGCGCCGCGCGGCCCAAGCGCAAAGTAGGATGCAGGCGCGGTTGCCGGTGCATGACTGGTCCATTAGGCTCCGCCCGCTACTCCCGATTGCTCCCTGACAAGGTTCCCCGACATGGCCGACGAACTGCTCGAATACCGCTTTATGAACCTGCACGAATTCGTCACGCAGGCGCGCACCAACCTCAACCGCAACAATTGGGACTACCTGATCGGCGCCTCGGAGACCGAGACCACGATCGCGCGCAACCGCGCCGCGCTCGACGCGATCGGCTTCCGTCCGCGAGTGCTGCGCGATGTGTCGGATGTCGATTGCAGCAAGGAGCTGTTCGGCCGAAAGCTGCGCCTGCCGGTGCTGTGCGCGCCGGTCGGCTCGCTGGAGAATTTCGAGCCGGGCGGCGGGGCCACCGTCGCCAAGGCGACGAGCGAGTTCGGCAACGGCATCATCTTGAGCTCGGTGTCGCATCCGGGCCTCGAAAAGACCGCCGAGGCCGCCGGCGACGGGTTCCGCATCTTCCAGCTTTATGTCCGCGGCGATGCGGATTGGGTCGACGACCATGTCCGCCGGGCGATGGACAACGGCTACAATGCCTTTGCCCTGACCGTCGACACCGACAGCTATTCGCGGCGCGAGCGCGACATCGCCAAGCGTCATGAGCGCCGCCGGGTGCGCGTGGGCGACGCCCGCATTTTCCAGGCCCGCTTCAACTGGAAGGACATCGACCGGATCAAGCGCCTGTCGAAGATCCCGGTCATCCTCAAGGGCATCGCCACCCACGAGGATGCGACGATCGCGGTCGAGCACGGGGTCGATTGCGTCTATGTCTCGAACCACGGCGGTCGCCAGCTCGACCAGGGCATCGGCTCGATCGAGGTGCTGCCCGAGGTGGTCGAGGCGGTGAAGGGCCGCGCCAAGGTCATGGTCGACGGCAGCATCACCCGCGGCACCGATGTGGTGAAAGCGCTGATCCTCGGCGCCGATGCGGTCGCCTGCGGCCGCCTCTATGTCTACGGCCTCGCCGCGGCGGGGGCAGAGGGCGTGGTGCGCCTCTTCGAGATTCTCGAAGACGAAGTCCGCATCTGCCTGTCGCTGCTCGGGGTTACGAGCTATGCCCAGCTCGACAAGTCATACATCCGCCAGGCTCCGCTGGTGGTGCCGCCGCAGGTGCACAGCCCGTTCCCGCACCTGAATTTGCCGAAAGAGCATTATTAGCTTTGTCGTCATGGCCGGGCTTGTCCCGGCCATCCACGTGGATCCCCGGGACAAGCCCGGGGATGACGAGGACTAAGAGGGCGAGCGCCTATCGTCATTCCCCGAGGGAGATGGCTAGACGCCCAGCAGCTCGACGTCGAAGATCAGCGTCGCGTTGGGCGGGATGACGCCGCCGGCGCCGCGCGCGCCATAGCCGAGCTCGGAGGGGATGATCAAGGTGCGTTTGCCGCCGACCTTCATCCCGGCGACCCCTTGGTCCCAGCCCTGGATGACCTGCCCGGCGCCGAGGCGGAAGCCGAACGGCTGGCCGCGATCGACCGAGCTGTCGAACTTCTTGCCCTTTTGTCCGCCGGCTTCCTGCAGCCAGCCGGTGTAGTGCACCGACACGCTCTTGCCGGCGACCGCCTCGGCCCCGGTGCCGACTTCGCTATCGGTGTAGATGAGGCCGCTCGGCAGTGTAGGCATGATCAAAACTCCTGAAGATCGAGGGGGGTCGGTGCTATCCTGCAAACGCCGCTGAACGCAAATGGGGCCGACGCTGTGCAGAGCATCCTGACCGAGACGATTGACGCCGTCACCGACATTCTCGGTTCCGATCTCGACCACATCGCGGTCGAGCGGGCGACGATCGGGCTGTTTTTCACCGGGGTGAAGCTCGATACCGGCCATGCCGGCGCCTGCGCGACGCCGATCAAAACCATCCCCGAGGCGGTGTGCTGCCCTTCGTCGGCGATGGCGATGCCGTTCCCCGGCAAGATGAAGGGCCGCCCGGCGCGCGAGGTGATGAAGGAGGCGCTCTCGACCCACGGCATTCGCCGCGGCGTCGGCATCGCCACGGTCAACGCGCTTGCCGAGATCTGCTGGGAGCGGCGGCCGAACCCGCTCGTCGAGCTGCGCCGCGGCATCGACGCGTTCGACGCCAATGTGTTCCGCCCCGACGACCAGACCGTCGTCGTCGGCGCCTTCGTGCCGTTCCTGAAGGAGCTGAAGCGGCGCAAGCTGCCGTTTCTCGTGCTCGAAAAGGACCCCGACACGCTGAAAGCCGAGGAGATGCCGTTCTACCGCCCGGCCGAAACGGCGCGCGAAATCGTACCGCAAGCCGACGTGCTGCTGGTCACCGGCACCACCCTGCTCAACGACACGCTTGAGGATTTGCTGTCATGGGCGCGGCCGCAGGCGCGGATTACCGTGGTCGGGCCGACGGTGGGCGCATTGCCGGACGCTTTCCTGAACCGCGGCGCCGACATCCTCGGCGGGGTGAAGATCACCGACCCCGATGCGTTCCTCGACCTGCTCGCCGAAGGCGGTTCGGGCTATCATTTCTTCGGCCGGGTGGCAGAGAAGGTGGTGCTGCAGCGACGCCCAGCCGGCGCAGCGGCGAAAGCAGCTTGACGTCCTTGGTCGTCGTTCCCCCGAAAGCGAAAGCCAGTGATGGCGCCATCGCCTCTCAGCCCCGCTTTTGCGGGGGTAACGGCATGAGCGTTAAACCACCGCCCTGATCGCCCAGGCCGAGGCGGTGAGCGAACGCGGGCCGTCCGGCAGGCCCGACAGATAGGCGGCGCGCACCGCGGCCTCGACCCGCTCGCGCATCTCGCCCGACAGCCCGGCGGCGTAGGTGCCGACCGGGCCCTGGCCGCCCAACAGCGGCTCCCAGTAATCGGCGAAGCTGGCGTACTCCATTCGGATCGTCAGCGAGGCGGTCTCGATCTCGCCGATTCCGGCGCGGGCGAACAGCGCCGGCAGGCCCTCGGGCAAGGCCAGCGGCGCCGAGAACAGCCGGTCGCGGGTCGCGGCGGCGTTCCGGTCGATGCCGGCAGCGGTATCCCATAACAGGCGCTGGTAGACGAGGCCGCCGCGGAAATCCCAGATGCAGGCGGCGATCACCCCTCCCGGCCGCGTCACCCGCCGCATCTCGTTGACCGCCGCCACCGGGTCGCCGACGAAATTGAGCATGAGCTGGGCCGCGGCGCCGGCAAAGACGCCGTCGGCAAACGGCAGCCGACTCGCCTCGCCGGCGACAAAACGCGCCCCTGCGGCGTGCGCGCTCGCATAGCTGACGTAAGGCACCGCGACATCGACCCCGACCGCGGACGCGCGCCGCGCCATCACGCCGGCGAGGCTGCCGGTGCCGCAGCCGACATCGAGCAGCGACCCGGCAGGAAACCGCGCAAACTCGACCAGACGCTCGGCTAACGCACCGGTCCAGCGGCCGAGAAACACCTGATAGGCAGCACCGTCGCTGGCGCTGTAGGCGGAGGCTTGCGTCATATCACGGCAAATATAGCCGATCCGGCTGGAGAAGCGACCGATGCGGTGCCTATGATACCGGCAATCACCTCACGCGGGAGGAAGTCATGGCGGTTCGGCTCGGCGGCGGCGACTACACCTTCGAGGTCAACGAGAACTGGGCGAAGATCCCTGACGAAATCGTGCTCGGCGATGTCGCCGCGGTCGGGGTCGACAGCAAGGATAACGTCTATGCCTTCAACCGCGGCGATCACCCGGTCGCGGTGTTCGACAGCGCCGGCAATCTGCTGCGTACCTGGGGCGAGGGGGTGTTTACCCGGCCGCACGGCGTCCACGTCGCGCCGGACGATACGATCTGGCTGACCGATGACGGGGACCATTCGGTGCGCCATTGCACCCTCGACGGCAAGGTGCTGATGACGCTCGGCATCCCGGGCAAGCCGGCCCCCTACATGTCGGGCGAGCCGTTCCACCGCTGCACCCACACCGCGTTGTCGCCGCAGGGCGACTACCTCTACATCTCCGACGGCTACGGCAATGCCCGCATCCACAAATACACGCCCGGCGGCAAGCTGCTGTCGTCCTGGGGCGAGCCGGGCACCGACCCCGGCCAGTTCAACATCCCGCACAACATCTGCTGCGACCCGGACGGCTGGCTCTACGTCGCCGATCGCGAGAACCATCGCGTCCAGATCTTCGACGGCAACGGCAGATGGGAGACGCAGTGGAACTACCTGCACCGGCCGAACGGGATGTGCCTGGCGCGGGGCCATAGCCCGCTCTGCTATATCGGCGAAGGCGGCCCGCAGGGCGAGATCAACCGCAACTGGCCGAATATCGGGCCGCGCGTCAGCATCCACACAACCAAGGACCACCAGGTGATGGCGCGGCTCGGCAAGATGCACGCCGGGATCGAGCCCGGCCAATTCACCTCGCCGCACGGGATCAGCGTCGACAGCCGGGGCAACATCTATGTCGGCGAGCTCTCCGGCCGCTCCTGGTCGCGCTTTGCCCAGGGCGAGGCGCCGAAAAAGCGCCGGGTGATCCACAAGCTGGTCAAGGTGGCGGCGTAGGCACCCGCGCGACACCGATTTTATCCTTATCCGCCTGCGTGATTCGACGCGCCGCGCTGGCTGATCGTCTCACTTATAAACGATGGTTTAAGCGTAATCTTCCTAGTCTAGACCGCCTACGCATCGAGCTCGCCGGGCGGCTCGAAGCGCCCGTCATCGGGCAGCGGCGGCAGCGGGGCGCCGTCGTTCCGCGCCGCCTTCAGCCGATAGACATAGGCCAGCACTTCGGCGACCGCGCCGTAGAGCCCGACCGGGATCTCGTCGCCCAGCTCGACATAGCGGTTGATCGAGCGGGCCAGCGGCGGCGCCTCGATCACCGGCACCGCGTGTTCTTCGGCGACGGTGCGGATGCGCAAGGCAATGAGCCCGGTTCCCTTGGCCAGCAGCCGCGGCGCCCGCATGCGGTCTTCGCGATAGCTGAGCGCAGCGGCGAAATGCTCCGGGTTGACCACGACGACATCGGCCTTCGGCACTTCCGACATCATCCGCGCCCGCGCCAGCTTGACCCGCAATCCGCGAATGCGCCGCCGTGTCTCCGGACTGCCCTCCTGCTCGCGGGCTTCATCCTTGAGGTCCTGCCGGCTCATCTTGAGCTGATCGCGGTGCTGCCAGATCTGGTAGGGCGCCTCGAACAGGGTCACGACCGCGAGCGAGCCCGCCAGGATCAGGAAGACATCCAGTGCCAAGGCGGCAACATGGCGCGGCGCTTGCGGCCAGGTCTCGGCTGCGACATGCAGAAAATCCGAAATCCAAGCGTGCATCAGCCATGCGGCGACGGCGCCGACGACCACGAACTTGATCAGCGCCTTGACGATCTCGGCCAGCGCCTGACGCGAGAACAGCCGGCCAAAGCCTTTGAGGGGGTCGATGCGGGTGAAGTCGGGCGTGATCGGCTTGGTCGAGACGATCCAGCCGCCGATCGCGAGATCGGCGACGAAACCGACCGCGGCCATCAGCAGCATGAACGGCGCGACGATCATCAGCCCCGGCTTGGCCACCTGCGATGCGGCGGCCAGCATTCGCCCGGTCTCGCGCATCGTCTCCGGTTCGAGAACCAGACCCTGCCGCAGCGACGACTCCAGCAGCTCCACCAGCTTTGCGCCGGCGAGCGAGGTGATCCCGGCCCCGGCCATCAGCACCGCCGCCCCAGCGACCGCATGCGCGCGAACGACCTGGCCTTCTTCGCGCGCCCGCGCCAGGCGTCGCGGGGTTGCCCGCTCGGTGCGGCTTTCGGCTTCGCTGGTGTCGCTCACGGCCCCGAGGCCCCGCGCAGCACCGTGCCGGCAAGGCCGAGCCCGGTCTCGACGATGTGCTCAACCGCCGGCACAAAGAACGGGATCAACGAGACGACCGCCGCGATGCCGACCCACATGAACACCGAAAAGCCGACCGACATGACATTGAACTGCGGCGCGACGCGCGACACGAAACCGATCGCGAGATGTGCCGCCAGCAGCACCGCGATGACCGGCAGCGCCAGCCACACGCCGAGCTGGAACAGGACCGCGCCGGCCCGGGCCAGCGCCCGCCAACCCTCGCCGGTGATGCCGCTGCCGACGGCGATCGGTACGACCGTAAAGCTCTTCACCAGCACGCCGAGCAGCAGCAGGTGCCCATTCAGCGCGATGAACAGCAACAGCGCGACGAGGCTGAAGAAATTAGCCATCACCGGCACTTCGAAGCCGCTTTGGATGTCGTAGAGGCTGGCGAAGCCGAACCCCATCTGGATGCCGACGAACTCGCCGGCGAGGCCCATCGCCGCCAGGGTCAGCTGCATCGCAAACCCGATCGCGAGGCCGACCAGCACCTGCTCGACCGCGAGCGTCACCGTCGCCCAGGAGAGGTCGAGCGGGGCCGATTGCTTCAGCGTGCCGGCGACCAGCAGGGCGATGACAAAGGCCAGCGCCACCTTCGCGCGCACCGGAATCGCAACCGAGCTGAACCCGGGCGCTGCGGCGAACAGTGCAAGGATGCGGATGAACGGCCAGAAGAATTGGCCGAGCCAGCGGGTCAGATCGGCATCGCTGACGCTCAGCACCGCCGCTACTCGTGCACGGTCTGGGCCGCCACCGCGGCGCGTTCGATGTAGGCGGTCATCCGGCTGCCCGCCCAGGTCGCCGCCACATAGACCGTCAACAGCACTGCGAGAAACCGGGGCACGAAACTCAGGGTCAAATCGTTCATCCGGGTGCTGGCCTGGAGCAGCCCGATGCCGAGACTTGCCACCACCGCGGCGAGCAGGAACGGGCTCAGAAGCAGCAGCGTGAACGACATCATCTCGCGCGCCGCGGCAACGATGTCGGCGGGGTTCATCGCAGGAAACCCTCCGCCAGCGAGCCGATCACCAGGGTCCAGCCGTTGACCAGCACGAACAGCGCCAATTTCAACGGCAGCGACACGCTGGTCGGCGACAGCAGCATCATGCCCAGCGACATCATCACCGCGGCGACGACGATGTCGATGACCAGAAACGGCAGGAAAATCAGAAAGCCGATCTGGAACCCGGTCTTCAGCTCGGAGGTGACAAAGGCCGGCACCAGCACCGAAAACGGCATGTCCTG
>DASQGR010000191.1:0-2607 GCA_035632515.1 Allostellaceae bacterium | reverse complement strand
CTGCGCTGAGGTTGTCGGGATGGACGATCGGCTCACCCTTTACGGCAGCTTCACCTCGAGCTCCAGCTACAAGCCGATGCTGTATCTGGCATTGGCGCGGCTGCCGTTTTCGTTCCGCACCGTCAACCTCAAGATCGGCGTGCAGAACAGCCCCGAATACCTCGCGGTCAACCGCTGGGGCGTGGTGCCGAGCCTCAAGCACAAGGGGCTGACGATCCTCCAGTCGAACGTCATCCTCGACTATCTCGCGCGCGAGACCGGGCATTTCGAGGGCAGGACCGAGCAGGCGCGCTGGCAGGCGCGCGAGTGGCTGTCGTGGGAGGCCGATCACATCACCGCGGTCGCGCGGGTGCGCCATTCGGCCCGCTTCCGCAAGATGCACGAGGAGGTCATCGCCGAATTCCCCCCGCGTGCCGAGGCCGCGCTGTCATTCGTCGACCAGACCGTGACAAACCAGCCGTTCCTCGTCGGCGACTACCCGACGATCGCCGATATCGGCTGCTGGGGCCGCATGGTGTTCATGGCCGAGGGCGGGTTCGAGATATCGAATTGGCCGCATCTCGAAGCCTGGGCCGCGCGGCTCAAGGCAATGCCCGGCTTTGCGCTCCCTTACGATTTGATCCCGAGCAAGGACCGCGAATTCGATCCAGGGTGACGTCGCGCCGTCAGTGCGAGGAGCCCAAGGCGACGCGGCTCACGGCCAGAGCGGCTCACGGCCAGAGCGGCTCACGGCCAGGGCACGATCTATCACGATATCTTAATCGAAGCCCCAAAGCAGTTCCCCTCCCGCGGGCTTGCCCCGGGGGTCCACGTCTTTGTTTGCGAACGTCGGAGGAAAAGACGTCGATGGCCGGGTCAAGCCCGGCCAAGGGGCAATAGCAAAGCGATTCGGCCCAAACAGATAAGGCTCTAGGAGACCTCGTCAAAAAAGTATTGCTTCGCCCCGCGCGCAATCATGCCTGGATTGCCCAAATTCGCGCCACTAGCGATAGACTTGGCGTCCCGCCATCCGCATTATCCGGTCATGACCGATAGGACAATATCGCTGCCGGACCGTCAGCCCGGTGCCCAGGACATGAAGCTGGTCGGGCTGGTGAGCGCCGCGCATTTCCTCAGCCATTTCTACCAGTTGGTATTGCCGCCGATCTTTCCGCTGCTGACCGCCGCGTTTGGCGTCGGCTATGCCGAGCTCGGTCTTGTCATCATGCTGATGAGCGCGACCTCGGGCCTGTCGCAGACGCTTGCCGGGATCCTCGTCGACCGGTTCGGCTCGGCGCGGGTGCTGATCGGCGGGCTGGCGCTTTTTGCCGGCGCGACGGCGGCGTTCGGCCTCGTTCCAGGGGTCTGGTGGCTGATGCCGCTGATGGTGATCGCCGGCTTCGGCAACAGCGTGTTTCACCCGGCCGACTACGCGATCATGACCGCGCGGGTCGATCCGGCCCGGCTGGGCCGCGCTTATGGAATGCACACATTCACCGGCAATCTCGGCTGGGTCGCGGCGCCGATCGCGATGCTGAGCCTCACCGGCGCCTTCGGCTGGCGCGCCGCACTGATCATCGTCGGCGCCGTCGGATTGCTGTTCACCCTCTACCTCGCCTCGCAGCGGGAGGTGCTGAGCGCACCGCGGCCGGCGCCGGCGCGGACGGGAGCGCGGTCGCCGAGCCGCATCTACCTGTCGCCGCCGATCCTGCTTTGCCTTGCCTATTTCATCCTGCTGGCAACGGCGCAGGTCGGGCTGCAGACCTTTATGCCCTCGGCGGCGGTGGCCGCCTTCGGGGTGTCGATCGAGCACGCCAATCTGACATTGACCTGCTTCCTGCTTGCCTCGTCGCTCGGCATCCTTGTCGGCGGCGTCCTCGCCGACCGGATCCCGCGACCGGGCGCGTTGATCGGCAGCGGGCTGGCGGTGTCCGCGCTGTTCTGCCTGGCCCTGGCATTGCCGACCCTATCGCTGACGGCACTGACGATCTGTGCCAGCGTGTGCGGGTTCGCCTTTGGCACCACGATCCCGGCGCGCGACATGATCGTCCGTGCCGCCGCCCCGCCCGACGCGACCGGCAAGACCTTTGGCTTTGTCTACTCCGGGCTCGACCTTGGCGGCGCCATCGCCCCGCCGGTCTTCGGCCTGCTGCTCGATCACCATCTGCCGCGGCTGATCTTTGTCGTCGCTGCCGCGGGCCTGTTGACCGCGGTGGCCACGGCGGTCGTCGCCGGCAACGATCCCGCCGGCCGCCGCGCCGCACGCCCCGCCTGCCCCGCCTTTCCGAAGGTTCCCCCAATGCCGCGGATCGTCCTGATCGCCGTTCTCACGCTTGCCGCCTGCAGCAATTCGGAAGCCGGCGACAGCATCGCCGCCAATGCGCCCGATCCGAGCGGCTGGCGGCTGACCTCCGGCAAGACGCCGACCCAGGCGGAATTCGCCGCGCTGGCTGCCTCGTGCCAGGAACGTTCCGGCTCGCTCGATTTCTGTCTCGCCGATCTCGGGCTGAAGCGGGCGAAATAGCCGTCACGCCTGGGCTCGACCGAGGCGGCGGCGCTCCGCGGATGGGCCAAGCCCGGCGCTGGCCTGGAAAATTTACGGCAGCAGCTCGCTGATCCGCCGGATAA
>DASQGR010000190.1:0-4481 GCA_035632515.1 Allostellaceae bacterium | reverse complement strand
GGCGCGTTCAGCGACGGCGCGACGATGACCGGGGTGCCGCGCCCGATCGCCTCGGCGACTACCGCCAGCGCGAGGTTGTCGGCGATGCCGTGGGCAAGCTTGTTGAGCGAATTGAAGCTGCAAGGCGCAAACAGCACCACCCCGAACGGCGGTCGCGGGCGGATCGCCCGATCGAAATACGATTCGACGACCTGCACCCCCGCGACCTCCGCGAGGTCGCGCGGCGCGAGCACGCGCGAGGCGTTGGGCGTCGGAATCGCGATGACGGTGGCAAAGCCGAGCCCGACCAGCCCGCGCAGCAGCTCGGGACACCGGGCCGCCGTCGTCGCGCCGCTGAGCACCAGGTAGGCGACGTCAAACCCCTCGCTGCCCGCCGTGGCGTCGAAACTCATGTGGTTCTCCTCAAAGCCGCTCGCCGCGCGCCAGCCGCGGTCGATCGCCGAGCGTGCCCATCGCATGCTGCATCAGCAGCCGTTTCAGCGGCGGCAGGTGGTTGACCGCGGCGAGGCCAAGATCGCGGGCGAGCTTCACCGGCGCAATCGAGTTGGAGAACAGCCGGTTGAGCCCATCGGTGACGCCGGCGAGCAGCACCGCGTCGAGCCGGCGCCAGCGTTGGTAGCGCTCCAGCACCCAATCGTCGCCGATATCGAGGCCGAGCCGGCGCGCATCGACGACGAGTTCGGCCAGCGCGGCGATGTCGCGGATGCCGACATTGAGGCCCTGGCCGGCGATCGGGTGGATCACATGCGCCGCCTCGCCAACCAGCGCCAGGCGGCGGGCGGTGTAGCGCTCGGCCTGCATCAACGACAGCGGATAGGCCCAACGCGGCCCGACCGGCTCGACCTGGCCGAGAAAATCGCCGAACCGGGTGCGCAGCTCGGCGGCGAACTCGACATCGGGCAGCTTGACCAGGCCCGGCGCCAGCCCCGCATCCTCGGTCCACACCAGCGAGCTGCGGTTGCCGGTCATCGGCAGGATGGCGAACGGACCGGCCGGCAGGAAATGCTCGATGGCGATGCCGGCATGCGGCCGCTCGTGCGCGACCGTGGTGACGATGCCGATCTGGCGGTAGCGCCACTCGACGGTGCGAATGCCTGCGGCCTGGCGCAGCGGCGAATCCTTGCCGTCGGCCGCAGCGACCAGGCGCGCGGCCAGCATTGTGCCGTCTCCGAGCGTCGCGACCGCCGCAGCATCATCGCGCGCCACGCTCTCGACCGTTTGCGGCGCCAGCAGGCGCAAGGCCGGCAAGGCCGCGGCGCGCTCGAGCAGCGCGCGGCGGAGCACCCGGTTCTCGACGATATAGCCGAGCGGCGTCTCCCCACCGAGATCGCGGTGATCGTAGTGCAGGAACAGCGGCGAGTTGTCGTCGGCGACGCGGATTTCGCGGATCGGCTCGGCCTCGGCGGCAATGGCCGGCCACAGCCCCGTCCCTTCCAGTACCAGCTTCGAACCATAGGCGATGGCCGAGGCGCGACCGTCGAACGTCTCGGTCACCATCGTCGCCGGGTCCTGGCGGTCGACGACGGCGACATGAAGCCCCGCATCGGCGCAGGCGATGCCAAGCAGCAGCCCGTTCAGCCCGCCACCCGCGACCAGAAGCTCGACATCCTCGCTCATGGCGGAAGGATGGGTGGCAAGGCGAGGACTGTCCACCCATCACTTCGTCATGGCCGGACTTGTTCCGGCCATCCACGTGGATCCCCGGGACAAGCCCGGGGATGACGAGTAAGGTGCAATTTGAATTGCTTGGAGCGACCGTGCCGCTCAACCCGGACCTCGACAGCCTCAGCGATTATCCGTTCGAGGCGCTGCGCACCCTGCTCAACCCGGTAACGCCGCGGGTCAACGACGCGCCGATCGCGATGTCGGTCGGCGAGCCGCAGCATCAGCCGCCGGCGCTGCTCACCGAGACCCTCGCGGCGCATGCGCACGAGTGGAACAAGTACCCGCCGATGGTCGGCACGCCGGAGCTGCGCCAGGCGATCGCCGATTGGCTGAGCCGGCGCTACGGCCTCGCGCCGGGCGCGCTCGACCCGGAGCGGCACATCCTCACCCTCGCCGGCACCAAGGAGGGGCTCTACCTGTTTTCGGGCCTCGCCGTGCCGCGCGAAAAGGCCGGGCGAAAGCCGGTCGTGCTGGTGCCGAACCCGTATTATCTCGTCTACAACGGGGCGGCGACGATGGCCGGGGCCGAGGCGGTCTTCCTCGACGCGACGCGCGACAACGGGTTCATGCCCGACCTCGATGCGATCCCCCGGGCGACGCTGGAGCGGACGGCGCTGTTTTATCTGTGCTCGCCGTCGAACCCGCAGGGCACGATCGCCAGCCTCGACTATTTGAGGAAGGCGATCACGCTGGCGCGGACCTACGATTTCGTCCTCGCGGTCGACGAGTGCTATGCCGAAATCTACGACTCGGCGCCGCCGCCGGGTGCGCTCGAAGCCTGCCAGGCGCTGGGCGGCGGGTTCGACCAGGTGGTTGTCTTCCATTCGCTGTCGAAGCGGTCGAGCGCGGCAGGTCTGCGCTCCGGCTTTGTCGCCGGAGATCCGCGGCTGGTCGGCCATTTCCGGCATCTGCGCGATTACGGCGGCTGCCAGGTGCCGCTGCCGATCCAGGCGGCGGCCACCGCGCTGTGGCGCGACGAAACCCATGTGATCGAGAATCGGGCAGCGTATCGCCGCAAGTTCGACCTCGCCGAGGCGGCGCTCGGCGGCCGCTTCGGCTTCCACCGCCCGGCCGGCGGGTTCTTCCTGTGGCTCGATGTCGGCGACGGCGAGGCCGCGGCGCTGCGGCTGTGGCGCGAAGCGGCGATCCGGGTCCTGCCCGGCGGCTACACGGCGCGCGCGGCAAATGCTGGCGTCAACCCGGGGAGCGCGTATATTCGCCTCGCCATCGTCCACGACGAGGCGACGCTCGACACCGCATTTACCCGGATCAGGCGAGTGTTGTAACGGCCCGGATAGTATAATCTACTGATCCGACTCGGTCTTTCGGGGGGAAGGCCGGGGCAGGTGCCAAGGGTGAGTGGCCGGGGGACCACGAGATGCCGAAATCGGCACAGTATCTGGGCCGCGGGCTGGGCCGGCGCGTTGGCCGCGGGGTTGGCCAGGGCGTCAACAGCTGGAACGAGCTGGTAGCGGCGGGCAAGCGCCGCCTGCTCGAAGGACTCGGTTCGGCGCTGGTATTGGTCAGCTTTCTGCTGCTGCTGGCCCTGCTGACCTACAACCCCGCCGACCCTTCGCTCAACACCGCGGTCGAGGCCGCGCCGCGCAACTATCTCGGCCATGACGGCGCGCTGCTGGCCGATCTGCTGGTGCAAAGCATCGGCCTCGCCGCCTTCCTGATCCCGCTGGTCGTTCTCGGCTGGTCGTTCCGCCTGTTGCTGCAGCGCCCGCCGGGCGGCATGGCACGACGGCTGGCGCTGGTGATCCCGGCGCTGGTGCTCGCCGCCTTCGCCTGCTCGGTGCTGCGCGCGAGCCCGCTGCCGATGCCTGCCGGGGCCGGCGGCGCAATCGGCTGGGAGCTGCTGCGGCTGGTCGACGCGATCGGGCTCGGCGGAATTGCGCTGCCGCTGGCGATGGGGGCGGCGGCGCTGGTGGCATTGCTGCTGCTGTCGATCATCGGGCTGAGCTGGGTCGATTGGCGCGATCTCGGCAGCGGCGCCGGACGCAACGCGAGCCGGCTGGCCCGGGTTTCGGGGTACGGCACCGCCGCCGCGGTTGGGCTCGGCCAGCGGCTGTTCGCCAGGTGGTGCGACGCGCGGCGCGAGCAGGCGGCGGCAGGGCCGGCCGCCTCGGCGTCGGTACGCGCGCTCGGGCCGGCCCGGCCAATGCCGTGGCACGAGCCGCCTGCACGTCCCCGACCGCCGGAACGCCGCGAGCCCCAGCTGGTGCGCGCGCCATCGCCGCAACCCGCCCCCGAGCCGACGCCCGAAGCGGCGACCGGGCGGCTCGTCCGCCTGGTCATGCCGGGCGCGCGCACCCTCGCCGCCGGCAAGCGCGCGGAACAGGAGCGGCAGGCGGTGCTCGACCTTGCCCCCGGACAGCCGATCCTGCCGCCGATCGATCTGCTGACCAAACCGCAGGTCGGCAAGACCGAGACGATCGACGAGGAGGCGCTGGCCAAGAACGCACGCCTGCTCGAGGCGGTGCTGGAGGATTACGGCGTGCGCGGCGAAATCGTCCAGGTGCGCCCCGGCCCCGTCGTCACCCTCTATGAGCTTGAGCCGGCGCCGGGGATCAAGGCGTCGCGGGTCATCGGCCTAGCCGACGACATCGCCCGCTGGATGAGCGCGATCTGGGTGCGGGTCGCGGTCGTCCCGGGACGCAGCGTCATCGGCGTCGAACTGCCGAACATCAAGGCCGAGACGGTTTTCCTGCGCGAGCTGCTCGATTCGCCGGCCTATGAGAAGCATACCGGCCGGCTGGCGCTGGCGCTCGGCAAGGATATCGGCGGCGAGGCCGTGGTCGCCGATCTGGCGC
>DASQGR010000189.1:0-21235 GCA_035632515.1 Allostellaceae bacterium | reverse complement strand
CTACCTCAACGTCGCCGGGGGGTTGCGCGTCGGCGAGCCGGCGGCCGATCTGGCGGTCGCCGCCGCCCTCGTCTCGGCGCTGACGGAAAGCCCGGTGCCGGTTGATACCGTCGTCTTCGGCGAGATCGGCCTTTCCGGCCGGGTCCGGCCGGTATCGCACAGCGACGCGCGGCTCAAGGAAGCGGCGAAGCTCGGCTTTGGCGAGGCTTGGGTGCCGGCGCGGGTACGCGCTCGCGGCGAGCGGAGCGGCGACGGCATCGCCACGGTCGCGATCGGCCATTTGAGCGAGCTGGTCGACCGCCTGGCGCCGTCTCGCAGCCGCCGCCCGCCGGCACGGCGGATCGGAGCAATGCCGTGAACCCGCTCGACATCGGCGTCATCGCGGTCATCGGCCTGTCGGCGGTCTTCGCCTTCGCCCGCGGCTTTGTGCGCGAGGCGCTATCGATCGTCGCCTGGATCGGCGCCGGGTTCATCACCCTCAAGGGCTTTACCTACGTCTACGCGATCGTCGACCCGATGGTGAAGAACCCGCTGCTGTCGCAGTTGATCGCCGGGTTCGGCCTTTTCGTCGCCGCCCTGGTCGTGCTGACCATCATCACCGGCGTTATCGCGCGTTCGGTACGGTCGAGCGCGTTGTCGCCGATCGACCGCACCCTGGGCTTTATTTTCGGTCTGTTGCGCGGCGCGTTCATCGTCTGCCTCGCCTACCTGCTGGTCGACATGGTGCAGCCGTCCGACCGGCCCGGATGGATCAAGGAAGCCAAAAGCGCGCCCTATCTGGAACAGGGCGCCGACGCGCTGCGCACCGTGCTGCCCGAATCCCTGCGCGTGAAGAGCGCTGCCGCAGTCGAAGAGATAAACAAGACGCTGACCCCGGCCGCCGAGGCGCAAAAGGCGATGCGCGCGCTGACCAACCCCTCCGCGCCGACATCGCCGTCTTCCGCGCCGTCGGCGCCTCCGACCTACAAGCAGAGTGACCAGCGCGAACTCGACCGCATCATCAACGGCAACCAGCGCTAGGGGTTACAGCGCTTGTCATATACTGGTAACAACCAAAAAAAATTCCCATATCCGACAGGGCCGGACGAGCAAAAGCGAGGATCACGCATGCTGACAACCGGCCGCGGCGACGCGGATCATTTTCATGAGGAATGCGGCGTCTTCGGGATCTTCGGCCACCCCGACGCGGCCGCTCTGGCTGCGCTGGGCCTGCATGCGCTGCAGCATCGCGGCCAGGAGGCCGCAGGCATCGTCGCTTATGACGGCGAGCAGTTCAACGCCCATCGCGGGCTGGGCCTCGTCAGCGACAATTTCAGCTCGAAAGACATCATCGAGCGGCTGAAAGGCCATTCCGCGATCGGCCATGTGCGCTATGCGACGACCGGCGAAGTGGCGCTGCGCAACGTCCAACCGTTGTTCGCCGATTTCGAGTTCGGCGGGTTGGCGATCTGCCACAACGGCAATCTGACCAATTCCTATCAGCTCCGCCGTCAACTGGTGCGGCGCGGCAGCCTGTTCCAATCCACCAGCGACACCGAGGTCATCGTCCACCTGATTGCGACAAGCCTCAAGGAGACCGTGGTCGACCGCCTCGTCGACGGGTTGCGGCAGGTCGAGGGCGCCTATTCGCTGGTGGCGCTGTCGCAGGACACGGTCATCGGCCTGCGCGACGCGCTCGGGGTCAGGCCCCTGGTGATCGGTCGCCTCGGCGATGCCTGGATCGTCACTTCGGAGACCTGCGCGCTCGACATCATCGGCGCCGATTTTGTCCGCGACGTCGAGCCCGGCGAGATCGTCATCATCGACACCGACGGGCTCCACAGCGTCAAGCCGTTCACCCGCAAGCCCGAACGGTTTTGCGTTTTCGAATACATCTACTTCGCCCGGCCGGACAGCGTCATGGAGGGACGCAGCGTCTACGAGGCGAGGAAACGCATCGGCCGGGAACTGGCGCGCGAAAGCCATGTCGATGCCGATATCGTCGTGCCGGTGCCCGATTCCGGCGTGCCGGCGGCGCTCGGCTATTCCCAGGAATCGGGGCTGCCGTTCGAGCTCGGCATCATTCGCAACCATTATGTCGGCCGCACCTTTATCGAGCCGACCGACCAGATCCGCCACCTGGGCGTACGCCTCAAGCACAACGCCAACCGCAACGACCTCAAGGGCAAGCGGGTGATCCTCGTCGACGATTCGATCGTGCGCGGCACCACCTCGACCAAGATCGTCGACATGGTCCGCAACGCCGGAGCCCGTGAGGTGCATATGCGGATTTCGAGCCCGCCGACGACCCATCCGTGCTTCTACGGCATCGCCACGCCGGAGCGCGACCAGCTCCTCGCCGCGCGCTTTGACGTCGACGAAATGTCCCGGTTCATTGGTGTCGATACCCTCGCCTTCATCTCGATCGACGGGCTCTATCGCGCGATGGGCGATGTCGGCCGCAACCCGCTCGCGCCTCGCTTCTGCGATGCCTGCTTCACCGGCGACTACCCGATCCCGCTGGTCGATGCCGAGGACGGCAAGGTCTCGGTGCAATTGTCGCTGCTCGCAGAGCCTGCCTGAATCGAATAAGCTCCCGCGATAAACTGAAACAAATACGATCGGGGAGTAAGATGCCGACCGATACCACCCTGACGGGGTCCTTTTCGCAACGACAGTCGCTCCCCAAGGTCATCGTCGCGGCGACGATCGGCAACGTCCTCGAATGGTTTGACTTCCTTGTTTACGGCTACTTCGCGGTGACGATCGCGGAGGTGTTCTTCCCGACCGGGAACTCGACCGTCTCGCTGCTCATCACTTTCGGCGCGTTCGGCCTGTCCTATTTGGTTCGGCCTTTGGGGGCGATGGTGATCGGCGCCTATACCGATCGCCACGGCCGCAAGGCCGGGCTCACCCTGTCGATCGCGCTGATGATGATCGGCACGACGATGATGGTGGTGACGCCGAGTTATGCGGCGATCGGGCTCGCCGCGCCGATGCTGATCACCCTCGCCCGCCTGCTGCAGGGGTTTTCGGTCGGTGGCGAGTTTGGCAGCGCCGTCGCCTTTCTGGTCGAGCACGGGCATGACCGCAAGGGGTTCAGCGCGAGCTGGCAATGGGCCAGCACGGGGATCATTTCGGTCATCGTCGCATTGTTCGGCATCGTTTTGACGACGACGCTGACGCACGAGCAGCTCGTCTCCTGGGGATGGCGCCTCCCCTATGTCTTCGGCCTGCTGGTCGGCCCGGCCGGGCTCTATATCCGCTCGAAAATGGTCGAAACCCCGGCCTTCGCCGAAGCGACGCCGCACAGCGTCCCGATCCGCGAGCTGCTGAGCCGCCAGCCGGTGCAGGTATCGCTGGCGCTCGGCGCCTCGATCGTCTCGAACGCCTCGTACTACCTGCTGCTCTACATCCCGACCTACGGGATGAAGCAGCTTCATCTGCCCGCCTCGACCGGGTTTATCGCGACATTGGTCGGCGGGGTGATCCTCGCCGTCTTCTCGCTGGTCTCCGGGCACTGGTCGGACAAGGTGCCACGCGGCCGCATCATGCTGCTGATGGCGGCGCTGTTTCTGGTCACCTCATACCCGGCCTTCTGGTTGATGGTCGCCTATCCATCGCTGGCGAGCTGCGTGTTCGCCGTCGGCTGGCTCAACCTCGTCAAGGCCGGGTATAGCGGCGTGCTGCCGTCGCTGATGTCGGAATTGTTCCCGGTGGAAACCAGGGCGGTCGGGGTCGCCTTCAGCTACAGTATCTCGGTGACGATCTTTGGCGGCTTTGCTCCCTTCGTCGCGACCTGGTTGATCAGCCATACCGGCGACACGCTGTCGCCGGCCTATTACCTGATGGCCACGTCGCTGCTCAGCATCCTCGCGCTGGTCGCGATCCAGCGGCGCGGCCCTTCCCGCTCCGCCTGATGTCTCGCCTTTTTTGCTGATGGGCCGCCTAACGGGCAAGATCGCGCTGATCACCGGCGCGTCGCGCGGCATCGGCGCGGCGGTCGCCGAGCGCTTTGCCCGCGAGGGTGCGCATCTGGTCCTGGCTGCGCGCACGGTCGGCGGGCTGGAGGAAGTCGACGATGCGGTTCGTGCCGCCGGCGGCACGTCAACCCTGGTGCCGCTCGATCTGCGCCAATTCATCAAGATCGACGAGTTGGCCGCGGCGCTTTTCCAGCGCTACGGGCATCTCGACATCCTGGTCGGCAACGCCGCCGAATTCGGCACGTTCTCGCCGCTCGGCCATATCGAGCCGGCCTTGTGGCAGGAGGTCATCGACCTCAACCTCACCGCCAACTGGCGGCTGATCCGGGCGATGGACCCGCTCCTGCGCGCCGCCGAGCATGGCCGTGCGATCTTCGTTACCAGCGGCATTGCCCGCGCCCCCCGCGCCTACTGGGGCCCCTATGCGGTCAGCAAGGCCGGGCTCGACGTGCTGGTGAAGACCTATGCGGCCGAGATCGAGAAAACGCGGGTGCGCGCCAATCTGCTCGATCCCGGCATCGTCCGCACCCGGCTGCGCGCCCGGGTGTTCCCCGGCGAGGATCCGACGCGCCTGCCACCGCCGGACAGCGTCGCCGACGCCTTTCTGCAGCTCGCCCTGCCTGAGTGGGAGCGCAACGGCGCGCTGGTCAGCGCCAGCGAGGTTCTCGACGGTCAGTCGCGCGCGTAGGGATTGTCGCTTCCCCGCAGCATCAGGCGGATCGGCGTTCCCGGCAGGTCGAAATCCTGGCGCAGCGAATTGACCAGAAACCGCCGATAGGAATCGGGCAGCTCGCCGGGCTTCGACGCAAACAGCGCAAAGGTCGGCGGCCGGATGTTGGCCTGGGTCATGTAGCGCAGGCGCAGCCTTCGCGCGCCGACCAGCGGCGGCGGATGGCGCTCCTGGACCGCGGCGAGCCAGCGGTTGAGCGTCGGCGTCGGCAGGCGCTTGTTCCATACCGCGTCGGCGGCGATAACGGCGTTCATCAGCGCGTCGAGCCCGCGCCCGGTCAGCCCCGAGATCGGCACCAGCGCCACCCCTTGCAGCTGCGCCAGCGACGCCGTCACCCGGTCGCGCAATTGCGCCAGAGCGGCACCAGGGTTGGCGACCGCGTCCCATTTGTTTGCGGCCAGCACCAGCGCCCTGCCCTCTTCGGCGACCAGATTGGCGATGGTCAAATCCTGGCGGTTGAATGGCTCCAGCCCGTCGAGCACCAGCACGACCGTGCCGGCAAAGCGGATTGTGCGCAGCGTATCGGCGACCGACAGGCGTTCGAGCGGGTCCTCGATCCGGGCACGGCGCCGCATGCCGGCCGTATCGACAAGCCGGATCGGCCGGCCCCGCCAGGTCCATTCGAGCGCGATCGCATCCCGGGTGATGCCCGGCTCGGGACCGGTGAGCAGCCGGTCCTCGCCGAGCAGCCGGTTGACGAGCGTGGATTTGCCGACATTGGGCCGACCGACGATCGCGAGCTGCAGCGGCCGCTCCGGCGCTTCGCCCGCACTCTCCATCTCCGTCCCCGCCTCCGCCGGCGGAAGCGGGGCGAAATCGCGCAGCCGCTCGTAAAGCTCGGCAAAACCCTCGCCGTGCTGCGCCGAGATCGGCAACGGATCGCCGAGGCCGAGCGAATAGGCCTCGCCGACCGCTCCAAGTTCGGCTCGACCTTCGGCCTTGTTGGCGATCACCACCACGGGCTTGCCGCTCTTGCGCAGCCACCCGCCGAAATGCCGGTCCGGCTCGGTGATCCCCTCTCGTGCATCGATCACCAGCAACAACACGTCGGCGTCGGCGAGCGAGCGCTCGGTCTGCGCGCGCATGCGGCCGGCCAGCGTTGTCGGCGCGGCCTCCTCCAGACCGGCGGTGTCGATAACGCGAAACTCAAGGTCGGCAATGCGGCCCCGGCCTTCGCGGCGGTCGCGGGTTACGCCGGGCCTGTCGTCCACCAGCGCGAGGCGGCGGCCGACCAGCCGGTTGAACAGGGTCGACTTGCCGACATTCGGCCGCCCGAGGATCGCGACCGTAAAAGACATCGCTGCACCAGATCGTTTAACGATAGGCTGACAACTTGGCGTCGTCGGTCAAAAGGTACAACGTGTTGTCGGCGATAACCGGGCCAAGATAGCCCTTATCCGACAATTCGGTCTGATAGGTCGTTTCGCCGGTCAGCGGCGAGATCCACATCGCCACCCCGCTCGACGACAGCACGATCAGCTGGCCGCCGCCCAGCACCGGGCCGGCCCAGCGGATCGGGTCCTTGCGTTTCTTTTCGTTCTCGTAGTGCGGCAGCGCCTGCGCCCAGCGCACCTTGCCCTCGTTGCGGGTCAGGCAGACGAGGGTGTTGTCGTTGGCAAGCAGAAACAGGTAGTCGCCGACGCTCCACGGCTCGTGGCTGCTCGCCATGTCCTGTTCCCAGACATGTCCGCCATTGCGCAGGTCGATCGCCATCATCCGCCCGCTATGGCTGACGGCGAAGACGCGGCCGCGATCGATCACCGGTCGGCCGTGGATGTCGGCCATGTTCGACACCGCATCCATGCTATGCCCCGAGGCGAGGTTCTCCGACCACACGGCGCGGCCGTTTTCCACGCGCAGGGCCCACAGCTCGCCGGAATTATAGGCGACAACGACGATCTCGCCCTCGACTGCCGGGCTGGCGCTGCCGAGCAGGCCCGCGGTCTCGGGAATGCCGTTATGCGACCACAGCCGCTTGCCGTCGTCGGTCGACAGCACCACCAGCTCATTATCGACGGTGACGACAAAAATGCGCTTATCAGCGACGGTCGGCGCGCTGTGCACCGGGGTCGTGACGCTCTGCCGCCAGACCACGGCGCCGGTGCCCGGATCGAGCGCGACCACCTCGCCATAGCCGGTCGAGACGTAAAGCCGATCGTTCCAAAAGCACGGCCCGCCGCCAAACGCATTGCCGCGCTGGTCCTCGGGCTTGAGATCGACACTCCAGAATTGCCTGCCGGTTGCGGTATCCAGGGCGCTCACCTGGACCCCGCCATCCATCGCAAACACCCGGCCCTTGGCGATGACCGGCTGCGACATCACCCGGGTATAGCGCGCCGAACCGTCGCCGATGCTGGTGTCCCAGATTCGCCGGATCGGACTGGGCAGCGCCGGATTACCCATCGCATGGTTGGGATTGCCGCCGGGCTCCGGCCATTCCGGATTGGCGGCCGCCGGCGGCAGGGTGATTGCAGTGCCGGCAAGCTTGGGATCGGCCTCGATCTTACGGTCGAGCCCCAGCACCGAAATCCGTTCGCCCGGCAGCGAATTCTTCTTCTCGTCGAACAGGCCACAGGCGGCCATCGGCAGCGAAGCCAACAGCGCCGAGACAAAGTGACGGCGGTTCATCGGCACGAGCCCCGGCTCAAGGCGCCAACGCAGCGGCCATCTCGGCGGCGCGGCCACGCACCCCCTCCGGCGCGGCCAGATCGTCGGCGAGTTTCTTGTAGATTTCCAGGGCGCCGGGCTTGTCGCCGGCCTTGAGCCGCGCCGCTGCCGTCAGTTCAAGCGCCGTGGCGCGCCACGGATTGCCGCTATCGGTCAGGGGCTTGAGACGATCGATCGCGGCTTGCGCATCGCCGCTGGGCAGCGAATTCATCACCGACAGCAGCACCGCGACATCGCGAAACTCCGCGTCGACGTCCGACGACGCCGCGATCTTGTCGTAGGCGGCCACCGCCGCCTTGCGATCGCCGGCTTTGGCCGCCAGGTCGGCCCCTTCGAACACGGCAAGCTGACCGTAGCCGCCGCCATCCTGCGCGATCGAGGCGAAGATCTTGGCCGCCTCGGCCTCCTTGCCCTCTCGCAGCAGCGACAAGGCTGCAGCATAGCGCGCCGACTGAGCCTGCCGCTGCTTCAGCTGGTGGTCGCGCCAGGCAGCGATGCCGCCGGCGATCACCAAGGCCAATATCACCGCCGCAATGATGTACTTCGCGTACCGCCGCCACAGGTTCAGCAGGTTGTCGCGACGCAGCTCTTCGTCGATCTCGCGGAAAATATCGCTCACGGGTGCCCCAAACCGCCGCGGTGTGCGGTTGGCTAACATATTTGCGGCGCCGAGGCGAGGCAAACAGCGCGCCGCTGCGCGGTGCTGTCGCACCGACCGCAACCGGACGTAAGACGGCTGGACGCTCCCGCGGAAATGGTCAAAATGACAGACATGTGACGTTGAGTGGCGGTCGGCGATGAGCAGCACGAGCGCGACGGTCGTACCTATTCGGGATTACCGGGCGGGACGCCGGCAGCAGTTTTTCACCCGCTCGGAGTTGAACCAGTTGCTCGGCCTCTACAGCCGGCACGTCTCGCGCGGAATCTGGCGCGACTACGCGATCGACCACCGCGACGGGCGGGCGCTGTTTTCGGTGTTCCGCCATACCCAGGAAAGCGCGCTCTACACGATCGTCAAGGTGGCGACGTCGCCCTCCTCGCCGGCGGAATTCTTTGTGATGAGCGGACGACAGCGCATCCGCGCCGGGTCGACGCTTGCGGACGCGCTCGAATTCTTCCGCGGCAAGCTGTCGCTGGTCGCATTCGGCGCGGACTGAAAATCCGCCCTCAGCCGCCGGATCGCGGCAGCATCCGTTCGAGAATTCCGTCGCGCCGGACAAAGCCGTGGATCAGCGCGGCGCCGATATGCCCGGCCAGCAGGCCGTAGATCACAAATTCGCCGATCAGATGCAGCGCGATCGCCACCTGCGACAGGAGGCCGCTCTCCGGGACCAGGGCGGGAATCTCGACGAGGCCGAAAAAGCTCACCCGCTGACCCGCCGCGGCGAGGCTGACATAGCCCGTCAGCGACATCAGCACGAACGCAGCGTGTAGCGTCGTCTGCGTTGCCCGCGCGAGCATCATTTCGATGCGGCTCAGCACCGGGCGCAGCGACGGCGCCGGGTGCCTGATCCGCCAGCCGGCCCAGAACAGCATCAACAACAGGATGACGATACCGAGCGAGCCGTGCAGCACGATCAGCGATTCGCGCGCACTGCCGTGACGCTGGGCTCCGGAGATCCCCCAGGCCAGCAACACGACCACGGCGGCCAGCATCGCATTCACCCAATGGATCCCGCGCGCGACCGGGTCGTAGACAGGGTCCGCCGCGGCTTTGCCCTGCATGGCCGCCGCCGCCCTCATTCGACCCGGCCGAAATGCCGCTCGGCTTCGGCGAGCCGGCACCAGCTCTCGGCCAAAGCGATCGCGGTCTCGATCTCGGCCAACTGCTCGGCCGGAGGTGACATTTCCTTGCTCGCCAGGAGCGTGCCAACTGCCGCCGCCTCGCACACCGCCCACTGAAAGCGGATCCCCGGAGCCGGCGGATCGAGCGCGGCAAACGCTGCCTCGACCGCCGCGAGTCGCGGGCGCAGCACTTCCAGCCGATCGCGCAGATCCATGCGCAACACCTCGACAAGCGTCGCGCACGGCGCACCGGCGGCGATCTCGAAGTGTTGCAGCGCCGCTTCGGCCGCATCCGTCAACCTCACTTCCGGGTCCGGCGGCTGGGGCGGCACCGGCGGTGCGGGGGCCACCCCCGGTGGGCCGCGGCGCAGCATCAGGCTGTGAATCGCGTTGAGAATCAGCCGCCACGACGGGGCCTCGAGCGGCCGGTAGTGACGCAAAGCGGCGGCCATCGCCGTCTCGCCGCCGATCGCCAGGTAGCGCGCGACATAGCCCTTGAGGGCGATGTATTTGCGCACCAGGTCGCCCATCTCGGGGTTCGGCGAGAACAGCACGGCGCGCCCGCGCAAGGTTTCGGCGCGCAGGATCGCGGTTTGCCCGGCCATCGCGCGGGCGAAGGCCTCGTCGTCCAGCGGGTTGGCGATGAGCAGATTGCCCGGCATCGTCAACCGCTCGAAAATCGCGGCGCTCGATACCGCACGGTCGAGCTCGGCAAAGACCGGGCCGTGGTAATACGGCATCTCCAAGGTTGGCGGGCAGCCGAAACCGATGCTGTCCGCGCCGAGGCGCACACTGACGACGCCGACCCCGGTGCTGAGATATTCGTGGGTATAGACGGGGCGCACCGGCGCTATGCCGAGCCAGCCCGGGCGCCCCGACGACAGATAGGCGGCGCCGCCGCCCGATCCCAGCGCCGCGCCGTGACCGGCAAGGAAATCGCGCACCGCCGTATCGGCCCCGGTCACCCCCTCGGCCGCGTCCAGCCCCCACACGGCCCCGCCGGGCGGCAGCACAAGCAGGTCGCAGCGGGCAAGTCCACCGGCAGCGATCGCCGCGCCGTCGATCAACTCGACATCAAAGCCGAGCCGGGCCAGCGCCATCGCGTAGTAGGCAAAATGCGGATAGGCGGCGGCCCTCCCCGCCAATAGCGCGATCCGGGGATAGGCGATTGCCACCGCCTCGTCGGGAAGGGTGCCCTGCCATTCCACGGCGACGATGCCAAAGCGGGCGATCCGCTCCGCGGTCGCGTCGTCGACCTCGCAGAGATAGTCGCCGGCCTCGTGCGTCGGCCCGGCAGCGCCGAGCCACCACAGCGCCGCCCCGCGCGCCGCGACCCGGTTCGCCGCCAGCGCCAGATCGAAACCGTCAAGATTGCGGCGCCAGGCAAGGTGGAGGCGCATTCGCTACCCCCCGCCCGCACCAAAAGCACCCATTGCCCCCCCGCCGCGCGGGGCTGTCCCTCCGCCCGCCTGCGGGGAGGGGGCTGGCGCGAGAGGCACGGCCGGTTCCTCGCTCAGCGCGGGAACGACACCTCGACCCGGCCGAGCTTGCCGAAATCGGCGACGATCTTGACCCCCGGATCGGTGAAGATCAGGCCGGTATGAGTGCCGGTGGTAACGACCGTGCCGGCGGCGATGCCGCCGCGGCCGTTGGCGTGGTTGACCGCGGCGACGGCGAGATCGATCGGGTTGCCGGCGCGCAGCCCGGTGCACTCGGCGAAAGGCTTGCCGTCGGCGGTGACCTCGATCGGCGGATGGGCGAGATCCATCCCCTCCCAGCCCGACGCCGCCGCGCCGTAGACGAGGGCGCCGTTGGAGAAATTGTCGGCCAACACCAGCAGCCGGTCGAGCGAGCGGAAATCCTGGTAGCGCGAATCGACGACCTCGATCGTCGGGTGCAGCGACGCGGCGGCCAGCACCTCGTCGCGGCTGTAGGGCTGCGGCCGCGCCGGCAGCGCCTTGTTGAAGCGAAAGCCGATCTCGCACTCGATGCCGATGATCTTGAAGCCGCGCGCCGGCAGGGTGGCCGGGCTCGGATGTACGGTCGAGGCGTAGATCGGTGCCGCGAAATGCCCGCCCAGCGGGGAGATACCGACCTTCCAGCCGCCGACCGTCTCGCCGAGCTTGGTGATCACCGCGTCCTGCACCTGGTAGGAATCGGCCTCGGATTGCGGGAGGGCGTCGGCGGGCAGGCCGCCGATCGCCGATCCCTTGCGGGCGGCGGCAAGCGCGGCGGCGGCGCGTTCGATCTGTTCGGGGGTCATGTCACAATCCTTCGCATTGGGGCTGGGTATTGGCAGGAAGGGCATGATAGCCGGTCCCGAAGGCGCGCGTCCTGCAGCAGGCGATGCCCCCGCGCTGCGCCCCGATCAGCAACGCGCCGGGATCGCCAGGCGCCGGGATCGCTAGGCGTCGGCGAGATAGGCGAGTGCAGCGGCCACCCCCGCGCTCTTGTGCGGAATGCCGGCACGGGCGAGGCCCATCTCGACCCCGCAGAGCGTGCCGCACAGCATCAGATCGTTGAAATGGCCGAGATGGCCGATGCGGAAGATCTTGCCCTTCATCTTGCCGAGCCCGGTGCCGAGCGACATGTCGTAGGCGTCGAGGATCACCGCGCGCATCCGGTCGGCATCGTGGCCCTCGGGCACCAGCACCGCAGTCAGGGCGTTGGAATGCTCGCGCGGGTCGAGGCACACGGTTTCCAGCCCCCAGCCGGCGACCGCCCGCCGCGTCGCCTCGCCGTGGCGGGCGTGCCGGGCAAAGACATTGTCGAGCCCTTCCTCGTCGAGCAGCATCTTGAGGGCCTCACGCAGCCCGTAAAGCAGGTTGGTGCCCGGCGTATATGGGAAAAACCCGGTCTGCGCGGTTTCCAGCATCGCCTGCCAGTCCCAGTACGAGCGGGTCATTTTCGCCGTCTTCGACGCGGCCAGCGCCTTGTCCGACACCGCGTTGAAGCCGAGACCCGGCGGCAGCATCAGCCCCTTCTGCGAGCCGGCCACAGTCACGTCGACACCCCATTCGTCGTGGCGGTAATCGATCGAGGCGAGCGAGGAGATCGTGTCGACCATGAACAATGCGGGATGCTTTGCCCGGTCGATGGCGGCACGGACCTCGGCAACGCGGCTGGTGACGCCGGTCGAGGTCTCGTTGTGGACGATGCACACCGCCTTGACCCGGTGCTCGCGGTCGGCGGCGAGCTTCTCTTCGACCAGCGCCGGGTCGACCCCGTGCCGCCAGTCGCCCGGAACGAACTCGATGTCGATGCCGAGCCGCCCCGCCATCTGCCGCCACAAGGTCGCGAACTGCCCGGTTTCGAACATCAGCACTTTGTCGCCGGGCGACAGCGTGTTGACCAGCGCCGCCTCCCACGCCCCGGTGCCGGACGACGGGTAGAGCACCACCGTTCCCTCGGTCTGGAAAACCCGCTTCATCCCGGCGACGACTTCCTTGCCGAGTTCGCTGAATTCGGGACCGCGATGGTCGATCGTCGGGAACGCTATCGCGTGGAGGACCCGGTCGGGCACGTTGGTCGGCCCGGGAATCTGCAGGAAATGGCGGCCGGTGTGGGCAGAAATGGTGTTTTTCATCAAAAAAGGCTCCGCGACTGACGCAGCCAGTGTGGCGGCGAAACATCATGCCGACAAGCATCACTCGCCGCCGCCGGCCGCGACGCCCCCTGCTGCATTGTCGCAGCGGTTGAACCGACACGTCGGCTCGTCCAGTATGCCCCCGGCTGCCGCTTTTTTAAGCAATGAGGCGAGTTGGGGACACGCATGGTACCGGGAGTTGTGGATGCCGCGCGGCGATTTCCGCGCCTTTTTATTGCGGCGGCATGCGGACTGGGCTTGCTGACGGGCCCGGCCGCGGCGGCCACGCCGCCCGCGCTCGACAGCGGCGGCACGGCCTGGGTGATCGTCGCCTCGGCGCTGGTGCTGTTCATGACCCTGCCGGGTCTGGCGCTGTTCTATGGCGGGCTGGTGCGCGCCCGCAACCTGCTGTCGGTGCTGATGCATTGTTTCGTCATCACCTGCATCGTCTCGCTGCTGTGGATGGCGTTCGGCTACAGCCTGGTTTTCGATCCGGGCAATGCGCTGATCGGATCGCTCGACAGCGCCTTTCTCAGCGGGATCAGGACCCGCCTCACGCCAGGCGGGATCCCCGAAGCTGCGGTGGCGCTGTTCCAGATGACGTTTGCGATCATCACCCCGGCGCTGATCATCGGCGCCTTCACCGAGCGGGCCCGCTTCAGCTTCGTCATCCTGTTTTCGGCGCTGTGGCTGATACTGGTCTACCTGCCGGTTGCCCATTGGGTGTGGGGCGGCGGCTGGCTCGCGACCTGGGGAACGCTCGATTTCGCCGGCGGCATTGTGGTGCACACGACCGCCGGCGTATCGGCCCTCGTCGCGGCAATAATGGTCGGCCCCCGCGACGGCTTTCCCCAACGGCTCGACCCGCCGCACAGCCCGGGCATGACGATGGCCGGAGCCGGCATGTTGTGGGTCGGCTGGTTCGGCTTCAACGGCGGCAGCGCGCTCGCCGCCGACGCCTCGGCCGCCTCCGCGATTCTCGCGACGCATTTCGCCGCCGCCGCGGCCGGCTTTACCTGGATGGCGATCGAATGGCTGCGGCTCGGCAAGCCCACGTCGGTCGGTATCGTCACCGGCTGCGTTGCCGGGCTGGCGACGATCACCCCGGCCTCGGGCTTTGTCGGGCCGGCGGGTGCCGTCGCGATGGGCGTGGCCGGTGGGACGCTGTGCTTTTTTGCCACGAACTTCGTCAAATCGCGGCTGCGGATCGACGATTCGCTCGACGTTTTCGCCGTACATGGGATCGGCGGAATACTCGGCTCGCTGCTGGTGGCGGCCTTTGCGCTGCCCTGGCTCGGCGGCAGCGGTTACGGTCATGAGCTGGGCGCGTTCGGGCAGCTCGGCGCTCAGGCGATCGGCGTCGCCGCCGCGGCACTGTGGTCCGTGCTGTGCACCTTTGTCGTCATCAAGCTGCTTGGCGCTACCGTCGGCCTACGGGTCGGCGTCGAGGATCAGCATGAGGGGCTCGATCTCGCCACCCACGGCGAGCGCGCCTATGATTTCGTCTGACGACCGCGGCGGGAAAAGCAGTTCGCGGCGCGCTTATTCGCCGGTGTTGGCCATCGCGATAAGCGCGTCGCGCTCGGCGATGGTCGGGCGCCGCATCGTCGGCGCATATTTGGCAAAAGTCGCGGAAAACTGGCGCGCCTTGAGCTCGTCGTGAAAGGAAACCAAATAGATCAGCCGGTCGATCCTTCGGCCCGACCGAGTAAATCCCCACGGCTCGCAGTGGTTTTCGTCAAACCAGGCCCGCAATTCCGAAAACCAGTCAGCCAGCGTCGCATTCTCGGGTTTTTCGACCTGGACAACTCGCATGGTCCTGCTTTCTTGTCGAACCGATAGAGCGGTATCGGTTCACAATACTGGCTTCATGCGCGCGATCGATCTATCCGCGAGCGGGCATTGTTACAATTTGTTGCCTAATAATCCAGCACCGCAATAATTCGGTATCCCAATAATTCAGCATTCCAATAATTCAAAGTTCCAATAATTCAATAATTCAGCGTCACAGCAGCCGTTCGACCCGCTGTCGGTCGAGTCCGTAGCACTCGCAGGCCGTGTCCTTGAGCCCGCTACGGTCGATGATCGTGATCTCGCCGCGACGGTAGCGGATGAGCCCGGACCGCTGCAATTCCCCCGCTGCCTCGCTGACCCCCGAACGCCGCACCCCGAGCATTGCCGCGAGAAACTCCTGGGTCAACGGCAGCACGTTCGAGCCAACGCGATCGCTCGCCATCAGCAACCACCGCGCGGTGCGCTGCTCGACCGAGTGAAGCCGGTTGCATGCCGCCGTCTGCGAGCTGAGGTTCAAGAGGTCTTCGATGAATCGCAGAAACACCGCGCGCACCCCGGGGCTATGGTCGAACACCTTCTTGCAGCGCGACGCGGTGATGTGGTGCGCGGTGCCGGGTAGCTGCACGACAACGTGCTGCGCCGACAATTTGCCGCCGAGCAGGGCCGACACGCCGACCAGCCCCTCCGGGCCGACCATCCCGACTTCGCTGCCGGCGCCGTCTTCCATCATCGTCAATACCGAGGCGATACCCTCCTCGATGAAATAGATGTGATCGAGCGGCGCTCCGACCTCGTAGAGGACGTGTTTTTTCCGCAGGGTCACGGGCTGAAGAGCCTCGGAGAGCTGTTGGAAATCGTCCGCGGAGAGCGCGGTAAGGAGCCGGTTCTTGATTTCTGGGGTCGGCAACGCCATCACCCCTCCTGTTTCTTCTGCAGAGGGCTGCGCAGGCAGCCCTCGCTGGGGTGCTCTGCTGACGGCAGCGGAGCGACACCTCGATAAGCCATCGGATCGACATCAAGGAAACAACGTCAAACCGGATCGTTCCCGCACCCAACGATCAACCGCAGAGGTTGTCGTCTTCCGTGAGCCAATTTCTTGCGTGTCGCAGGCGGGTGACGTCATATCCTTCCGCGCTTTCCACCAACTCGGGGAGGCAGACCTGATCTGCCTTTTGCCGGGTTGGGTCACGAACAAGGGTAAGTTGGCCCATGCCCCTCGACACGCCGCCGGCCTCCCGCCTCGAAACGCGGTTGCGCCGTGACATCAAAGGCGATGTGATGTTCGACCCCTTCACCAGGGGCCGCTACTCGACCGACGCCTCGATCTATCAGATCGAGCCGCTGGGCGTCGTGGTCGCCAGGGATCGCGACGATATCGCGACCGCGATCGAGATCGCCCGCGAGGAAGGCGTGCCGGTGCTGCCGCGCGGCGGCGGCACGTCGCAATGCGGCCAGACCGTCAACCGCGCGCTCGTCGTCGAGTGCAGCAAGTACATGCAGGATGTCGTCTCGCTCGACACCGAGGCGCGGCGGGTCAAGGTCCAGCCCGGCGTCGTCATGGAGCGGCTCAACGCGCGGCTGCGCCCGCACAAATTGTGGTTCCCCGTCGATGTCTCGACCGGCGACCGCGCCACCATCGGCGGCATGACCGCCAACAATTCCTGCGGCGCCCGCTCGATCCGCTACGGCAACATGGTGCACAACGTGCGAGCGATCGACGCGCTGCTGGCCGACGGGACGCAGGCGCATTTCGGCGAGCTGCCGGGAAATTTCGGCGAGGATGTCCAGCCGGAACGTTATCGCGCGCTCGCCCGCGACATGCGCGCGCTGCACCGCCGCGAGGCCGACGAGATCGAGGCCCGCTTTCCCAAGCTCCTGCGCCGGGTCGGCGGCTACAACATCGACATGATCAGTGATGAGGGCCACAACATGGCCCATCTGCTGGTCGGCAGCGAAGGCACCCTCGCCTTCTTCACCGAGATCGAGCTCGACCTCCAGCCGATCCCGCCGCATCGCGTCCTCGGCATCTGCCATTTCCCGACATTCTATTCGGCGATGGCGGCGACCCAGCACATCGTCAAGCTGGGCCCGGCGGCGGTGGAGCTGGTCGACCGCACGATGATCGAGCTGGCCCGCGACATCGCGATGTTCCGCCCGGTCGTCGACCGCTTCGTTCGCGGCGAACCGGAGGCGATCCTCCTCACCGAATTCGCCGGCCCCGATGCCGACGACAATTTGCGCCGGCTGAGGCAACTCGTCGAATTGATGGGCGATCTCGGCTTTCCTGGCGCGGTCATCGAGGCGACCGACCCGGCCTTCCAGAGCGCGGTTTGGAACGTGCGCAAGGAGGGGCTCAACATCATGATGTCGATGAAGGGCGACGGGAAACCGATCTCCTTTATCGAGGACTGCGCGGTGCGCCTCGAGGACCTCGCCGAATATACCGACCGGCTGACCCAGGTCTTCCACAAGCACGGTACCTACGGCACCTGGTACGCGCACGCCTCGGTCGGCACGCTCCATGTGCGGCCGGTGCTGAACCTCAAGCAGGAGCTCGAAGTCAAGAAGATGCGCGCGATCGCCGAGGAAGCCTTCGCGATGGTGCGCGAATACAAGGGTTCGCATTCGGGCGAGCACGGCGACGGGCTGGTACGCTCGGAATTCCACGAGCCGATGTTCGGCAGCCGCATCATCCGCGCCTTCGAGGAGGTGAAGGACAATTTCGATCCGGGCGGCCTCTTCAACCCCGGCAAGATCGTGCGGCCGCCCAGGATGGACGACCGTTCGCTCTTCCGCTTCAAGCCCGATTACCGGCAAATCCCGGTCGAGACCGGGTTCGACTGGTGGGAATGGGGCGGTTTCGCCAGTGCCGCCGAGATGTGCAACAACAACGGCGCCTGCCGCAAATCCGACCCCGGCGTGATGTGCCCGTCCTACCGCGCCACCGGCGACGAGCAGCATCTGACCCGTGGCCGGGCCAACACGCTGCGCTTGGCGCTGTCCGGCCAGCTCGGCCCCGACGCCCTGACCTCGGACGCGATGGCCGAAACGATGTCGCTCTGCGTGTCGTGCAAAGGCTGCCGCCGCGAATGCCCGACCGGTATCGACATGGCGAAGATGAAGCTCGAATTCCTTCACCACTACAAAACCCGGCACGGGTTTTCGCGGCGCGACAAGCTGATCGCCTACCTGCCGCGCTACGCGCCCCATGCCGCGTGGCTAGCCGGATTGCTGAACCTGCGCAAGCCGAACGGGTTTCTGGCGCGGCTCGGCGAAAGCCTCTTCGGGCTCAGCGCGAAGCGGGCCTTGCCGCGCTGGTCGCCGCAGCCGTATCGCGGCGCGGCGCGGAGCGGCGCCGGACCCGAAATTGTCCTGATGGTCGACACCTTCAACCGCTATTTCGAGCCCGAGAACGCCAACGCCGCCGAGCGTGTGCTGGCCCGCGCCGGCTATCGGGTGACGACCCCGGAGCCGGGGGCCGGCCGCCCCTTATGCTGCGGCCGCACCTTTCTCGCCGCCGGCATGATCGACAAGGCTCGCGAGGAAGCCCGCCGCGTGCTCGACGCGCTGGCCCCGGCGGTCGCCGCCGGCACGCCGATCGTCGGGCTCGAACCGTCTTGCCTGCTGACCCTGCGCGACGAGTTTCCGGGCCTTCTGCCGGGCAATGCCGCCAAGGAACTCGCCGCCCACGTCCAGCTCTTCGAGGAGTTCGTCGAGAGCGAGCGCAAGGCCGGCCGCTTCCAACTCGCGCTGGCGCCGATGCCGGGGAAGACCGCGCTGCTGCACGGGCATTGCCACCAGAAGGCATTCGGCACCGCCAGCGCCGCCGTTGCCGTGCTGCGGCTGATCCCCGAACTCAAGGTCGAGACCCTCGACTCGACCTGCTGCGGCATGGCGGGCTCGTTCGGCTACGAGGCCGAGCACCACGAGATGTCGCTCAAGATCGGCGAACTCGGTGTCTTGCCAAAGATGCGCGCCGCCGCACCCGACACGCTGCTCGCGGCCTGCGGCACCTCGTGCCGCCACCAGATCGCCGACGGCGCCGGCCGCGACGCCCGGCACATCGTGCGCCTATTGGATGAGGCCTCAGCACCTTGATGGTCGTCCTGGGTTCCGAGCGCGCGAAAGAAATGCCGGGTCTTGAGGCGGTCCTGCAGCAGTGCCGTGCGTCCTTCGAGACGCCCGCTGCGCAGGCTCCATGCCATCACAAACTTACGTCATCCTGAGGAGGCGCTAAGCGCCGTCTCGAAGGACGCACAGCCCTGCTGCAAACTGCCGGCAATTCTTTCACGCCCTCTTTCGCCGGGACGACAAACGGTAATCAATACGACTTGCCCTGCGGATAGGTGTCGAATTTCGGCACCGCCGGGTTCATGTAGTCCCACGGTTGGGCGCTTTTGACAAAGATGTCCGCCTCGGGCCGGAACCAGCTTGGGTCGTCGAAACTGGCCACGCGAATGCCGACGATATCGGGCCGGGTCGAAACCTGGACATAAAGCGGCGTGCCGCAATCGCCGCAAAACACGCGCGAAATCTCATTGCCGGCGTCGGATTTGGCGACGTAGCGCTTGGGGCTGCCTCGGGTGATGCGAAACTCGGCCGAGGGCACGCGCACCGCGGCGACATAGGCCGCGCCGCTCTGTCGCTGGCAGTCGCGGCAATGGCATTGCAGCGAAAATGCCGGCTCCCCCGCGCTTTCGTAGCGAACAGCGCCGCACAGACAGCCGCCCGTTCTTGTCTCAGCCACTCACGCCTCCATCGCTCTCGAACAACTCTTTCGCTTGCCAAGAATAATGCGAGATCGATCAGGATGGAGCGCCTTAAAAAGCCCGGCTTGGCCGGGGGACAGACCCCCGGCCGGTCATCATTCCGGTCAGGCAGCTTTCAGGATGCCAAGCTGCTGAAGCGCGGTCACGCCGTCGTCCAGGCCAATTTCCTCCGCGATCCTGCCGTTTTCGACACGGAGTACCGTCGTTCCGGTGAACCGCATCTTGCGCCCGGACGCCGCCGGAAGAGAGCCGGCAAGAAAATCGCTGAAGGCGGGTCCGGTATGCGTGCCGCCGCCTTCCCAGCGACCGACCACATAGTCTCCCTCGGCAATGAGGTCGGCCGCACCCCAGAAGTTAAGGTCCGGGAACGCTTCGCGGAACGCCATCATGAAATCCCTTACGTCCTCACGCCCGCGTCGCGGCGCATGCAGCGAATATTGAAGAAGGATATCCGGCGCCGCCAGCTCGTCGATGATTTCGGGATTCCAAGGGTTCCCCCAGAATCCCTCAAACCAACGACCGACAATGATTTTGTTTTCGGTTTCGCGCGACATGTTATCGACCCTCTTGGTGTTGTGGGTGAAGGCGTATTCGCCTTTCGACGGCGCACCTTTACCTCTGGAGTCGGCGGTCTTTATATCCGCTTCTTGCGCTTTGATTCTGGCATCCGTGGCGATGTGGAGGCGGCGTCGAAAAACGGCCTTGGCCGGATCAAGCCCAGCGAAGGCGCGCGAGAAACTGATTCGATCCGGTCGCGCGGTGCTCTAGGATGCGCGCATGCCGTTCGCTTCCAGCAACCCCGTTCCCCTACCCGCCCGCGCGCAAGCTCTCCTCGATTTCTGGTTCGGTACGCCTGACGATCCCCAGCGTCATCATCACCGCCAGATCTGGTTCCGCAGCACTTTCGAATTCGACCGTGCGGTGCGCGAGAGGTTTGCCGCCGACCACGATGCAGCCGTGGCCGGGGCGCTCACCGATTGGCAGGCCGAGCCGCTGACCGCCCTTGCCCTGGTGATGCTGCTCGACCAGGTGCCGCGCAACATCTTTCGCAGTACGCCACGTGCCTTTGCGAGCGACGCGCAGGCGCTGGCGACGACATTGCAGGCGCTCGACCGCGGTTTCCACCGGGCGGTGCCGGCGGCGTGGCGCCTGTTCTTCTACCTGCCGTTCGAGCATAGCGAGGTGCTGGCGCACCAGCAGCGCGGTCTCGACCTGCTGCTGGCGCTGCCGCCAATCCCCGGCCGGCGCATGGATGGACACATGACCCGGTTCCATCTCGAAATCATCGAGCGTTTCGGCCGCTTTCCGCACCGCAATGCCATTCTCGGGCGTCAATCCACCTCCGAAGAGCTCGCGTTTTTGGCCGAATGCGAGCATCGCTTCGGGCAACCGACTCCGGTTGCAGCCGACTAATCAGCCCCTCCTGTCAAGGAGAACCGCCATGCCGATCACCGATATCAGCGTCACCGACATCGAGAATTTCGCCGACGGGCACGAGTTCGGCGCGGCCGGCGCTTACGTCCGCATCAAGGGTGTCGCGCGCGGCACGCTCGATCCCGGCGCGGCGGCGAATGCGGTCATCGTCGACCTCGACAAGGCGCCGCGCAACGCCAAGGGGCTTGTCGATTACGCCACCGATTTCGACATCCTGCGGCCGAAGGACCCGCTGCGCGGCAGCTCGATCCTCGTCTACGACGTGCCCAATCGCGGCTCGAAGCGCATCTTCAACTTGCTTGACGACATTCCGGCCAACGACCCGGCCCGCACCAACGACCCGAAGACCAGGGAGGATGCCGGGCTGGGCTTCTGCCTGGGCCGCGGCTATTCGCTGGTGTGGTCGGGCTGGGATCCGGGCGCGCCGCGGGCCAATAGCGGGCTTGGCGCCGAGTTTCCGGCCGCGCTCGACCACGGCCAGCCGATCACCCGGCGCATCCGCGACGAA
>DASQGR010000188.1:0-10915 GCA_035632515.1 Allostellaceae bacterium | reverse complement strand
TCAGCTTTTCTGGAAAATGGTAGGGCCCGTAATTGTTGGAACAATTGCTGATGACCGCCGGCAGGCCATAGGTTTCGTGCCAGGCCCGCACCAGGTGGTCGGAGGCGGCCTTTGACGCGGCGTAGGGCGAATTGGGCCTGTAGCGGCTCCTCTCGGTGAATTTGCCGCGGGCGCCGAGTGCGCCGAACACCTCGTCGGTCGAGACGTGATGAAAGCGGAAGCGCTTGCCCCGCTCGCGCGGCAGCTTTTCCCAATAACCGCGCGCCGCCTCGAGCATCGCGAAGGTGCCGTCGATATTGGTCTTGATGAACTCGCCCGGTCCGTCGATCGAGCGGTCGACATGAGATTCCGCGGCGAGGTGCAGCACGGCGTCGGGGGCAAATTCGGCGAGCAGGCGCGAGATCGCCGGCCGGTCGCAGATGTCGGCTTGGCGGAACGTGTAATCCGGATGGTTCTCGATGCCGCGCAGCGAGTCGAGATTGGCAGCATAGGTCAGCTTGTCGATGTTAAGCACCGTTGCATCGAGCTCGCCGACAAAGAGGCGGCATACCGCCGAACCGATAAAGCCGGCGCCGCCGGTAACCGCGACTCTCATGGCGCCGAAATCCGCAAAAACCGCATGCCCCAAGTAAGGCAGAGCATGCCGTCGGAGGCAACCATCGACTCTGCCTATTTCCGGTTGCACCGGCGGCGTGATTTTCCATGGACAAGCGCGCAATGCGCTGGCGTGATGGCGCCAACGCAGTCAAGAAAACACGCCGGTCAGGGGATTGAGGCCGGTCAGGGGAGTGGACGATCGTGTCGGTACCCATCGCGCTTCGCGGTCCGCAGATCGCGGTGTGCGTCGGCATATCGTGGTGGAAGCGCCGCCGCGTTGCCGAATTTCTCGCGGCCGAAGGTCGCCCGCCGGTGTTCCGGCGAGGCGTCTGCGCTGCGGTCGAGGCGGCCGCTGCGAACGGTGGTGCGATCGGGGTGTGGGCGACGCGCGAGCCGGCCCGCCTCGCTGACGCGGCCGCGGCGCGCGGGATCAAGCTCATCCGCATCGAAGACGGGTTCATCCGCTCGGTGGGGCTCGGTTCGGATTTTCTGCCTCCAGTCTCGCTCGTCTTCGACGCGGCCGGCATCTATTGCGATCCGCACAATCCGAGCGATCTCGAGCGCCTGCTGCGCGCGAGCGAGTTCGATCCGGCGTTGTTGGCGCGGGCGCGCCGGCTGATCGACCGCCTCGTCGATGGCGGCGTCACCAAATACAATCTTGGACAAGGCAGGCGCGTCGGCCCCGGCATCGCCTGGCCGCCCGGGAAGCTCCGCATCCTGGTGCCGGGGCAGGTCGAGGACGATCTTTCGGTGCGGCGCGGCGGCGGCGATGTCCGGGGAAATCTCGACCTGCTGGCCCGGGTGAGGGCGGCAAACCCGGACGCCTTCATCGTCTACAAGCCGCATCCCGACGTGATCGCCGGACACCGCAAGGGGGCGATCGCCGAGGCCGAGGCACGGCGCCATGCCGATGCGGTGGTGCGCCGCGGATCGCTGGCGGCGCTGTTCCACGAAATCGACGAACTGCATACCCTGACTTCGCTCTCGGGGTTCGAGGCGCTGCTGCGGCGGGTGCCGGTCACGGTCTATGGGCGGCCGTTCTATGCCGGCTGGGGCCTCACCCGCGATGTGGCGATGCCGTCGCGCGGGCGTGTGCTGACGCTCGAGGAATTGGCGGCCGGTGCGCTGATCCTTTATCCGCGTTACCTCGACCCGATAACCCGCCGGCCCTGCGGTCCGGAAACCGTCGTCGAGCGCCTGGCGCAGCCGGAGCTGTGGCGTTCCGGGCCGCTCGTTTCCGCCCGCCGGCTGCAAGGCGCCCTGATCGACGCCCTGCGGCCGTGCGCGCGTCGCTTTTCGCGATGGTGCCCGGGACGATGGTGCCCGGGACGATGGTGACCGGGACGATGGTGACCGGCGCGATGGTGACCGGTGCGGTGGTCATCAGCGGCGCGTCGAGCGGGCTGGGGGCGGCGCTGGCCCGCGCCTATGCTGGGCCGGGGATGACGCTCGGGCTGATCGCCCGCAATGCCGAGCGCCTGGCGGCGGTGGCCGCGTCGGGCCGCGCGGCGGGCGCGGCGGTCGAGGTGGCGACGATCGATGTTGTCGATCAAGCGGCGATCGAGGCCTGGCTCGGCGCATTCGACCGCGCCCATCCGGTCGATGTGGCGATCGCCAATGCCGGCGTCTCGGCGGGACCGGCGCCCGGCGAGCCAGGCGAGCAGGTTGCGGTGACGGCGCACCAGGTGGCGGTCAATCTGCTGGGCGCGGCGCATGTCGCGGCGCCGCTGATTCCGGCGATGACGGTGCGGGGGCGCGGGCGGATCGTCTTTATCGCCTCGCTGGCGGCTTATCGCGGGTTGCCCTACAGCCCGGGCTACTCGGCGAGCAAGGCAGGGCTGCGCGCCTATGGCGAGGCGCTGCGGGCGCAGATCGAGCCGCTCGGGGTTGGGATCACCGTGGTGTGCCCGGGATTCTTCGCGTCGCCGATGACCGAGCGCTGGCAGGGCGCGACCCCCGGCCTCCTCAGCACCGAGCGGGCGGCAAAGAAGGTCAGGCGCGGGATCGACCGGGGCCGGCGGCGGGTGAGCTTTCCGTGGTGGCTGGCGCTGGGGATGCGGCTGGGCGACGCCCTGCCGGCGGCGATCGGCGATCGCCTCCTGCGCGGCGTGCGCTTTCATATCTGCGCGCCATGAGCAGGTTATGAGCGAGTTCTGGCAGAATGGAACCGGGCTGGCCTTGTTGCTGGCCGGGTGGCTGGTGCCGCGCTGGGTGGCGGGCGCGCGCCGGATCGGGCCGGCGATGCTGCTCGACGCAGCGCCGCTGGCGCTGGTGGCGCTGGTGCTGACGGTCGCCAGCGGGCGGCCGGTCTTTGCCGGGGCCTGCGTCTTCGCCCTGGGCGTCGGCTTTGCCTTTGCCGACCGCACCGTGCGCGAGATTTTGCAGGAGCCGGTGGTGTTCTCGGCCCTGTCCGAGCTGCCGCAGATCTTCACCCACCCGCATCTTTACCTGCCCTTTGCCGGCACCGGGCCGGTGCTTTGCGGGGTGGGCGGGGCGGTGCTGGCGGCCGTCGTGCTGTTGATGGCCGAGCCGAACCTGCTGACGCCGCATCCGCTGGCGGCATTGGCGATTGCCGGCGGGTTCGTCTCGGAGCTTTGGCTGATCGCGGGCGACCCGGGCCCGGTGGCGCGAGTGCTGCAGCGCCTTGGTCCTACCGGGGAGCCGTTTGCCGATGCTGCAACCCTCGGACCGGCGGCGATGCTGGTCGTGCATGGGATTGTCGCCCGCGCGGAACGCCCGGCCCGGCAGGCGCGGCTCGCGCCCGACATTATGCCGCCGGCGCCGGCCGAAGGCCGCCCGGTGGTCGTCGTGCAATGCGAATCGTTCTTCGACGTGCGCCGGATGCTGCCGCTGCTGCCCGACGATTTCCTCGCCGGCTTCGATGCGTGCCGCGGCGTCGGCGGCCGGCTCGCGGTGCCGGCCTGGGGCGCCAATTCGACGCGGGCCGAGTTCGCGGTGCTGAGCGGCCTTCCCGAGGCGGCGCTCGGCTATGATCGCTTCAACCCGTATCACGCGCTGACGCGGACGCCGATCGCCTCGCTGGCATGGCGGCTGCGGCAGGCGGGATACCGGACGATCTGCCTGCACCCGTTCGACCGGAGCTTCTATCGCCGCGACCTGGCGATGCCGGCGCTCGGCTTCGCGGAATTTTACGGCCGCGAAACCCTGGGCGGCTCGCGCACCCCGCCCTATGCCTCCGATCCGGAACTCGCCGACCATATCCTGCGGGTGCTCGACGCCGCCGGGCCGCGCGTCTTCATCTTCGCGATCACCATGGGCAACCACGGCCCTTGGCTCGCCAAAAGCCCGCCGGTCGAACCCTGGCTCGCTTCGCTGGTCGCCCCGAATGTGCCGCAACGGGCAGAGCTGCTGCGCTATCTCGCCGGCTTGCGGCAAACCGACGAGATGCTGCAGATCCTGGCCGGCGGGATCAAGCGGCGCGGCGCCCGGACGATCCTTGCTTGTTATGGCGATCACCTGCCGAGCCTACCGCGCGCCTTCGCTCATTTCGGTTTTGCCGACTGGCGCAGCGACTACGCCGTCTGGAGCGGAGCCGGCGTCGCCGGTCCGCGGCGCGATCTCGCGGCGCACCAGCTCGGCCGGCTCGTCGCCGACATCGCGCTGGCGCCGTGCGTGCCGGCGCTCCTCGACAGCGTTGTCGGCCACTCGCTCGGGGCATAGCATCCGGCGTCAGGCTAGAAGAGGGCGACCGCATGGAGATGCAGAACCGCGCCGTCATCGTCACCGGCGGCGCTTCGGGGATCGGCCGGGCGACCGCGTTGCTGCTGGCGCGCGAAGGCGCCACCGTGTTTGTCGGCGATGTCGACGAGGTCGGCGGCCGGGCAACCGTCGAGCAGGCGCGCAGCGACGGCCATGCCGTCGAGTTCCTCAAGCTCGACCTGCAGCAGCCGGAATCGATTGCCGGCTTTGCCGACGCAGTGCACAAAAAGGTGCAGCGGGTCGACGGGCTGGTCAACGGCGCCGGCTGGGACCGCATACAGCCGTTCATGGAAAACCCGCCCGAGATGTGGGAGGACCTGATCGCAATCAACCTGCTCGGCGCGGTGCGGCTGACCCGCGCGGTGCTGCCGCCGATGATCGAGGCGCAGGCGGGCAAGATCGTCAACATCTCGAGCGATGCCGGGCGCGTCGGCAGCATGGGCGAGACCGTCTACGCCGCGGCCAAGGGCGGGCTCATCGCCTTTACCAAGTCGCTGGCGCGCGAGATGGCGCGGCACCGCCTCAACGTCAATTGCGTCTGCCCCGGCCCGACCGATACGCCGCTGTTTCAACGCCAGCCCGAGCGCATGCGCGAGGCGCTGACCCGGGCGATCCCGTTTCGCCGGATCGCCCAGCCCGAGGATATCGCCGAGGCGGTGCTGTTTTTCCTCGGCGGCCGCTCGAATTACATCACCGGCCAGGTTTTGAGCGTCAGTGGCGGATTGACGATGGTGGGTTGAGTGACGATCTGTCGTTGCAGCGCCGTGTCGTCTCGATGCGGCCGGGGACACCGAGGGGGATAAGGCATGGTTCGGCGTTTCGCACCGATTGTGTTTGCCGCGGCCGTGGTTGCCGCTGCGGGGGGCGCCATGGCGCAGCGTGCGGGCAACGAGACTCCGGAGCAGAATGTCCGGCAGAGCCAGCAATACGACCAGCTCACCTGCGCGAACAAGGGTTTCCGGGCGAAGCGGATCGCCCAGGAATGCGGCCCGCTGCAGGGCAGCGACATGTATGACAGCTGCGTCGCCTCGTTCGACTGCGGCGGCAAGCAGCCGACCGGGTCGCGATGGCGCGACGCGCCGCCCTCGCAAACCGTCAGATAGGGTTCACTCTCATTTAATCGGAGGATGATCCGATGGCAGCAAATCCGGCTCCCGGCTGGGCAAAGAAGCCCGAGCACCGTGTCGATCTCTACCCCGAAACCAAGCGGGTGCGGGTTACCTATGCCGGCACTGTGGTCGCTGACACCACCGATGCGCTGCGGGTCGAGGAGACCGGGCACGGCCCGGTCCATTACATCCCGGCCAAGGACATGCGGCTCGATCTGATGAAAAAGACCGAGCACAACACCTATTGCCCCTTCAAGGGCACCGCCTCCTACTGGACGCTCGCGGTCGGCAAGGACGCCTCCGAGAACGCGATCTGGGGCTATGAAACCCCCTATGACGAGATGGCCAGGCTCGCCGGGTACTACGCCTTCTACGGCAACCGGGTCGACAGCGTCGAGGTCGGATAGATGAGCGCGCTGACCCAGAACTGGCTCGTCCGCAAGCCGGGGGTGTCGGCGCGCGGCGGGATTGTCGCCTCGCAAAACGGCGTTGCCGCCGAGATCGGCGCCGAGGTGCTGGCCGCGGGCGGCACCGCGGTCGATGCGGTGGTTGCCACGGCGTTTGCGCTTTCGGTGCGCGAGCCGTGGAACAGCGGGCTCGGCGGCATCGGCTTCATGGTGGTGCACCCGGCCGGCGGCGGCCGCGCCGAAGTGGTCGATTTCGGCCCGATCGCTCCCGCCGGGCTTGACCCGGCGCTGTTTCCGTTGACCGGCGAGACCCGAACCGAGCTGTTCACCTGGCCGCAGGTCAAGGACGACGTCAACGCGCATGGGCCGCTGTCGTTCATGATCCCGAGCGCGGTGCGCGGCTATGAGCGGGCGGTCGAGCGCTTTGGACGGCTGCCGTGGCGCGACCTGGTATCGCCGGCGATCGCCCTGGCCAAGGACGGGCTGCCGGTCGACTGGTACGTGACCTTGAAGGTGGCGGCGGCGGCATCCGACCTGCGCCGCTACGCCGAAAGCCGGCGGGTGTACCTGCCCGACGATCTGCCGCCGGTAAACCAGCCGAACGGCGCGCCGCCGCATCTCGACATGGGCCGCCTGGCCGACACCTTGTCGCGGCTGGCCGAAGCGGGGCCGGAGGATTTCTACACAGGCGACATCGCCGCGGCGATCGCCGCCGACACGATCGCCGAGGGCGGAGTGCTGGCGGCCGACGATCTGGCGCGGTGCCGTGCGCGCATCGTGCCGACGCTCGACATCCCCTATCGCGGCTACACCTTCCAGGCGGCACGCGGCCTCAGCGCCGCGCCGACCCTCGCCGACGTGCTCGATCGGCTCGAAGGCAAGAGCTTTGCCAAGCGGCCCGACCCGACCTATTTCGAGGCGGTCGCCGAAGCGCTGCAGCAAGCCTATGCCGCCCGCCTCGAAGGGCTCGGCGATACCGAGCCGCCGGCAGAGAGCTGCACCACCCACGTCACCGCGATCGACAAGGATGGCGGCATTGCCGCGCTGACCACGACGTTGCTGTCGAGCTTTGGCAGCCGCTATGTGCTGCCGCAGACCGGCATCTTGATGAACAACGGCGTGATGTGGTTCGACCCGCGCCCGGGCCGGGCCAATTCACTCGGGCCGGGCAAGCGGGCGCTGACCAATATGTGCCCGCTGGTCGTCGCCCGTGACGGCCGGCCGCGCTTCGGGCTTGGCGCCTCGGGCGGCCGGCGCATCCTCGGCTCGGTGCTGCAAATGGCGAGCTTCATCGTCGATTTCGACATGAGCCCGGAAGACGCGGCGCATCATCCGCGCATCGATGTCAGCGCCGCCGAAGGGGTGGCGATCGACCGCCGCCTGCCCGAGGCGGTAATCGACCGGCTGAGCTCGCGGGGTGGCGCCAGCGTCGTCGAGCACACCGTGTGGCCGCATCAATTCGCTTGTCCCAACCTGGTGCAGCGCGGCGAGGACGGCGTCAACCACGGCATCTCCGACGTGATGTCGCCGTGGTCGGCCGCGGTCGCGGAGCCGGGAACGGCGGCATAGAGCGGAGCCCGCCTGCCCGCGATGCGGTCCTAGCGCGGCAGGGCGGTGCCGATGCCATGCTCGACCGCGCGCCGATACAATGCGGCGGCGACGGCGAGGTCGCCGAGCACATGGCCGGAAAAGACAAAGAAGGTGCGGCCGGCCGGGACGCCGCCGCGATAGTCCCCGCTTGCCAAGGAGGCTAGATCGGCGTCGAAATCGACCGGCGATTTGAGCCGTCCGTCAGCAACGAGACCACGGCTCTGCTCGATGTCGTCGGTGGCGACAAACGAGAACTCGCGGTGGCCCGAGGTCAGCCATTACCGGCCGAGATCGACCGCGGCGACAAACGCGTCGGCCGGCAGCCAGGCGGCGTCGAGCAGTGCCGAGCCGCCGGGATATTCAGGTACGGTCGAGATCACGATGTCGGCGCGGTTGATCGCATCGCGCGAATCCGTGGCGATGCGCACCTGCCAGCCGGCCCCGCGCAGCCAGGCGGCGAAGGCGTCGCGACGCTCGGCGCTGCGCCCGAGCAGAACCGCCTGCCGCAAGCTCGGCAGCGCCTGCCGCAGGACCAGCGCATGACTCTGGGCCTGGACGCCGCAGCCGACAAAGGTCGCGGTTTCGCTGTCGGGCCATGCCAGCCGCTTTGCCGCCACCGCGGTCATCGCCGCCGTGCGCATCGCGGTGATCCAGGTGCCGTCCAGCAGACAGACCGGCAGCCCGTTGGCGATGTCGCTCAGCATGATCACCGAGCAGACATTGGGCAGACCGCGGGACGGATTGTCGGGGACCACGGCGAAATATTTCATCCCGGCAAGCCCGGCCTCGCCGAGGGTGCCGAGCATCGTATGAAACGCGTGCCCGACGCCGACCGGGACCACCGCTTTCGCACCGATTCGCGCGGTGCCGGCGGCCCTGGCGGCGAAAGCGCGCTCGACCGCGTCGATCAGCTCGGCGGCGCCGAGGCCGATGGTTTCAATGGCCTCATTCGACAGATAAAGCAGGCTGTCGGTCATTTCGGCACTCCAAGCTGGGCTGTCATGCCGCGGTCACCCGCCGGTGGTCAGATCGAACGGGTTTGCGCATAGTAGCACCATGAACGACGTCATCGATCCGGTAACGACAAAGCCCGCGATGGTGCGGGCGCGGGATGCGGCTTCGCTGATTTTGCTGCGGGGAGAGGGGCGCGACCTGGAGCTGCTCGCCGGGCGGCGGCCGCTGACGGTTCGCTTCATGCCGGGGGTCTACGTCTTTCCCGGCGGCGCGGTCGATCGCGAGGATGGCCGGCCGTGGCAGGCCGAAACCGACGCCCCCGCGTTCCCGCCGCGGCTGATGCGCTGCGCCCGCGCCGCCTTGCGCGAGACCTGGGAGGAATCGGGTGTGTTTTTCGGCCGGCCGGAAACCCCGCCGCGCCAATTGCGCTCGGCGATCCTGGTGGCGGAAGCCTACGCCGCAGCGGGGGTGGTCGCGGCGATCGACAAGCTCCACTACGTCGGCCGGGCGATCACCCCGGCGCGGGTGTTCCGCCGCTTCAACACCCGTTTCTTCCTCGGCGACGGCGCCGATGTGATCGGCGAGCCGCAATCGACCGACGAGCTCGAAGACGTCCGCTGGCATCCGATCGGCCGCGAGCCGCTGGAGCCGCTGCGCGACGTCAGCCAGTTCATGCTGGCGCGGGCGGTTGCGATGCGGGGCGGCAACCTCTCGCCGGCGCCATTGTTCTACACGGTTGGCGGCAAGCGCCGCATCAGCGTCTGCCGCGAGGCGACCGGCGCAGCGTAAGCATGCGCGCCGGGGCCTTGACCCAAGGGGAGAAAGCCATGCCGGGTCGGGATATTCTCGTCGTTATCGACGATGCCGCGCTGGCGGCGCACCTGCTGGCCCCTGCGGCGGTGTTGGCGCGGCGGTTCGAGGGCCGGCTCACCGGGTTTTTTCCGACGGGGTTGCCCGCCGCGACCAGCTTTGGCGATCTGGCGAGCGGGGCGCAGCTCGTCGATGCCTTCATGGCCGCGCAGCGCGAGGAGGCGATCAAGGCCGAGGCCGCGTACCGCCAGGAGCTCGGGCGGCTGCAGCTCACCGGCGACTGGCTGATGCGCGAAGCCGATTTCGGCGAAAGCGTCACCGCGCTCGGCCGCCTCTATGACCTGGTAATCGTCGGCCAGGACAACCCGGACGCCGAAAGCGTCGCGCCACGCATGCTGCCCGAAGATCTGGTGCAGGCGCTTGGCCGGCCGGTGCTGGTCATTCCTTACGCCGGCGAATTCGCCGATTTCGACCGCCACGTGCTGGTCGCCTGGAGCGGCACCCGCGAGGCGGCGCGGGCGCTCTATGATGCGATGTTCCTGCTCGAACGCGCCGACGCGGTGACGGTGCTCGAGGTCGATCCGCCGGGCAGCGCTCCCGGCCAGGCCGATCTCGCTGCCGCCGATGTCGTCGCTGCCCTGAAGCGGCGCGGGATAGCGGCCGCGGCGGTGCAGACCGTCTCAGACGGCACCCCGGTCGCAGACGTGATCCTGTCGCGCGCCGCCGACCTTACCGCCGATCTTGTGGTGATGGGCGCCTACGGCCATTCGCGGCTGCGCGAGCTGGTGATGGGCGGGGTCAGCCGCAGCATTTTCCAGCAGATGACCGTGCCGGTGCTGATGTCGCACTAGGGCGGATTTCGGCCGGGTCGAATCGACGATGGTGGAAGTGCGTTGTGAGCGAAATAGGCTCTAATACCCCATCGACAGGTCGATCTGCTGCAACAGCCGGCCGCCCGCTTCGATGCTGCGGATATTCGCGGCGATCTCCGTCACCAGCTGGGCGACCGTCGGCCGGCGGGCCACATGGGGCATCACCGTGACCTTGGGGTGCAGCCACAGCGGGCTTTCCGGCGGCAGCGGCTCCGGCCGCAATGCGTCGAGCGCGGCATAGGAGAGCTGTCCCGAATCGAGCGCGCGGATCAGGTCCGCATCGACCACATGCCCGCCGCGCCCGACATTCACCACCATCGCCCCGCGCGGCATCATCGCAAAGGTGCGCGCGCAGAAGATGCCCTCGGTCTCCCGCGTCAGCGGCAGGAGGCAGACGGCGATATCGGTCTGGTTCAGGAACGGCTCGAGCTGGTCGGGGCCGTGGAAGATCGGGACCTCCTCGGCGGCCCGCGGCGAGCGAACCCAGGCCGAGACCGGGAACCCGAGCGACTTCAGCACCAGCGCCGGCGCTTTCGCCATCATGCCAAAGCCGAGGAACCCGATACGCCGCTGCTCCGGCCGGACGATCGCGGTGCGACGCCACTCCCGGTTGGCCTGGGCCGCCTGGTAGCCGGGCATGTCGCGGTGAAAGCGCAGCACGTGCATGATAACGTACTCGGTCATCATCGGGTCGCCGCCCGACGGCTCGATCTTGCCGAGCGGCACCTTCGGCAGCTTCGGATGGTTGACGAAGGATTCGACGCCGGCCGAGCGGCTGAACATGGCCTTCAGGTTCGGGAACGCCGGAAGGGCATCGAAATCGGGATACATGAAGGCGAGGTATTCGATGTCAGCG
>DASQGR010000187.1:0-8532 GCA_035632515.1 Allostellaceae bacterium | reverse complement strand
GAATTTCGAGCGGGCGTTGAGGCTCGGCCAGTCCACCAGAGTCTCGCGGAACCCCCGCTCGGCCCAGTCAGCGGCGCGGCGTGACAGATATTGCGCGATATGAAAGCGGAAACTCATCGCCAGCTCCTGGTCCTGGATCGTCGCGATGTCGAGGTTGCGGGGCGGCTCGATCCGCCCTTCCGCGAGCGCGACGCAGTAATCGATCGGCGTCATCGCGCCAGTGCCGAAGAATTTGCCCGGCAGGAACTCGGTGCGCTGGATCGCGGCGGCAAACTCCTTGAACACGGGCTCGCCGTCGCGGCCGAGACGGAACAGCAGATCGGGCATGAACACCGGCACCAGCTTGGCCAGCGCGCGGCGGAAATCGGGGTTCATCGGCTCGATATCCGGGTCGCGCTCCCACAAGGGATCGCCGGATTCGACCAGGGTCGCGCCCAGCCTGCCGCCGAGCACCGTCTTGATTTCGGCAGCCGCGGCGCGGGAGATCGGCTCGGCCGATCTGTCGCCGGGGCGCAGCAGCATCGACTCGCGGACGACCCCGATGCGCATGCCTTTCAGCAAACCCGGTGCGGTGGCGTGTTGCGCATACCCGCCCGCCAGCACCGACGAGCGCGGCACCGTCGTATAGATGTCGCGCGGGTCGTAATAGCCGTTTTCGGGGTCCTTGAGCGCATCGAGCACCTTGGCGCAATCGCCGATGGTGCGGGCGAGGATGCCGCTGCGGTCGCAATAGATGTCGGCGCCGATCGCGCCGCCGTCAAAGCCGAGCATCGCCTTGTGCGGCAGGACCAGCGCCACCGCGTTATGGTTTGCCGGGCCGCGGCACGAGGCGCGGGTCTCCTCGCCGAGGCTGCACATCACCAGGTTGGCGCTGACCGACACCCCCGATCCGGAACTCGACCCTAATGAGGCGGCGCGGGTCGTATCGTAGACGTTGGCCGGGTTGCCGCCCCAGGTGCTGCGCTGGTAGCCGAGCACTGAGGGCAGCACCTTGTCAGGCTCGTGCCGGCCGCCGGGGTTGCCGGCGCGACCGTTATATTCGGTACATACCGCCTTGGCGTAGATGATCGCGCCCTTCTTGCGGAGCTGCTCGACAAGGATGTGGTCGCGCGCCGGGAAATCGATGTCGTAGGCGGCATCGCCGCCGCCCGTCGTGCGCATGTCCTTGGTGTCGAAGGGGTCTTTGAACGAAAAGACCACCCCGTACATCGGCATGTCGTCGAGCGGCGGATTGCGGCCGTATTGCGCGTCGAGCTCGGCGGCGCGTTCGAGCGCATCGGGCTGGCGGCGGAACTCATCGCAGACCGGCGGCGCGCCCGGCGGCAGCGGCCCGAGCGAGGGATGGCGGTCGAATTCGCCCTTGCAGGTGACCGAGCGCTCGCCGCGGATGTTGAGCGTCGCCAGCGCATTGACCTGCCCGGCATTGGGCTTGCCGACGATCATGCCGTATTGCTGCTGCACCGAGGGGTCGGAGGCGGTCGCTTCCATGCGGCCGAATTCGAGGCTCTTGCCGCGATATTTGTCGAGGCCGGGGAAGATTGCCGCCGCCGCTACCGTCTCGGTTGGAAAGGCGAGCGGCGCGCCGGCGCGCGCCGTGCCGGTCGCGGCAGGCACGGTGGCGCCATCCTCGGTGACGAGCAGGCTGGCGACGCCGTTATAGGCACGGGCGCGAGCGAGATAATGCTCGACCACCGCGACGCAGGTCGTCGCGCCGGCACGGATCGCCCGGTGCAGCTCCTCGATCGTCGCTTCTTCCAGACGAAACGGCTTCTCGGCCATGGCGCTCCCCCACAATGGTATTCAGACATCCTCGGCAGTGCCGAGGATGTTAAATACTCGGAGCCGAAAGCGCTACGCCGCGCCCGACGGGCGGTTGAACGCCGCTCAGGCGGCGATGTCGACAGCATTCCCCGCGGCGTAAACCAGCCGCGCTGGCGGGAAGGTGAGCGTCGCGGTCGTGCCGACGCCGGGAGTGCTCTGCATGACGAGAGCCCCGCCGTGCAGCTCGATCATTGCCTTCACCAAGGGCAGGCCGAGCCCGGTCCCGGTATGCTGTTTGCTGAGCGCCGAGTCGACCTGCTCGAAGGCTTCGAGAACCCGGCCGATATCCTTCGGCGCGATGCCGATGCCGGTATCGCTGACGGCAATGGTCAGCCCGGTTTCGGGATCGGCGCTGCAGGCGATCTCGATGCGGCCGCCATCTTCGCTGAACTTGATCGCGTTGGTGACGAGATTGAGCAGCATCTGCATCACCTTGCGCTCGTCTCCGCGCAGCAGCGGCAGGTCGGTCGGCAAATCGATCATCTCGCTGAGGCCGGCGTTGAACATGCGCACGCTGGTCAGCTGGCAGACCGCGCGGATGGCGTCGCGGACGTCGAAGACCTCCTCGTCGAGGGTCAGCTTGCCCGCCTCGGCCTTCGACAGATCGAGGATATCGTTGATGATCTGCAGAAGATGCGAGCCGCTCGCGTGGATATCGGCAACATAGGAGCGGTATTGCTCGTTTTGCAGCGCGCCCAGAACCTCGCGCATCATCATCTCGGAAAAGCCGATGATCGCGTTGAGCGGCGTGCGCAATTCATGGCTCATATTGGCGAGAAATTCGGACTTGGCCCTATTGGCCGCCTCGGCCTGCTCGCGTGCGGCTTCGCGCTCGTGATTGCGGCGATAGGCGGAGATCGACATCCGCAACCCGACACCGCCGATCAGCACAAAGATCACCGCGGCGATCTCGATGCACTCGTTGCGCAGATCGTGGAGGAACCCGCCGATCGGGGCGTCGATCGAGAACGCGCCCATCACGTCGTTGAGCTGCCAGGACATGCCGGGCTGAAGCAGGTTATGGCAATCGACGCAGCTTTGATCGCGGGCGATCGAGGGATAGACCGTGCGGAAGATCGGCTCGTCCGCTACCCTCACCAGCTGCAGCGCCGGCTGCGGCTGGGGAGTGCCGGCGAATGACTCGATCGCCTTGGCCATCTCCGGGTCGGCCGGCGGCGTGGCGATCGACCTTCCCTCCCGGCCGATCCAATGCAGCCGCAGCGTATTGGGGGCGCCGCGCGACCGGTTGAAGAGCTCGATCGAGTGGGCACGGAAGGTCGCCGGCACCGGCGCCGCCTCCGAACCGAGGGTACGGCGCACCGCCGAGTAATTGTTGACGAAGGCGTCGACGAGCCGCATCGCCGTGGTCATTTCGTCATTCTTGTTGATGACGAAAGACCGCAGGTTCGATTGATAAAACCCGTAGGCCGCGACAAACGACAACGCCGCCGTGAACAGCAGAATGGCGATCCAACCGTTGCCTTCCCGCGAACGGAGAAATGCCGAGATCGCAGCGCGCCGCGTCATCACCCCACCCAACCCGCTCGGGGTCACGTCCCGAACCGGGTCCTATGATAGGCGTCAATTCCTAATGTTGGTTGAACATCGCCGGGCCGATGCACGGCAATTTCGAGCTCAAAGTCCGCCGGCCGATCCCATGGCCAGGAATTTTTGCCGGCGCTGGCGGCGCAGGGTGTCGCCGTCGAGTGCCGCGAGCGGGCGCAGCGCCTCGTCGATGGCCTCGCCGACCCGGGCGATCGCCTCCTGCGGCGCGCGATGGGCGCCGCCCAATGGTTCGGTCACGATCTGGTCGATGACCCCCAGCCGCAACAGCTCCTGTGCGGTGAGGCGCAGCGCCTCGGCGGCGTCCTGCGCGTTTTCCCCGTTGCGCCAGAGGATCGAGGCACAGCCCTCGGGCGAGATCACCGAATAGATCGCATGTTCCAGCATCAACACGGTATTGCCGGCGGCGAGCGCGATGGCGCCGCCCGAGCCGCCTTCGCCGATCACCACCGCGACCACCGGGACCCGGATGTCGAGACACGTCTCGATCGCCCCTGCGATCGCCTCGCTTTGGCCGCGCGCCTCGGCATCGACCCCGGGATAGGCGCCGGCGGTGTCGACAAAGGTCAGCACGGGCAGACCGAAATGCTCGGCCAGGCGCATCAGACGGCGCGCCTTGCGGTAGCCTTCGGGCCGGGCCATGCCGAAATTATGTTTGACCCGGGCTTCGGTATCGGCGCCCTTTTCGGTGCCGAGAACGACGACGCTGCGGCCGCGAAAGCGGGCAAGGCCGCCGGTCACCGCCGCGTCCTCGGCAAAATTGCGGTCGCCGGCCAGCGGGGTGAAATCCTCGACCAGCCCGGCAAGGTAGTCCCGACAATGCGGCCGCTCCGGATGGCGCGCCACCTGCACCTTCTGCCACGGCGTCAGCTTGCCGTAGGTCTGGCGCAGCAGCCGGTCGGCCTGGCCGGCGAGCCTTCCCACCTCCTCGGCGATATTGAGCCCGTTCTCGGTCGACAGATGGCGCAGTTCCTCGATCTTGCCTTCGAGCTCGGCGATCGGCTTTTCGAAATCGAGAAAATGGCGCATCGACCCGGCCACGGCCCTGGTTATTTCCGCCGCGCCAGCGGATGGGCGGCCTCGACCAGCCGGCGCAGCCGGTCGCCCTGCACATGGGTATAGATTTGCGTCGTCGCGATATCGGCGTGGCCGAGCATCTGCTGCACGCTGCGCAGGTCGGCGCCGTGATCCAACAGATGGCTGGCGAAGGCATGGCGCAGGACGTGCGGCGACAGGCGGGCCGGGTCGAGATTGGCCGCCAGCGCCAGCTCCTTCAGCAATTGCCCGCAGCGCTGGCGGGTCAGGTAGCCCTGGCGGCCGCGCGACGGGAACAGAAAGCGCGACGTCGCACCCTCCGGGAGAAACTGCTTGCGGATCGCGAGGTAGGCGGAGAGCGCGGCGCGCGACGGTGGGCTCAGCGGCACCACCCGCTCCTTGCCGCCCTTGCCGCGCACCAAAAGGAACCGCGGATCGCGCTGCGCCGCCGCGAGCGGCAAGGTGATCAGTTCGGAAATGCGCAGGCCGGTGGCATAGAGCAGCTCAAGCACGCAACGCAGCCGCACCCCCTCCTCGCCCGGCCACAGTTCCGCGGCGGCGATCAGCCGCGCCACCTCGGCCTCGGTCAGCATTTTCGGCAACGGCCGGCCGAGCCTGGGGGTATCGAGCCCGCTGGTCGGGTCGTCCTGCCGCACTCCCTCGGTCAACAGGAAGCGGAAGAACTGGCGCATCGCCGAAATCCGCCGCGCCAGCGTGCGCGGGGCCAGCCGGCGGGTCGCTGCGGCGGCGAGATAGTCGTGCAGCGCGGCTGCATCGGCCGCGTCGAGCGCGGTCCCGCGCGCCGCGAGAAACCTGCAGAGATCGACCATGTCATTCCGGTAGGCCGTCAGGGTCAGCCGCGCCGCGCCGCGCTCGGCTGCCAGCATTTCGAGGAATGCCTCCAGCAGCGGCGACGCCGCAAGCTCGGCGCCCTGCTCACTTGGGGAAGCGGGCATCCGGCAGCACCTTTTCGACCTGCGTGCGCGGCACCTTGAAATCCCAATAGGCGAGGAACAGGCCGCCGCCCAGCGTGGCCAGCATCACGACCAGAACAAGGACAAGGGACACCTTTCCCATAATCCCACCTGTATCCTCGCCCCAAGCTCCGCCCGCCCATGCGGGCGCCCAAGATGCCGGCGCGTCTTTGAGCCGGCCCGTCTTTGAGCCGGCCTGTCTTTGAGACTGGCAGCGCCAGCGGAAAATGGTTTAGTACCCTGTGTTGACGCGGCGAGAAACAACCGCGACGAAGGGCGACGCGAGATGGACGTCCAAACCGAGCCGGTACAAGCACAACGATCGGCAGCCCGCGGCTTTCGGCCGCGCCGCGCCATCGTGCTCGTCGGCCTGATGGGCGCCGGCAAGACAAAGATCGGCCGGCGCCTGGCGGCTCGGCTCGATCTGCCGTTCTTCGATTCGGACGAGGAGATCGAGGCGGCTGCCGGGGAGACCATCGAGGAGATCTTCCGCAATCGCGGCGAGGCCGTCTTTCGCGACGGCGAGCGCCGGGTCATCGCCCGGCTGCTGCAAGGCCCGGTGCATGTGCTGGCCACCGGCGGCGGCGCCTTCATGGACGCCGGGACCCGCGCGGCGATCGCCGCCCGCGGCGTCGCGGTGTGGCTGCGCGCCGATCTCGACGTGCTGTTCGCCCGGGTGTCGCGCCGCAGCAACCGGCCCTTGCTCAAGACGCCCGACCCGCGCGCCGTACTTGCCGAGCTGATCGACCGGCGCTACCCGATCTATGCCCAGGCCGACATCGTCGTCGATAGCGGCGACGGGCCGCCGGAAGCGACCGCCAGCCGTACCATTGCCGCCCTCGCCCGATGCGAGCGAGCGCTGCTTCCGCCCGCCCCGGGGAGCGATACATGAGCGGCCGGGCTGCGCCGCAAATCGACCGCCTGCGCGTCGAACTCGATGAGCGTGCCTATGACATCCTGATCGGCCCCGGCCTGATCGCCAGTGCCGGCAGCCATATCCTGCCGCTGATGCGCCGGAAGCAGGCCGTGGTCGTCACCGATACGATCGTCGCCGGAGCGCATCTGGCGCCGCTGCAGCAGAGCCTCGATGCGGCGGGCATCGCCCACCACGCGATCCTCCTGCCCCCCGGCGAAGGGACCAAGGACCTCGCCCATTTCGGCCAACTCGTCGACGACGTCCTCGCCTGCACGATCGAGCGCGGCACCATGCTGATAGCGCTCGGCGGCGGCGTGGTCGGCGACATTTGCGGCTTTGCCGCCGCGACCCTGCTGCGCGGCGTCGATTTCGTGCAGATCCCGACGACGCTGCTGGCCCAGGTCGACAGCTCGGTCGGCGGCAAGACCGCGATCAACACCGCAGCCGGCAAGAACCTGCTCGGCGCCTTCTACCAGCCGCGGTTGGTGCTCGCCGACACGGGGGCGCTCACCACCCTGCCGCCGCGCGAAATGCTCGCCGGCTATGCGGAAATCGTCAAATACGGGCTGATCGCCGATGCGGGGTTCTTCGATTGGCTCGACGCCGAGGCCGCCGCCGTCTGCGGGCTCGAACCCGGCGCGCTCAACCGCGCGGTCCTGACCAGCTGCCGGATGAAGGCCGAGATCGTCGCCGGCGACGAGCGCGAGACCGGCGACAGTCGGGCGCTGCTGAATTTCGGCCATACCTTCGGCCATGCGCTCGAAGCCGAGACCGGCTTCGGCGATGCCCTGCTGCACGGCGAGGCGGTGGCGCTCGGCATGGTACTGGCGTTTGATTTCGCGGTCCGCCTCGGCATCGCTTCCGGCCAGGATGCGACCCGGGTGCGCCGCCATATCGAGCGCATGGGGCTGCCGAGCGAGCTTGCCGCCGTCGGTCTTGGCGGCAAGGCGGATCGCCTCCTCGCCCATATGGGCAAGGACAAAAAGGTGCGGGACGGCCGCATCACCTTGATCCTGCCGCGCCGAATCGGCGACGCCTTCGTCATGCGCGACGCCAAATCCGAGGATTTGCGATCATTTCTCGCCGAGGCGGGGTGATCGAGGCAGCCAGGCACGCAGGATGGGCAATGCAGCAGCGATTCCTGTTCGCTCGCTCTCTGCGGGTTTTGCGGCGCGCCGGGATCCTACGAGGCTAACCGCGGCTTAGCCGTCGCCGGTTCGGCGCGGCTTCGCGCGGCGCGACGGTAGAAATCGACGATATAGACACGGATCGCCGCGGTCAGGTTCAGCCCGTCGCGGTGTTCGTCGATGGCCGTGACGAGCTCGTTGAGCGCGACCTGCTCCGCGCGGGCGATATCGCGCAACGCTTCCCACATCACCGGCTCCAGCCGCACGCTGGTGCGGTGCCCGGCGACGACGATGTTGCGGATCGTCAGCGACGAGATCGGAACTTCACGCGGGCCCTGCGGCCGCCGCGGCAATACGGACGCCATGGCCGTATACTTTAAGCGGTAATCGGCCGATTGCAATCTTTACGTGTCTTTGTTTGGTAAATACATATTATTGTATGCTTCGCAACGCGATCAGCTGTGATCGTCGGCCGGCGCCAGCGTCGTCAGCGCCAAGGCATGAACGCCCCCCGCCAGTTCTTCGGCCAAGGTTTCGTAGACCAGGCGCTGACGGGCGACTCGCCCGAGCCCGGCGAAGGCAGCCGAGACCAGGGTCACCGAAAAATGTGTCTCGCCGCCGGGCTGCGCGCCGGCATGGCCGGCGTGACGATGCGACTCGTCGATAATCTCCAGGCGAGTGGGCGCGAACCGTTCGGTCAGCTTGCGCTCGATCGCGGCGGCGACGGTCACCGCCGCGCCCGCCGTTCCAATTCAGCGGCGGCACCGAGAAAACCGGCAAGGTCTTCGACCACGTAATGGATATGGTCGGCATCCGACGCGGCCGTCGCCCAGTCGACCCCGGTGCGCACCCAGGCGGTCGTCATGCCGAGCTCGGCAGCCGGGGCGAGGTTTTTCGCCATGTCCTCGATCATCAGCGCCCGGGTCGGCTCGACCCCGTAGCGGCCGACAAAGGCGCGGAACGGCGCCATCGCCGGCTTTGGCGCGAATTCCGAGGCGACGATATCGAAAATGTCTTCAAAGAAATGACTTATGCCGAGATGTTCGAGCAAATTCTCAGCATGCCGCGCCGAACCGTTTGTATAAACGAGCTTTCG
>DASQGR010000186.1:0-12282 GCA_035632515.1 Allostellaceae bacterium | reverse complement strand
CCTGCACCTCGGCCCCACCGTTAACGTCACCGTTAACCTCCGGGCCGGCATCGATGACGCAGACGCGCAGCCGGTCGGCATTGGGGTGCGGCTCGGCCGACACCACCCGCGCCACCTTGAAGCCGGCGAGCGCCTTGGCCGGATCGTCTACCCCATCAACATCGTGGCCGAGCATGACCAGGCGCTCGACGAGCTCGCCGAGCGGCGCCGTCGTGTCGAGATGGGTCTTGAGCCAGGAAACCGTCGTCTTCATGGCAGCGGCCCGCGCACCGGCGACGGGATGTCGAGCGGCAGGAAGCCGTAATGCCGCAGCCAGCGCATGTCGGAATCGTACATCGTGCGCAGATCCGGGATGCCGTATTTGAGCATCGCCACCCGCTCGATCCCCATGCCGAAGGCAAAGCCCTGGTACTCGTCGGGGTCGATGCCGCAATTGCGCAGCACCTGCGGGTTGACCATTCCCGACCCGAGGATTTCGAGCCAGTCGCCGCCGGCGCCGATCTTCAATTCACCGCCCGCGCGCGAGCAGCCGATATCCACCTCCGCCGAGGGCTCGGTAAACGGGAAATAGCTCGGCCGGAACCGCACCGGCAGGTCCTCGACGTCGAAAAACGCGCGGCAGAACTCGATCAGGCAGCCCTTGAGGTGGCCCATATGGGTGGTGCGGTCGATGACGAGGCCTTCGACCTGATGGAACATCGGCGAGTGCGTCGCGTCATGGTCGCAGCGGAAGGTGCGGCCGGGCACGATGATGCGGATCGGCGGTTTCTGCTTCTGCATCGTGCGGATCTGCACCGGCGAGGTGTGGGTGCGCAGCACCAGCCGCGACCCGTCGGCGCGCTCCGGCAGGTAGAACGTGTCGTGCTCCTGCCGCGCCGGATGCTCGGGCGGGATGTTGAGTGCGGTGAAGTTGTGGAAATCGTCCTCGATATGCGGGCCTTCGACGACGACGAACCCCATCTCGCCGAAAATGGCGATGATCTCGTCGATGGTCTGGCTGATCGGATGGATGCGGCCCATCGGCGCCGGGGACACCGGCAGGGTCGCATCGGCGCGCTCGGCGGCGAGGCGGCCGGAAAGCGCGGCGCGGGCCAGTTCGGCGGCGCGGGCGGCGATGGCGTCGCCGATCGTGTCCTTGAGTACGTTGAGCCGGGCGCCGGCATCACGTCGAGACTCGGCGAGCAGCGTGCCGAGCCCGCGCATCAGCCCCGTCACCACGCCCTGGCGGCCGAGATACTTGATGCGGACTTGCTCGAGTGCCTCGGGCGATGAAGCCGCGGCGATCTCGCCAAGCCCGGCCTGGGTTACCTGTTGCGGATCGTCCATGACGACAGCGCCATCCTTTTATGTTCCCGCGTCATTCCCGCGAAAACGGAAATCCAGGGCAGGCGCCGTGCCGGTTGCCGCTGGACCCCCGCTTCCGCAAGGGTGACGAACAGGTATTTCGATCTCAACTCGTAAGCCTCCAAATTCCCGCCCCCAACCACAGGCTTCGGACCACAATAGAAAAGGGGCCGATTGCGGCCCCTTTGCGACTCACAAGCGTCCGGCGCGGGGCCTAGCGAAGACACCCGCCGGTAAATCGACCCGCATCGATCGAGCATGACGCGACCGGCCCCTCCGCCTCCCACACTGCGCGCGAGTCCGGCCCTCTCCTCACCCGCGAGAAGAGGGTTGGGGTGAGGGGCCGATTGCTACGCATCATTCGGCAGCCACCGCCGCGGGCGCCTCGGTCAGCGCCGACTTGGCGGTCGCGACGACGCTGGCGAACGCTTCCGGCTCGCGGATCGCCAAATCGGACAGCACCTTGCGGTCGAGCTCCAGCCCGGCAAGCTTCAGCCCGTGGATGAATTGCGAGTAGGTCAGCCCGTGCTCGCGTACCCCGGCATTGATCCGCTGGATCCACAGCCCGCGGAAATCGCGCTTTTTGTTGCGGCGGTCGCGATAGGCGTAGCGCAACGCCTTCTCGACCTTTTCGAGGGCGATGCGATAGGCCTTGCTGCCGCGCCCCCGATAGCCCTGGGCGAGATCGAGAACCTTTTTGTGGCGGGCGTGCGTCGTCGTCCCGCGTTTGACCCGGGCCATGGCTCAGCCTCGCAGATACGGCATATAGGTGAGAACGAGCTTGGCGTCTCCCGGCTGCAAGATCACCGTGCCGCGGGCCTTGCGCTTCATCTGCTTCGGCTTGCTGATCAGGCGATGGCGCTTGTGCGCGACATTCATCTTGATCTTGCCGGTCGCGGTTCGGCTAAAGCGCTTTTTGGCGCCGCTCTTGGTCTTCAGCTTGGGCATTTCGGGTGTCCTGTGAGTTGCGGCAGCAAGGCATGCCCGATGGCGCAAAGCGCGGCCCGCCGCCCGATTGAGCCGCGGGTTATAACGACCGGCCCGGATGAAAGCAAGAAGCGGTCAACCCCGCTCGGGCACCCGATCGAGCAGGTGAAACACCGAACGGGTGTGGGCGGTGAATTCGCGCCGTGCGATCCGCCAGCCGCAGGTGCGCAGCCGTTCTTCCCAACGCCGCAACGGATACCTTTTGTAGCCGATCTCCCATTGGTGCCCGCCGGGCGGCTCGCGAGCGAACTCCCTGCGCGACAACAGCTTTTTCATCGAGAAATAATGCCGCAGCGCCCTGGCGTTCAGATACAGGTCGAAGGTGATCTGAAACGCCATGTACGGCACCGACACGATCAGGTATTTGGCGCCGCTGTCGCGGAACGCGGTCAGCACCGCGGGCACCGCCTCCCAGTCGATGTGCTCCAGCGTCTCGCAGCAGAGGATTGCGTCGTAGCCGGTGATGTCGGCGCCGCGGAGGGCGGTGATGTCGGCCTCGATATGGCGGGCGGCGGGGCTGGCGAATTGCCGGGTCAACCGGTCGACGGTGGCGACCTCGTATCCGGCATTGGTCAGCATCGCCGTCACCAGCCCGTAGGCCGGCCCGATTTCCAGCACCCGCCGCGCCTCGGTGCCGGCGAGCAGATCGAGTTGCGTCCATTGGTGCAGGACGCGCTTTTCCGAGTAATAGGCGCGCCACTGCGCGGGCGAGAAGGAATTCGGCATCGCTGCCAGTAAAGCACGCTTCCATCGGTGCTTGTCATTCCCGCATGATGCCGCCGCGTCCTTTTTGGAGCGGCCGTGGCGATCCTTTTGTGCACGACGGGGAAAGCGCGCGAGCGCTGGCGCCCGCTATTGGCCGCGGCGCTGCCGGGGCATGAGCTTCGCGTCTGGCCGGATATCGGAGAGGGCGCGGCAATCGACCACGCCCTGGTCTGGCATCCGCAGCCGGGGCTCCTCGCGAGCCTGCCGAAGCTGCGGCTGATCGTGTCGCTGGGTGCCGGGGTCGACCACATTCTGCGCGATCCCACGGTGCCGCGCGGGGTGCCGATATTGCGCCTCGTCGACCCCTACATGACCCAGGCGATGAGCGAATACGTCGTCTTCCAGGTGCTGCGCCTGCACCGCCAGGATATCGATTACCGGATGCAACAGGCCGCAGGCGAATGGCGCGAGCGCGAGCAGCGGAACGCGCCGGAGCGGCGGGTCGGCATCCTCGGTTTCGGCACGCTCGGCCAGGATGCCGGGCGCAAATTGCAGGCGCTCGGCTTCGACATCGCCGGCTGGAGCCGCTCGGAGAAGACCGTGCCGGGGTTTACCGCCTATGCCGGACCGGCCGGCCTCGACGCCCTGCTCGCCCGCAGCGAAATCCTGGTGTCGCTGCTGCCGGCGACGCCGGAGACCGAGGACATCCTCGACGCCGGCCTCTTCGCCCGCCTGCCGCGCGGCGCCAGCATCGTCAATGCCGGCCGCGGTCGCCACCTCGTCGAGGCCGATTTGCTGGCGGCGCTGGAAAGCGGGCGATTGTCGGCGGCGGTGCTCGACGTCTTCCGCGACGAGCCGCTGCCGCCGCAGCACCCGTTCTGGCGCCATCCGCGCATCGTCGTAACCCCGCACATTGCCGCCGACACCCACCCGCCGACCGCGGCGCCGATCATCGCCGCGGCGATCCGCGACTTCGAGGCGGGCTTGCCGCTCGCCAACCTGATCGATCCGACACGGGGCTATTGACCGTGCCGCGATATCTTGTCGCCGCCTTTGTGTGCCTGGCCGGATTCCTTGCCCAATCCGTCGCGCAACCTGCCGCCCAATCTGCCTCCCAGGCGCAGCCGTCGCGCGAGCCTTACACCGGCTGCAATTGGCAGCCGTTTGAAAGCCGGGAGATCGGCATCCGGCTTTTGGTGCAGAACTGCGCCGACCCGAGGATGCGTTACGAATTTTCGGTGAAGGATGGCTGGCTCGAGCAGCACCGGCCCGCGGACGACCGCACCTTCAACCCGGCGCAGCTCATCCGGGCTGTCGAAGCCGGCAGATCAGACGATCGAGGCGGCTATCGCCCAGCAATTCATCGCCACCCTTACCGACACGGAGGCAAAGGCGAGCTGCAAGGTGCGGGCATTCAAGAACCCCGCCGTCAAAGGCAAGGGCAAGCTTCTGTTCCAGATCATGCCGACCGGTGCCTATGCCCGGAAGGTCGAGAAGAAATTGCAGCAGGAGCCGGGCGATTTCGGCTGCGGCGATTTCGGCGCCGGTCAAAGCACCGCCTATTTCGAGTACCATCCGGCCGAGACCAAGGCGAAATTCCTTTACGTCGACACCGGCCAGGACGAGCCGCTGTTCGACCAGGATTCGATCGTGTTTATCGCGGATTAGGTGCGGGCGCGCCGCCCGGCGTCGTCAGCGCAGGCCCGCCAGCAGTCCGTGCAGCGCCTCCTTGTCGGCCTCGCCGGCGACGGGAATGGCGAATTCGAGGTGGCTCGCCACCCCGGCGAAGCGGGCGTGGAGCTTTGCCGCGATCTCGTCATGGGTGCCGATCACGGCATAGGCGTCGAGCATTCCGTCGTCGATGAAGCCCGGCATCTCCTCCCAGCGCTGCGCCCGCGAATAGCTCTGCAGGGTGCGGGCAACCCCGCCGTAGCCTTGCGACTCGAAGGCGATCAGATAGGTCGGGGTCGAGGCGTAGAACGCGATCCGCGCCCGCACGTCGCGCATCCGCGCCTCCAGCCCGGCGCGGTCGGGGGCGGTGGCGATCAGCGGCATCACCGCCATCTCGAACCCGGTGAAGTCGCGGCCGGCCTTGGCTGCGCCCTTCCGCGCCGCCGGCAGCATCACCTCTTCGATGTAGCGCGGGGTGCAGACCGGGTGGGCGCGGATGCCGTCGGCGACCTCGCCGGCGATCTGGCACATGAACGGATTGACCGCGGCAAGCTGGATCGGGATCTGCGGGTGCTCGATCGGCGGCGGCGCGAACAGCGGCACCATCAGGCTGAGCTTGTAGTGCTCGCTCCGGTAATCGAGCCTCGTCCCGCCGTTTTGCCAGCACTCCCAGATCGCCCGCAACGCCCCGACATAGTCGCGCATCCACGGCCCGGGCGGCGTCCATTCCATGCCGTAGCGGCGCTCGATATGGCCTTTGACCTGGCTGCCGAGGCCGAGGGTAAAGCGGCCGCGCGACAGGCGCTGCAGCGTCCAGGCGGCAAGCGCCGTCACCGCCGGGGCGCGGGGGAAGGCGATGGCGACGCCGGTGGCGAGGCCGATCGTCGTCGTCGCCTGCGCCGCCAGGGCCATGACGACAAACGGGTCGTCCTTGGTCTCCTCGGAGACGATGCCGTCATAGCCGAGCGCCTCGGCCAGCCGCGCCTCCTCGCCGACGCGCGCCAGATCGAGCCGCGTCGCCGCCGCCCGCAAGCCCGGATCGAGCACGCCGAGCGGGAGCTGAGTTTCGATTTTCATCCCTCGGCTTCTTCCATTGGTCAGCCGAACCTCGCCGCGATATGGGCATAAACCGCGCGCAGGGTTTGCGCCTCGGCGCCTTCCGGGCGGCCGGGGCGCGAGCGCTGGTTCCACGCCATCACGTCGAGATGCGCCCACGGCACGGCGGGATCGACGAATTCCTGCAGATAGAGCGCCGCCGTGATCGCCCCGGCATGCGGGCCGTCGGAAACGTTGTTGAGGTCGGCGACCTTGCTGTCGATCATCCGGCGATAGGGGCGGTAGAGCGGCATCCGCCACATCGGGTCGTCTTCGGCCGCGCCGGCGGCGATGAGCGCATTCGCCAGCCCGTCGTCGTTGCAGAACAGCGCCGGCAATTCCGGCCCCAGCGCCACCCGCGCCGCGCCGGTCAGGGTCGCGGCATCGACGATCATCTGCGGCTTTTCATCCGACGCATCGGCCAGCGCGTCGCACAGGATGAGGCGGCCCTCGGCGTCGGTATTGCCGACCTCGACGGTGAGGCCCTTGCGCGTCTTGACGACGTCGAGCGGCCGCATCGCGTTGCCGGCGACCGAGTTCTCGACACAGGGCAGCAGCACCCGCAGCCGCACCTTGAGCCCCGCCTTCATGATCGCCTGGCCGAGCCCGAGCATGATCGCCGCGCCGGCCATGTCCTTTTTCATCATCTTCATGCCGCTCGCCGGCTTGAGGTCGAGCCCCCCGGTGTCAAAGCACACTCCCTTGCCGACAAGCGTGACCTTGGGTGCGCCGTCGTCGCCCCAAACGATGTCGACCAGCCGCGGCGGCCGGGTGCTGGCGCGGCCAACCGCGTGAATGGTCGGATAGTTTTCGGCGAGCAGCGCGTCGCCGACGACGACTCGGCAGCGGGCGCCGGCTTCCCGGGCGACCCGCTGCGCCTCGCCCGCCAATTCCTCCGGCCCCATGTCGGAGGCCGGGGTGGTGGCGAGGTCGCGGGCGAGGAAAACCGCATCTGCCAATCGCCCGACCAGGCCGCGATCGGCGCCCTGCGGCCACACCAGCCGCGCCGCGGAGGCCGGCCTCGCGCGATAGCGGGTGAAGGCGTAGGTGCCGAGCGCCCAGCCCAGCGCGAGCCGGCTGGCGTCGCCGCTCTCGGGCAGCGGGTCGAGCCGGTAGCTCCCTTCCGGCAGGCTTTCCGACAGCCCGGCGACGGCCCACATCGCCGCCTCGCTTTCGCTGACCCCGACCAGCACCCGGCCGAGCTTGCCGGTCTCGTCCGGCACCAGCACAGTCTTGCCCGGATCGGCGGTGAAGCCCACCGACGCCGCCCAGTCGCGCTCGCGTGCCGGGGCGCCGTCGCGCCACCGGGCAAGCTGCGCTTTGGCCAGCGGCGTGATCGGCACCGCGGCACCCACTGCGGCATCGTCGATTTCGTCGATCAGAGAATAGGCCATCGCCCCGTTCCTCGTTTCCCGTCAGCCGTCAGCCGTCAGCATGCCCGCTGCCATGCTGCCGTGCCAGGGGGGACGTGATAGCCGCATGCGCCGGTTGCTCCGCTCCGGCGTTAGCGTCAGTGTACGAGTCCGTCGCCGTCGACCGGGGGAGCTTATGGCCGATCTGACGATCTATCTCGGCAACAAGAACTATGCGTCCTGGTCGCTCCGCGCCTGGCTGGCGCTGAAAGCCACGGGCGAGGCGTTCGACGAGGAAGTAATCCCGCTCTACCAGCCGTCGAGCAGGGCGACCCTGCTCAAATACTCGCCGTCCGGGCGGGTGCCGGCGCTGCATCACGGCGATACGGTCGTGTGGGACAGCCTGGCGATCTGCGAATACCTGGCGGAAACCTTTCCCGCCGCTGGCCTCTGGCCCGCGGATCGCGCCGCACGGGCGATGGCGCGGGCGATCAGCGCCGAGATGCATTCGGGGTTCCAGGCGCTCCGGGCGCAGCATCCGATGAACGTGCGGTCGAGCTTTCCCGGCCGCGACATCACCCCGGAGGCGCAGGCCGACATCAACCGGGTGATGGCGATCTGGCGCGCCGCCCGCTCCCGCTACGGCGAAGGAAACGGCGATTTCCTGTTTGGCGGGTTCACCATCGCCGATGCGATGTACGCACCCGTGGTCAGCCGCTTCCGCACCTACAAACTCGACCTCGAGCGCGAGGCCGACGAGTACTGCGAAGCGATAACGAGCCTGCCGGCGATGCTCGAGTGGGCCGCGGCCGCGCGCAACGAGCCGATGATCGTCGACGCGTTCGAGTTCTAGGGCGCAACTTTCATCGAGAGAACCAGCCTGGCCGGGGCTCAGCCCGCGAGGTTCTCGATCACTCGCGCTAGCCGCGCTAGATCCGCTTCGCGCGACAGCCGGTGGTCGCCATCCTTGACCAACGCCAGCACGACGTCGGCGGAGGCAAGCCGCTCGGCGAGGCGCAGGCTTTGCTGCCACGGCACCGACGCGTCCGCCAGGCCATGCAGCAGCCGCACCGGGCAGGTCAGCGGGATGTCGCCGCACAGCACCAGATTGCGGTTCCCGTCATCGATCAGCGCCTTGGTATAGAGGTACCCGGCGGGATCGTAATCGGAAGGCAGGGTGATGCGCCCCTTTTCTTCGATCTCTCGCAGCTGCGCCGGGTTGAGCCGGCGCGGCAAGAGGTCGGCGGTGAAATCGGGGGCGGCGGCGATCCCGACGAGCGCCTGCACCCGCTGTGGCCGGGCCAGCGCCGCGAGCACCATGAGCCACCCGCCCATGCTCGACCCGACCAGGATTTGTCGGCCTTCAGTCAGCGAATCGATCACCGCAACCGCGTCGTCACGCCAGCGCCCGATCGTGCCGTCGGCGAAATTGCCGCTCGATTCGCCGTGGCCGAAATAGTCGAAACGCACGTAGGCGCGTCCTGTCCGACGGCAATAATCCTCAAGAAACAGTGCCTTGGTGCCGGTCATGTCGGAGCGGTATCCGCCGAGGAAGACGATCCCCGGCGCCGCGCCGGCGTTGCGGTGGTAGGCGATTGTCGCTCCTTGCGGGCGTGTTAAACTTTTTGCGCCGGCGTTGGGCGCCGTCGCGGTATCGGGCGTTGGCATGGAAAAGCGCCACAGCAGGAAAATGGCAGGCGACAATATCATCCCTCTCGGCGCCCGTGAAACACGTCCGCCGGCGGTCCTGCAGGTCATCCCCAGCCTGGTGTCGGGCGGGGTCGAGCGCGGCACGGTGGAAGTCGCAGCGGCGCTCAAGGCCGCCGGCTGGACCGCACTGGTCGCCTCCGCAGGGGGCCCGATGGAGAGCGGACTGATCCGTGCCGGGGTCGAGCATATCCGCCTGCCCTTGGCGTCGAAGAACCCGCTGGTGATCCGGCGCAACACCGCTGCGCTGATCGAGATCATCCGCCGGTACAGGGTCGACATCGTCCATGCCCGCAGCCGCGCCCCGGCATGGAGCGCGTGGCGGGCGGCCCAAAAGACGCGGCGCCGCTTTATCACCACCTTTCACAACGCCTACGACGTCAGCGGCCCGTTCAAGCACCGGTACAATTCGGTGATGGCGCGCGGCGAGCGGGTCATCGCGATTTCGGAATTCGTCGCCGCCCATGCCGCGAGCGTCTACGGGGTGGGCGACGATCGCTCGCGTCTGGTGCCGCGTGGCGTTGACCTGGGCCTGTTCGACGCCAGCCGGGTCAATGGCGACCGGGTCGCCGACCTTGCCGCCAAGTGGCGGGTGCCGGACGGTTACGCGGTAATCATGATGCCCGGCCGGCTGACCCGCTGGAAAGGCGGGCTCGACCTGATCGAGGCGGTTGCCCGGCTCGGCCGCCGCGATGTCTGCTGCCTGCTGGTCGGAACCGAGCAGAACCGCGGCTTCCGCAAGGAGCTGGAGGCGGCGATCGAGCGCCACGGGGTCGGCGGCCAGTTCCGCATCGTCGAGGATTGCCGCGACATCACCGCGGCTTATGTGTTGGCCGATGTCGTGGTATCGGCCTCGACCGACCCCGAAGGGTTCGGCCGCACCATCGTCGAGGCGCAGGCCATGGGTCGCCCGGTAATCGCGACCGATCACGGCGGCGCCCGCGAGACGGTGGTCCCCGGTAGCACCGGCTGGCTGGTGCCGCCGGGCGATCCTGAGGCACTGGCGGCGGCGATCGCCGAGGCGCTCGATCTCGGCCCAGCCGAACGCGATGCGCTGGCGCGGCGCTCGCGCGCCCATGTCGCCGCCGATTTCACCTGCGAGCAGATGTGCGCGCGGACGATCGAGATCTATGAGGAGCTGCTGTTTCCGGAGCCGGCGGCCATCGCGCTGCCGTCCGAGCCGCTGGCCATCCCCGCGTGAGCTGAGGTAACGCTGCTCTGAGCGCCGCAGACGGCCCCAAGAAGATCCTGGTCATCAAACTCGGCGCGCTCGGCGATTTTGTTCAGGCGATGGGCGCGGCGGCGGCGATCCGCCGGTTCCACGGCGATGCCGAAATCACGTTGTTGACCACCCGGCCTTATGCCGAGTTTGCCCGGCGCGCACCGTTCTTTGACGACGTCTGGGTCGACGAGCGGCCGGGGTGGCGCGATCTGGCGGGGTTGTTGCGATTGCGCCGCCGACTCCGCGAAGCCCGCTTCGATCGGGTCTATGATCTGCAGACGCGGCTGCGCACCGCGCTCTATTTCCGCCTGATGCGGCGCCGGGGCGGTCCGGAATGGTCGGGCATCGCCCGCGGCGCGTCGCATCTCCAGCCCGATACGCCGGCGCGGCGGCGGATGCACACGCTCGACCGCGAGGCCGATCAGCTGCGCCGTGCCGGCATTCCCGGCCCGGTCCCGCTGCCCGATCTCTCCTGGGTCGACGCGGAGGTGGCCCGCTTTGCTCTGCCGCCCGGTTATGTGCTGCTGATCCCCGGCGGCGCCGCGCATCGGCCGGAAAAGCGCTGGCCGGCAGAGAATTTCGCGGCGCTGGCGGCACGGATCGTCGCGGCGGGCCTGACCCCGGTGGCGATCGGCGGGCCCGGCGAGCGCGCGCTGGGGCAGCAGATAAGGCAGGCGGTGCCGCAGACGCGCGATCTCACCGGCGTCACCGAGTTCGCCGATATCGTAGCGCTCGCGCGGGGTGCGCGGCGCGCCGTCGGCAACGATACCGGGCCGATGCACCTCGCCGGCGCCGGCGGCGCGGCGGCGACCGTGCTCTATTCTTCGGCCTCCGACCCGGCGCTCACCGCGCCGCGCGGCGACGATGTGGTCATCCTGCGCAAGGACAACCTCGCCGAGCTGTCCGTTGACGAGGTTGCGGCGACGTTGGGCTTGGGTTAAAGCGCAGACATGAATGCTCCCATTACGGTCACCCTGCCCGACGGCAGCCGGCGCGAATTTCCGGCGCCGCTCAGCGGCGCCGAGCTGGCGGCGTCGATCGGCCCCGGCCTCGCCAAGGCGGCGATCGCGCTGACGCTCGACGGCCGCCCGCGCGACCTCGCCACGATCATCGACCATGACGCCGCCGCGGCGATCGTCACCCGCGACCAGCCGGACGGGCTGACAATCCTGCGCCACGACGCCGCCCATGTGATGGCGGAAGCGGTCAAGGAGCTCTACCCCGAAACCCAGGTCACCTTCGGCCCGGCGACCGAGACCGGCTTCTATTACGATTTCGCCCGCGACACGCCGTTCACCCCGGAGGACCTCGAGCGGATCGAGGCGCGGATGCGCGAGATCGTCAAGCGCAACGAGACGATCACCCGCGAGGTGTGGCAGCGCGACAAAGCGGTCGCGTTCTTTCAGGGCATCGGCGAGAAATACAAGGCCGAATACATCGCCGAGATCCCGGCCGACGAGGAGATCAGCCTCTACCGCCAGGGTGATTTCGTCGATTTGTGCGCCGGTCCGCATCTGCCGTCCACCGGGCATCTCGGCCAGGCGTTCAAGCTGATGAGCGTCGCCGGCGCGTATTGGCGGGGCGACGCGAAGAACGCGCAGCTTCAGCGCATTCACGGCACCGCCTGGGCGAGCCAGAAGGAGCTCGACCAGTACCTGTTCCGCCTTGAAGAGGCCGAACGGCGCGACCATCGCCGGGTCGGCCGCGAGCTCGACCTGTTCCACCTCGGCGAAGAGGCGGTCGGCAGCGTCTTCTGGCATCCGAAGGGCTGGACGCTGTTCCGCACCATCGAAAGTTATATGCGCGGACGGCTCGAACGCGCCGGCTACCAGGAGATCAAGACCCCGCAACTGCTCGACCGCAGCCTGTGGGAAGCCTCCGGCCACTGGGACAATTTCCGCGACAACATGTTTATCGCCGAGAGCCGCGACGACCGTGTGCTCGCGGTCAAGCCGATGAGCTGTCCGGGCCATGTCCAGGTCTTTCGCAATCACCTGCGCAGCTATCGCGAATTGCCGCTGCGCTTGGCGGAGTTTGGCTCGTGCCACCGCAACGAGCCGTCGGGCGCGCTGCATGGGATCATGCGGGTGCGCGCCTTCACCCAGGACGACGCGCATATCTTCTGCACCGAGGTGCAGATCACCGACGAGTCGATCGCGTTCTGCCGGCTGCTGCTGTCGATCTACCGCGATTTCGGCT
>DASQGR010000185.1:0-13316 GCA_035632515.1 Allostellaceae bacterium | reverse complement strand
GTCGCTCAGCTCAGGAAACACATCGATGACTTCATCGACCACTACAACCAAACCGCCCACCCCTTCGCCTGGAGCAAATCAGAGGTCCATCAGAAACGCCTCAAACCGCGTTTCGCGGACCTCTGACTCCGGGTACTAGGGGGACCGGGCCGGTCGCCGCGAACACTTTCCGGCGGGTGCTGCAGCCGTTCCGGCCGACGGTTGCCGCAATTGCCGTCAGTCTCGGAATGACGCGAGATGGCGGCGGCCGCGTGCTTTCGCCTCCTTACGAGATCGCGTTCAGCCGCGCCGGACCAACCACCGGTACCGCTCTTCCGCCGCTTTCAGCCGTCACGTTGCGGAGTCGGGTTTGCCGAGTTCGTCCAGGAGTTCGACCAGCTCTGCCGCGATCCTGTCCTGCTCCGCCGTGTCATGACATGGAATACGAACCATCTCGGCATTTCCATTGCCCTCGTCCCGAACCACATGGACGCCGAGAACCGGCTTCCCAGATAGTGTCGCCGTTGTCTTGGTGACATGGAATCCTATTGCCATCGTCTTGTTCCGATCAGTCCGGGTCCGCCGACAAGCTCGGCATGAGCTGTCGTCCCACGGCTTGCGTTACGGCGCTCTGATCCAAATCAACTCCGACGGATTGGAGCCGGAATCCGTATCGACCGGCGGCACTTCCGCATCGTATTCCCGCGCCTTGATGATGGATGAGGCCAGCATTTCGAGAGCGATCATGAACATCGGAGTCTCCGGGTTTCGCGTTTATGGGGGCGATGACGATCTCCTCGGCGGGGTTGCCCGTCGCCGTGGCGGCGCCGAGCCGTTTTGCTGCGGTCACCATATGCTCCAAGGCTTCCGTGCCGGGTCTCGGACGGACCACGAAATCGACCCGGACCTCCATTAGAGCCGTTGCCGGGCCGGCGAATTGATCTAACGCAAAGCCCATAAGAGCCGCGTGAACACGCGCTCTGTCGGATGGACCAGCGACGGCTGCACGGACCCGCTTCAGCAGGGGCCGGAGACTCGGCGTCGGTTATGCCCTTGGGGCGCTCGGCCTATCTGAGCTGGCCGGAATTCCGTAACCCCGGACTGTAAAATGGACGGGTTCGAAGGCAATTCGAGCGGACGCACCGTCAAACCCGCCGCCGTCCACTGGAACGCGGCATTCCGCAATTGGTTCGGGGTCAAGGCGAGCGCCGGTCACGCTTTGACGATGTTCTCCCCAGCCAGACCGCGGCGGGCGCAGACGTTTCTGGTGTCCACCACCAGCGGTGCGTTCTTCACCAGCAACTCATAGTCGACCAGATCGTGGTCGGTGCAGATAAGCACGACGTCAATCTCGCCAAGCGCCGGTCCGCTCAGCGGCACCGATGATCGTCCTATAAGGTTCGGATGTTCGCGGTTCGATGGAATCTCCGGGATAAAAGGATCGTGATAACTCACTACCGCGCCGCGCCGCTCGAGCAAGTCCATGATTCGCAACGCAGGACTTTCGCGCATGTCGTCGACGTTCTTTTTGTAGGCGATTCCGGCAACCAGGACGCGCGCTCCGCGTATCGCCCGTCCTGCGTATTCGCTTAAGGCCGCGACGAGTTTCGCGACGACATGGGCCGGCATGGCGGTGTTGATCTCGCCGGCCAATTCGATGAACCGCGTGGCGAGATCGTATTCACGCGCTTTCCATGTCAGGTAAAACGGATCTATTGGAATGCAGTGCCCGCCAAGCCCCGGCCCGGGGTAAAACGGCATGTAGCCGAACGGCTTGGTCTTTGCCGCTTCGATTACTTCCCAAACATCGATGCCCATCGACTCGTAGACGATCTTCAATTCGTTGACGAGCGCAATATTGACCGAGCGAAATATGTTTTCGGTCAATTTTACCGCTTCGGCGACATCGACCGAGGATACCGGCACGGTGCGGGCGACGATCTGATCGTAAAACGCACAGGCTATCCGCCGCGCATCCTCGCCGTCGCCGCCAACGACTTTAGGGATGTCCGCTGTGCCGAAGGAAGCGTTGCCGGGGTCTTCGCGCTCGGGCGAGTAGGCGAGGAAGAAATCGCGCCCGGACCGCATCCCGTTGCGCTCGAGGATCGGCCGCATGATTTCGCGTGTGGTGCCGGGGTAGGTGGTCGATTCGAGCACCACGAGATGCCCGACCTTCATATGGGGGGCGATCGATTCGGTCGTGCGCACCACATAGGTCAGATCGGGCTCGCGCTGCCGGGTCAGCGGGGTCGGCACGCAAATGATGATGACATCGACCTCGTCGAGGCGGCTGAAATCGTTGGTGGCCAGCAGCCGCCCATCCTGGCGAAGTGCCGCTATGCTTTCCCTGGTGATATGGCGGATATAGGAATCGCCGCTGTTCAGCATATCGACCTTGCTGCGGTCGACGTCGAAGCCGATCCCCGTAAAGCCGCGCGCCGCCGCGGCGCGCAGCAGCGGCAGGCCGACATACCCGAGGCCGATGATCCCAATTTTCGCATTCCGCGTGCGTAAGCGGTCGATCAAGGCATCGACGGGGAAGGCCGGCCGGGATTCCGCCGCTGACGGGGCGGCATGCGGAAGCGTCATACAAGCAACCTCATTATCGGTAGGGCGACAAGCCAAAGCCGGCGGTGCCGGGCCGCGAGGTTGCGCTAGCTGGGCGTCGATATCAAGTAGGGGATGGTTGATAACGCCGTGTCGTGGCGGCCGTTTATAAGGAAAATGACCTAATATGAAGCTTGCGACCGTCGATGGTTTGGCGCCGACAGAACTCCGCTGCTTCCGTGACGCTCGCGGTGCCTTGGTCCCGGTCGACCTTCCGGCCGTCGTTCCTTTCGCCGTCGTGCGACTCTTTTGGGTCTACGACGTCCCCGCGGGCACTTCTCGTGGATCCCATGCCCACAAGGAGTGCCACCAGTTTCTGGTCTGCGTCGCCGGGACGGTCGCGGTCGAGGCGTATGACGGCTCGGCGGAGCGTTCGTTTGTGTTGACGGAAGGGCAGGCGCTCCACCTTCCCCCAGGAATTTTCGCCACCGAGCGATATGTCGCACCAGGCTCGGTGCTGATGGTGTTCTGCGATCGTTCTTATGAGCCGGCGGATTATCTGACCGAGCGGGAGGCCTTCCTCGCCTATCGACGGCAGATGCAACCCGGCTGATCAGGCTCCTTACTCGGCGACGTCGGCGGTCGGTTTTCGCGATGCTCCGAGCGCCGCCTCGCCGTCGCGGACTCTTTCGAAGTAAAGATGAACCGCCGTGCCGATCCCCTCGGCGCTTTCGACCCGGGCGAAGCCGCCGATCCGTGCCACCGCCGCCGCGGCTTTCGCCAAAGCCGGCCGCACCGAGGCGTCCGGGTCGAGTATCTGCGCGAACTCGGCATCGCTCAGGCCGGGGCCGCTGTCCCGCACCGTGATCCGGGCGAATTCGCCGATGCGGCCGCCGGGATAGTCGTCGACCGTCGCCGCCTCGAAGGCGAAATTGCGGGTGCCGACGATCAGGCTGTCATCGGCTTTCATCACCGCCGTTGCCGCGACAACCAGGTCGACGACGATCGCCGCGACCGCGCTGCCGTCGGTACGGCAGGGCCATAATTCCGGCAACAGCGAGAAGCGGCAGCGCACCTTGCCTCGGAGGCGCTGGCGGATGCGCCGTTCGAGCGGCGCCAGCGCCGCGTTGAGGTTGGTCGTCGGCGGCAAAGGCGGCGGCGCCGGTGCTGCTGGCGGCGCCGCGCGGGGCATGCGCACCACGCTGACCGCTTCGGCTGCCGGTGCGGGCGGGGCGGCCGCTGTGGCGGCGGCGCCTCGGGGGCGGCGCCACCAGCGCAGCGCGATCCCGGCCAGAGCTGCGGCGAGCGCCAGGGCAATGCCGATCCCCACCGCCAGCCGGGCGCTGCGATCGCTGCCCGCCGGCTCGGGGGCGGGGCTGTAGACAAAGCCGGTGAGGTCGGCGCTGCGGGTCAGCGCGCCGGCGCCCAGCATTCCTGCCTCGATCTGGGTCCAGCGGTCGAGGTTGGAATAGCCGAGCGGAATCTCGGGATAGCGCGACAGCCGCTTCGCCACGTCGGCCTGGTAGCGGGCAAAGCCGGCAGCATCGGCGACCGGCGGCTCGCCGGGTCGCTCGGAGACGAGACGGGCGGCGATTTCGTCCGGATGCTGCAGCGCGTATTCCCAGCCCTTCAGGGAGGCGGCGCGAAAGCGGCGCACGGTGCCCGGCTCGGCGGCGGCAAATTGCTGCACGGTGAACAGGCTGTCGCCGTAATACTCGACCCGATAATTGGCGGGATTGAACGATTTCAGGATGATGCCGCGCTCGTGCGCCTGCCACGGCACGGTCCAGGCCGAGCCGGCGGCGGCATCGATCGATTTGTTGGCAAGCGCCGTGACGATCTGGTTCGGCTCGACGCTTACCCCCTTTATCCGTCCCGGGTCTATCCCTTCGGCGCGCAGCGCGGTGGCGAGCTCGATATCGAGGATGTCGCTCGCCGGGAGCCGGCCCAGCCGCGCCCTCATCAAGGCAGCGGGCGAGGAGAAATCGCTATCGGCACGATAATAGATCGCGGCGCCGCTGAGCTGGAATATCGGGGCCACCAGCAGCAGCGGCAGCCCCTGGGCGCGGCGGATCACCAGCTGGGCCGTGCCGGTGCCGAATTGGGCGCGGCCCTCGGCAACTTCGCGCACCGGATCGATCGGCACCTGCGCCCGCGCGCCGCCCGGCCGGATCTCGACCGTCAGCCCGGCATCGCGGTAGTAGCCGAGCCATAAGGCGGCGTAATAGCCGGCAAATTCGAACTGGGCCGCGGCGTGCAGTTGCAGCGCCACGGAATCCGCGGCCGCGCCCGCCCGGGGCAATTCCATCAGCGCCAGGACAAGCGCCGTGGCAAAGGCCGTCATCCTGGACATGCGCCCCCAACTCCCGCGCGGTCAGGCAACAGATAAATCTGGTCCCCAGCGGCTTTTTCTTTTGCCCCATGTCAACGCGAAACAGCGGCGAAAATCAATGCGCATGAGGGGCCGCTAACTCTATCTTTCCGATGGCCGCCCGGCGAGGAACAGCTCGACCGTGTCGAGGAATGCTTCCGGCTGATCGGCATGGACCCAATGACCGGCTCCGGCAATGCGCGCAAGCGTCGCATTCGGAAACAGCCGGTGCACGGCCGCATCGTGTTCGGGGCGGAGGTAATCAGAATTTTCGCCGGAGATAAACAACGTCGGGCCGCCGTAAGTCGAGCCGGGCGGCATCGCCGAAAAGCCGGAAAGCGTCGGCAATGCCTGTTCGATCGCGGCCAGATTGAGCTGCCAGCGCGGCGGGCCGCTGCCCAGCACCAGATTTTGCAGCAGGAACGCGCGCTCGGCCGGATCGGGGATGGCGGTGGCAAGCCGCGCGTCGGCCTCGCTGCGGCGGCTGATCGCGGCGAGATCGAGCCCGCGCATCGCCTGCACATAGGGCAAGTACCCGACCGGATACGGCACCGGCGCCATATCGACCACGATCAGGCGCTCGATATCGGCACCGTAGGCCAGGGCGGCCGTCATCGCCACCTTGCCGCCGAGGCTGTGGCCGATAAGCGCAAAGCGCCGATGACCGCGCGCCACCATTGTCGCGCGCACATCCTCGGCCATCTCAGCATAGCTCATCGTCGCGGTCCGGGGCGAGGCGCCGTGATTGCGCAGATCGAGGGCGATCGCCCGACGATAAAGCCCCAGCCGCCGGGCGATACCGGCCCAGTTGCGCGCCGAGCCGAACAGACCGTGCAGGATGGCGACGGGCCTGCCCTCGCCGTATTCGATCGCCGCCAATACCGTCATCGATCTGCCCTTCCTGTCTGGCATCCGATATAACTCTTATAGAAGTAATTGCGGCGAGAAATTAATATCCAAACCCGTCGATACATTGTCTGCAAACTGGTAGGAAATCGGTGTATGCGCAACCGCGGCCGCCCACCGACGATAACCGGCGCTCGCCGCTATCCCAACCGGCTGCGCGAGCTGCGCCGGCATCGCGGGATGTCGCAGCAGGGCGTCGCCGCGGCGGCGGCGATCAGCGTCGCCTATTACGGCGCACTCGAACGCGGCGACAAGCGGATCAACGCTGACACCGCCGAGCGGCTTTGCGGCCCGCTGCAATGCGCCGCCGGCGATCTGCTGCCCGGCACCCAGGGCATCTCGGTGCCGCTGACCGTTGCCATCGCGGCAGCCGAAGCGGAAAGCCGGCCGGCCGAATACGTTCTGCCGGAGCCGCATGAGCGCTTGCAGCCGGGCCGCCTTGCCGATCCGGAAGACTGCTTTGCCGCCGAGATTTTCGACGACAGCGCCGATCTCGACTTTGAGCGCGGCACCATCCTGTTCGTGCGCGGGCTCGCCCATTTGCGCGAGTCGTTGCGGGCGGGGGCCAAGGTGCTGGTGCGCTTTTTTCTGGAGCCGGCGGGCGCGACGGAGCCGCGGGCGACGCATGAAATCCTCTACGGCATCCTCGACCGCAACATCGTCGGTGACCTGGTGCTGATCACCCGCACGCACAATCGTTTGATTCCGCGCCACGCGCCGATCCAAACCGCCGTGCCGAGCCCGCCCGGACTTGCCGAACGGGCGCTGACCTTGCTGTCGCGCGACGGCCAGATCGACTATCGGCCGCGGCCCGACGATCCGGCCGAGATCCTCGGCATCGTCGTTTACGCCATGGGGCCGATTCAAGGTTAACGGGCAGCGTGGCGCGAAAACCGCTAGTTTTAGTGGTATTTTATCGATATATTACTCCTATTGAGATCATAACCCTTTAAGGATCGTCATGCCGTTGTCGGGTGTTGGTCGGCCCGATCCGCTGGAGCGCGTGGAAGAACTTGCCGGGGAGCCACACGCGGCGCGATGGGCGCAGGAGTGCGCCTGGGTGCCCGGCACCGGCCATTGCCGCAACCGCAAATGCGACCATTCCTGCATCTTCCGCCGGCAGCGCCAGGCTGAGGCCAAGAGACTGGAGCGCTGGCGCCGGCTGCGGCGGATTTTCCTGCGCCGACGGGTACGGTAGGCTTACCCGCGCAACTGCATCCTGGAGGCGGGAATGCCAGTGGACTCAACATCCGGGCCGATCGTCGTCATCAATCCGAACTCGACCGACGCGGTGACCGCGGCGATCGATGCCGCGATGGCGCCGTTGCGCCTCGCCGATGGTCCCGAGATCGTCTGCCAGACCCTGCACGAGGGTCCGCCGGGCGTCGAAAGCCAGCGTGACGCCGATGCGGTGATCGCGCCGCTGTGCCGCACGATCGCTGCACAGGGTAATGCGGCAGCCGCCTTTGTCATCGCCTGCTTCAGCGATCCCGGTCTCCACTCGGCGCGCGAGACGACGACCAAGCCGGTGCTCGGCATTGCCGAATGCGGCGTCCTCACCGCGCTGACCTTGGGCCATCGGTTCGGGGTGATCTCGATACTGGCCAAATCGGTGCCGCGACACCTGCGCTACTACGCAGCGATGGGGGTTGGGGCGCGGCTGGCGGGCGATCTGCCGATTGGGCTCGGCGTCACCGAGCTCGGCGATGCCCGCACCACGCTCGCCCGGATGACTGAGGTCGGTTGCCGGCTGCGCGACGCGCACGGCGCCGACACGATCGTGATGGGCTGCGCCGGCATGGCGCGGTATCGCGACGCGCTCGAGCAGGCGGTGGGGATTCCGGTGGTCGAGCCGACCCAGGCAACCGTCGCGATGGCGCTCGGCCGGGTGCGGCTCGGCTGGGGCGCAGCGCTCGGCTAGGACGGCTCGCCGGAATCGTCTTCCGCGGGTTCTTCGGTTTCGATCCGGTAACCGCCTTTGAGCCACCGGCCGAGATCGATGTTGCGACAGCGGGCCGAACAGAACGGCCGATGCGCCGCCTTCGTGGGCTTGCCGCAGTTCGGGCAGGCGGTGCCGGGAGATCGGGAAGACGGCGAAGTATCGTCAGGACTCATGGCCGGCGATATGGGCCTGGACCGGCGCGATGTCAAAACCCTCGCGTCGATCGGATGCGACGACGATCGCGATGCGGCGGCCGAGGCGCGTTTCGAGCGCGTGCAACCCCCTCGCGGCCGGACCGCGCAATGCGGCCTCGACCGCTTGGGGTACGCTCAGTCGCCAATTCGCCGCGGGATCGGCGCGTGCTTCGCGCTGCAGGCGGCGCAGCGCCTCGTGCGCAACCGTGACCGCCCGCTTTGCCCGCGCCGCACCTGCGTCGAGCTCGAACAGCGCATCGCCGAGCGAGCGCCCGCGCCGCGGCCGCACGATCTCGATATGCCCGAGCCGCGTCCAGCCGAGGAGCTGCGGATTGGCCGGGTCGCGCTCGAGCGCGGCGGCGAGCGCTTGACGCACCCCCTCGCGCGCGCCGCGCCGATCGAGCCCGACAAAATCGACAACGATCGGCCCCGCGATGTTGCGCAGACGCAACTGCTTCCCGATCAGCGCCGCCGCGGCGCGATTGACGGCGACTGGGGCGCGCTCGGCCGAGCGCGCGTCCGGGATGCCGGTATCGACATCGATCAGGGTCGCTGTGCGGCATTCCTCGATATGCACGTTGCCGCCGCCGGCGAGGAAGAGGCTCGGCGCCACGGCGGCCTCGAACACGGCGTCGAGGTCGAGCGGCCAATCGAGGGCGGCTATCGGCGTGACCTCGACGCCGGGAAAGGCGGCGCGCAGCTCGCCGAGGATCGCCCGGTCGTCGGCGCGGATTCGCTGAGGCCGGCCCGGCAGGCGCAAGGCCAGCGCAGCGGCGAAGCCGGGCGGCGGAAACAGCTGTGCGGGCGGGTCGAGCTGGGGGGCGCGGTCGTCGAGGGCAGGGTGATCGCCGGCGCTGACCTTGGCGGTGAGCAACGGCGCCTTGTCGGCCCAGGCTTCGCGGCGCACCTGCACCAGCATGCGGGCGCCTTCCGCCGGTTTGACGCCTGGCGCATCGCGCAGCGGCAGCAGCGCCGGCCGCTCGTCGCCGATATCGACCAGCGCCGCCTCGAGCCCCGGCACCAGCCGCACGACCCGGCCGAGATGGATGCTGCCAGCCGGCCGGGTATCGCCGCGCTCGACATACAATTCGACCGCTTCGTCGTCCTCGACCCAGGCGGCGCGCCATTCGCCGGGGCCGGCCGCAATCAGCAGCTCGCCGGGCATCGCGGTCGATAGCCAAGACCGGCCAAAAGCTGCGCCGTCTCGTAAAGCGGCAGACCGACCACGTTGGAATAGGAGCCCGATATCCAGTCGATCAGCGCGGCGGCGTGGCCCTGGATCGCATAGCCGCCAGCCTTGCCCCGCCATTCGCCGGTGGCGAGATAGGCGGCGATCTCCGCGTCGCTGAGCCGCTTGAAGCCGACCTGACTGACCACGCGTCGCACCCCCATCCGACCGTTAGGGCCGATCGCCACCACGCCGCCATGGACCCGGTGCCGCCGGCCGGAAAGCAGCGATAGAAAGTCGTGCGCCGCCCTTTCGTCGGCAGGTTTGCCCAGGATTCGTCTGCCACAGGCGACGACGGTATCCGCGGCCAAGATGAAAGCGCCGGGGTGGCGCGGCCGCACCGCGTCGGCCTTGGCGCGGGCGAGGCGCAGCACGTGCGCCGCCGGCAACTCGCGCGGCAGCGGGGTCTCGTCGATTTCCGCCGGGTCGATCCGATCGGGGACGATGCCGATCTGGCGCAGCAGCTCGAGCCGGCGCGGTGAGGCGGAAGCGAGCAACAGGATCGACATCGCCGGCCCGATTCCCCGCCGTCAGGCGCGCAGGTGCAGCACGCAGATCAGCGTGAACAGGCGCCGCGCGGTATCGTGGTCGATCGCAACCTTGCCGGTCAGCCGCTTGATCAGCAGCGCCGACCCTTCGTTGTGCAGCGCCCGGCGGCCGGCATCGATCGCCTCGATCTGACTGAGACTTTGGCGGCGCACCGCATCGTAATAACTCTCGCAGACGACGAAATAGTCTTTGACGATGCGGCGGAACGGGGCGAGGCCGAGCTGGATCGTCTCGCGCGCCCGGTCGGCACCGGCAATCTCGATCAACAGCCGGTTTTCCTCGACCGCGAGATGCAGCTCGAACGGGCCGGCGCTGCCCGATGCCGGGGCAAAGCTGTTCTCGTGCAGCAGGTCGGCGATCGCCGCGGCGCGCTCGCTTTCGATCTCGGGGCTGCGGCGCAGGACGCTGCGCTCGTCGAGGGTGATCGCGGCGATACGCTGGGTCGCCGTCATCGGTTCAGCCGGATCGACAGCGACAGCGCGTGGGCGTCGAGCCCCTCGGCTTCGGCGAGGCAAATCGCTGCCGGCGCCAACGCCCTCAGCCCATCGGCGTCGCAGCCGACCAGCGTCGTGCGCTTGAGGAAATCGAAGACGCTGAGCCCCGAGGCAAACCGCGCGCTGCGCGCCGTCGGCAGCACGTGGTTGGGGCCGGCAATGTAGTCGCCGACCGCTTCCGGCGTATGGCGGCCGAGAAAGATCGCGCCGGCATGGCGCACGCGCTTTGCCAGCCCCTCGGCGTCGTCGACCGCGAGTTCGAGATGTTCCGGGGCAACCCGGTCGATCAGCGCCACCGCTTCGTCCCAGTCGGCGACGATAAGGATCGCACCGTTGCTGTCCCAGCTTTCGCGCGCGATCGCGGCGCGCGGCAGGCGGGAGAGGTGATGCCGCATGGCGGTTTCCACGGCCGCGGCAAAGCCGGCGTCGTCGGTGACGAGGATCGCCTGGGCCGAGACATCGTGCTCGGCCTGCGACAGCAGGTCGGCGGCGATCCAGGCGGGGTCGTTGCGATTGTCGGCAACGACGAGGATCTCCGACGGCCCGGCGATCATGTCGATGCCGACGCGGCCGAAGACGCGGCGCTTGGCGGCGGCGACATAGGCGTTGCCGGGGCCGACGATCTTGTCGACCGGCGCGACCGTCGCGGTGCCGTAGGCCAGCGCCGCAACCGCCTGCGCGCCGCCGACGCGGTAGATCTCGTCTATCCCGACGAGGCGCGCAGCGGCCATCACCAGCGGGTTCAAGACGCCCTCCGGGGTCGGCACGACCATCACCAGCCGCTCGACGCCGGCGACTTTGGCCGGAATCGCATTCATCAGCACCGAGGAGGGGTAGGCGGCGGTGCCGCCCGGCACATACAGCCCCGCGCTCGCCAGCGGCCGCCACACCAGGCCGAGCCGCACCCCGATATCGTCGACATAGTCGATGCCCTGCGGCAGCTGCCGTTGGTGAAAGCTCTCGATCCGCTCGGCAGCGACACGCAATGCGGCCACGGTTTCCGCCGGCGCCAAATCGGCGGCGGTGGCGATATCCTGCGCCGACAGACGCAATTGCTCGGCCGTCAACGCCACCCGGTCGAACCGCCGGGTATGATCGACCAACGCCGCATCGCCGCGGGTGGCGACATCGCCGATAATCGCGCCGACGGCATCGTCGACATCGGCGTCGGTCTCGCGCTTGGCGGCGAGGAACGCAGCGAAGGCGGCCTCGAAACCGGTGTCGCGCGTCGACAGCGTGATCGCCATCGGCCGCGTCTATTTTGCCGCCGCCTGTTTGGCGGCGGTGGTTGCGTCGCGGAAGGCGTCGATCCAGTAGCCGACCTCTTCGGGCCTGGTCTTCAACGCCGGTCGGTTGACGATCAGCCGCGAGGTGATGTCGGTGATGTGCTCGATCTCGACGAGCCCGTTGGCTTTGAGCGTGGTGCCGGTCTGCACCAGGTCGACGATGTGCCGGCACAGGCCAAGGCTCGGCGCCAGCTCGACCGCGCCGTTCAGCTTGATGCATTCGGCCTGGACCCCGCGCGCGGCGAAATGGCGTCGGGTGACCTCGGGATATTTGGTGCCGACGCGCAGGTGGCTCCAGCTGCGCGGATCCTCCTGCCCGACCCAATCCGCCGGCGCCGCGACCATCATCCGGCAATGACCGATATCGAGGTCGAGCGGCGCGTATATCTCGGAATAGTCGAACTCCATCAGCACGTCGTTGCCGGCAACTCCAAGCTGGGCCGCGCCAAAGGCGACAAAGGTCGCGACGTCGAAGCTGCGCACGCGAATGATGTCGAGCCCCGGCTCCGAGGTGGCAAAGCGCAGCTGCCGTGCTGCCGGATCGGCAAAGGCGGGTTCGGGTTCGATGCCGATGCGATGCAACAACGGCATCACCTCGCCGAGGATACGGCCATTGGGCAGCGCCATGACGAGCTTGTCGTTATCGGCGGGCGGCGCGCGGCGGTCTCTCATCGGGGGGCGTCCGCGTTGTGGTCGGGCCGCCACACGGTAGGCCATGGCTCGCCGATGTCGGTGGCGTGCACGCGGATGGATGACACGTCGAGCCGCACCGTGGCGCCGCCGGAGAACTCGAGGGCGATCGTGGCGCCGCCGGCGCCGGGGCGGATCGCCAGCAGCGACAGGATACGGTCGTCGGCGCTGCGCCGGAAGCCGCGATACGATACCCGCTCGACGGCGGCGAACGAGACCGTGCACAAGGTCCGCTCGTGAGCCGCAACGCCACCGTCGGTGTCGAGAGGCCCTTCCCAGCGGAAGCGGTTGGCGACGAAGGTAAAGCTGCGGGCGGTCCGGTCGTAGCTCAAATCCTTGACCGAGATCAGCGCATCCTGCATGCAGGCCGAGATCACGGCAAGATCGTCGACATCCTCGGCGCGCAGCTTCAGCGGGGTATCAGGCGCCACCGCGCAACCTCTCGATACGCGCACCGCAGGCGGCGAGCTTTTCCTCGAGCCTCTCATAGCCGCGGTCGAGGTGATAGACCCGGTTGATCACCGTCTCGCCCTCGGCGACGAGCGCGGCCACCACCAGGGACACCGAGGCGCGCAGATCGGTCGCCATCACCTGGGCGCCGAGCAGCCGGCTCACCCCCCGCACCAGCGCCGACGCGCCGTGCACGTTGATGTTGGCGCCCATCCGCATCAGCTCGGGCACGTGCATAAAGCGGTTTTCGAAAATCGTCTCGGTAATCATCGCGGCGCCATCGGCCACCGTCATCAGCGCCATGACCTGCGCCTGCAGATCGGTCGGAAAACCGGGGTAGGGCTCGCTCATCACATCGACGCCGTCGATCCGGCCGTTGCGCCGGCGCACGGTGATGCCGCCGGCGTCGTCGATCACCGAGACTCCGGCGGTTTCGAGCATCCGCGCCGCCGCCTGGAGATGGTCGAGCCGGGCGCCGGCCAGCCTGACCTCGCCCCCGGTCGCCGCCGCCGCCATCAGATAGGTGCCGGTCTCGATGCGGTCGGGGATCACGGGATGGCTGGCGCCGTGCAGGCTGGCGACCCCGCGGATCGCGATCCGGTCGGTGCCGGCGCCATCGATCCGCGCGCCCATCGCCGTCAGAGAGGCGGCAAGGTCGACGATCTCCGGCTCGCGCGCGG
>DASQGR010000184.1:0-29227 GCA_035632515.1 Allostellaceae bacterium | reverse complement strand
CGCGACCCATGTTTTCCACCAATACGTCGTCCGCACCGCCAAGCGGGACCGCTTGCGCGAGCATCTGCGCCAGGCCGGAATCGGCACCGGCATCCATTACCCGCTGCCGGTGCATCTGCAGCCGGCCTACTGCGGCCGCCTTGCCACCGGGCCGTCGGGACTTGCCGCCAGCGAAGCGGTCGTCCGCGACATCCTCAGCCTGCCGATATACCCGCAGCTCGGCGATGCCGCTGCCGAGCGCGTGGTCGCCGAAATTCGCCGGTTTTTTCTGAAAACGCCCGTCTCGTCATGGCCGCTTTCACGGCAATGACGATCGGATTCAGGTCTGGTGGATCAGGATGATTCCGCCGGCGATGAGTGCGATGCCGCCAAGCTGCGGCAAGCCGAGCGGCTCGTTCCAGAGAAAATGGGCAAGGACCGCGACCACGGCATAGCTCGCCGCCACCGACGGAAAGGCGACCGATACCGGGATCTTGTTCAGCGCCACCACATAGGCGATCGCGGCGCAGGCATAAACCCCCAGCCCGATAATCGTAAGCGGATTGAAGAGCTGGGCGGTCAGGCTCGGCGCGCCGACCGCGCCCGATTTGAGCACGATCTGGCCGACGATTCCCATGAGAATGGCCGCGGCAAGGCTCAGATAGGACAAGGTCACCGGGCGCTGCCCAAGCCGCGTCGTCGCAGCTGCACCGGCGGTGGCGCCGTCGTCGGGATCGCCGGGTCGGCGCGGGTCACGGAGCGCACCACCGCCTGCGGCTTGCGGTTGGCGGTCAGATACAGGCGGCCGAGATATTCGCCGATGATACCGAGGATCGTCAGCTGCACGCCGGACAGCAGCAGGACCGCCGCATACAGCGATGCCCAGCCGGCCGGCGGCGAAAAGAACAGGGCCTCGACGACCGCTGCGAGGCTGCCGGCCGCGCCGATCGCGCTCAGCGTAAACCCGGCCAGGGTGCTGATCCGCAGCGGCATCACCGAGAAATTGACGAACATGCTCATCCACAGCCGCAGCAGCCGCCGCAGCGTGTAATTGCTGCGGCCGACCGCCCGCGGCAGGTGGCGCACCAGCATGCGATCGATGTTCTGGGTTACCTGCAGAATCAGCCCGTCGATATAGGGGAACGGGCCGTCATAGCGGGTGATCTCGCGCACCACGAAGGCGCTCATGCAGCGGAAGCTCGACAGGTAGAAATTCTTCGGCTTGTCGAGGACGAAGCCAGCGATCCAGTTGGTGAACTTGCTGCCGAGATTGCGCCAGCGGGCGTGCTGCTTTTCGTCATAGTAGGTATAGACGACATCGCTCCCGCTTTCCTGGGCAAAGGCGAGGAGACGGGCGACCTCTTCCGGCGGGTTCTGCAGGTCGTCGTCCATGTTGATGACATGGGCGCCGCGGGTATGGCGCAGCCCGGCCATGACCGCGTTGTGCTCCCCGTAATTGCGCGCGAGGTCGATCAGGGTGATCGGGATCTTCGCCTTCTCGACCAGCGTGCGGCAGACGGCAAGGCTGTTGTCCGGGCTGCCGTCGTTGACGAGCACGATCTCGTGTCCGCCGGGGATCGACAGCGCCTCCAGTGCGGCGACCAGCTCGCCGATGCTGTCGGCGCCGTTGTACACGGGGATGACGATCGACAGCGCCGGCCGGGCCTGGTCGGCCGGGATGTCGCGTGGCAGGGAGGGGTCAGGCATGGGCGTTCTCTGGTTTGGCGGCGACGGCCAGCACCGATCCGCCAAACGGCAGGCGGATTCCGGCGCGCAGCAGGGCGCGCTCGATGGTTGTGGCGACCCGGCCTGCCGCCTCGACGATTGCCGGTTGCAGCTCGACATCGCTGCGCGCGGCCGCGTTGCCCGGCAGCAGCTTGCGCATCGTGACCATCAGCGGGAACAGCAGCATGTTCCAGTAGCTGGCAAAGAGCGGGTGGAACCCGGCGGCGCGCAGCAGAGCGAGCACCTCTTTCCTGGTATAGCGGCGGGCATTGTAGACGGCCGCATCGTGGCGCGACATCAGCCAGCGATACGCGGGGAGGTTGAGAATCAGAATGCCGCCAGCCGCGAGACAGCGATGAAACTGCGCCAATGCCCGGACGTCGTCGACATCGCGGTGGCACAACACGTCGACGCTGAAAATCGTGGCGAAGGCGGCATCGGCGAACGGCAATTCGTTGACCGATCCCGCGCAAACCGGCCGCGCGCTTTTCTGCGCCGCCCAGGCGCAAGCGGCTTCATCGGCGTCGAGCCCGATTGCCTCGCACGCGGGAAACTGCTGCCGCAGCCGCGCCAGGAGGCCGCCGGTGCCGCAGCCGGCATCGAGCACCGGCCGCGCTCCCGCCAACCCCCGCCCCGGCAAGGAATCGTCGGGCCGCGCGCACCGGTAAAGCATCAGCAGGTTCGCGTGGATCGCGGCAAACCACCACATCCGATCCTCGACCCGGCGCAGCTTTTCGTATTCAGCTCGTTCCAGACGCACTCTCCCCTGCCGCCTGCCAGCGGCGTCTCACGCGCCGAAAACGCCGGCGGCAGCGCGACCATTCCGCCCCGCTCACGGATAGGCCGATAGCGGGAAGTTCCGTGGCGTCGCGCCGGCGAGCGGCTGTCGCGTCAGCCGTTCCGCGGCCAGGTATTCGCGGTGGTCGACGACAACCGACAACAGCGCACCCATGCGGACAACCCTGTAGATCGGCAGGTCGGTCAGATAGCGATCGGTGTCGTCGAGGGTAAAGCCGATGACGAAATCAGCCTGCTTGGCGGCGCCCACCGGTCGGAAATTCGGCGGAAAATAGTATTGCGCGGGAGTCGGAGGACCGTCGATCGCGACGGTGAACTCGTGCTCCTCGAAATCGGCGCCGTATTCCTTGCGCAGGCGGTCTTCGAGGCCGCGCACCGACTCGGCAAAGGAATTGGCCCAATAATCGAGCTTGAACCGGTGCTCGGCGCCCGCAACCCCGCCGACAAACCCGTTGTAGTAGACGTATTGGTCAGGGTGGAGCATCACCATGATCGACACATGCGCGACCCCGTACAGACCGAGCGCGGCGTAGATCGGCTGGCGGCAGGGAAGTGCGGCGAGCCGTCGCAACGCAAGATCGGCGACAAGCGCGGCAGAGGCCGCGATCGGCGGCAGCACGAACATGAAATGCCGCATGCCGTCGAACAGTACCGTGCGGTCGGCGATGGCATAGGCGACCGGAAAGATGATCGAAAATCCGAGCATGAAGCCGGCGAGAACCGGCCCGCACCGCCATGCCTCGCGGCGAAAGAGGGCGACCGCGGCGACGATCGGGGCGGCAAGCAGCAGCGCAAGGACAAGCTCGGGAAGATCGATGGCGATATAGGTCGGGAGATATGTCCAAGGCAGGTTTGTCGCCGGGACGAACTGGCCGTCGAACAGTGTCTTCCACGGGAATATCTCGTGCGAGAACACAGCTAGGGCGCTCAGCGGGCGCCTGACCGGATCGCTCTGCGCCCACGGCCAGAATGCCAGCATGACCGGGTAGGCAATCGCCGTTGCCGGCAGAAAGACGCGCAATAGCGTCGTCCAGCCAATCTCGAACAGCACCGCGACCCGGCGCGCCGCAATCGCCTGCCAGACGCCGAACAGGCACAGCGCCAGCCCGAGATAGCAGAGCAGCAGAAGCCCGCCGATCCGCACCCCCATCGCCAGACCGATGGCGAGACCGAGCTTGACCACCAAACGTGTCCGCGGGCGCGGCAATTCGCCCAGAACCCGGATCAGGTAATAAGTCGCCCAGGCAAACCCGACGGCGAACGGGATGTCCTTGGGGTTGTTGAACATCTGGCCGTAGTAATTGGGGGTCAGCACGAGGAACAGCGCGGCGAGGAAACCGACGCGGGGACCGCCCACCGCGCGGCCCAGCTTCCAGCAGCCGACGAGACCGAAAATGCCGACCAGCCCGTTCAGCAGGTGCCGGGTTTCGTATACGCCCAACGGCGAAAAGCGGTTGACGATCGCCGCGACCATGTCGAAGGCCGCGCCGTAGTTATAGAGATCGCCGTATTTGTAGAGCAGTTGCCAATGCGGGGTGTGCCCTTGGCCCAGCAGGTTCAGGTAATAGTCGAGAACCAAATTGCCGTACCAATTCTGGACGTCCTCGTCCCAGGTGACGCCGTAGCTGCGGAAGGTCAGCACCACCAGCACTGCCGTCACCACGAAAACCGCCAGCGAGAGGCGGTTCCACAGGCCGTTCCGGGCGGGGAGAGGGCGCGACGGTTCCACGAATTGCATGCCCGCGGCCGCTTCGGCGCGGACCAATGTGCTTGGCGAATTCATCAAAATCCCAACAGCAACAGCGCCGATCGCACCCGTCTGCGCCGGCGGTCCACAGTCGCCGGCATTGGCGACAATTCCACCGAAAATATCCGATCTGTCAAGCGGTTGAGCGGTCGCATCCGGGGGCTGGGCAAGCGCACAGCCCGATCTCGGCCAGGAGGTTGCCGACAATGCTTTTCGCGTCGAAATAGGCGTGAGCCAGCTCGCGTGCCGCGCGACTGTGGCGACGATAATCGCCGGCGATCGCATCGATCGCGGTAAGCGCCTCGTCGTGGGTAGCGAAGTCGAACAACCCGCTGCCGATCGGATAAAGCCGGTCGCAGCCGGTGCGCATGGTGATGACCGGCCGGCCGCTGGCCAGATAGCACACGGCGCGGTCGCTGAACCAGCCGCTGCCGGTGCGCGCGTAAATATCCTTGGCGACGGTAAATTCGCCGCGCGAGCCGGCGATGAACGAGCGGTAGCTGTCGAGATCGGCGGAAATCGGGCGGGGGTCGACCAGCCGCCAGCCATTGCCCTCGACCTTGCGGCGGATCGACTCCGCCGGCGGCAGCATCGCCATGCGAAAGCAGGTCTCCGGGTGCAGGCGCGGCAAGTCCAGGAATTTCATGAAGTTGACGTGCTTTGACCAGAAATAGGTTGAGCCCCCGTACTCTATATCCTTGCCCCGATTGTCCCAGCTCGCGATGGAAGTGAAGCAGGGCGGCGCGCCCTCCGGCGCAGGCCACAGATCGATATCGACCGGTGGCCGGGTCGGTCGCCAGTCAACGTCGGACAGGGGGATGGGGCACGCGGGCTGGCCCAGATTGGCGCCGTAGGTGAAGAAATGCGTATGCGCGCCGAGATAGGCCCGCTCGGCCGCGTCGCCCTTGGCATAGTTGATCTGCTGATAGCCGGGATCGGTATCGATCAGGATGCGCACCGGGCAGCGCATATGCCGCTCGTAGAGGTGGTGTGCGCCGCATAGATTGATCAGCGCATCGGCTTCGCCATAGAGTTCGTTGACGCGCTGGCGCGAGTGGCCGTGATAGACCTCGTCGACCCCGCAGCGATAGGCCCACCGCTCGCCCAGACCCAGCCGCTCCATCACCCGGCGCAGATATGCGACATTATAGTCGCAGCTCATCACCACGCTTTCGACGCGTGGATCGTAGGGGTTGGTGCCGTGATCCTCGATGTACCACGCCTCATAGCCGAGCTTTTGCAGGGCGACGAGGTAATGCGCCGCCTGCCAGGCGATCCCCGCAAGCGGCATCTGGCCGGCGAAATGCATCAGGATGATCTTGCCGCGCTTTGGCAATTTTCGGCTCGCGATCGGAGTGAGACGCCGGGCGATAACGGGCCACCGAGATTAAAATTTCGCGCAATAAAATTTCGCTGGCTTCGTTGTCGCACGAGCGCCCGTCGGCACCTCGCCGGCCGGCGGCGCACGTTGGGTATTGCCCGCAAACCCCAGTCTACATGGGCCAGTCTGCACGAGCCGGTCCGCATGGGGTTGTTCCGCCGGCGAGCCGCATGCTAGGCAACCATCATGAGCGACCCTCATTTGGCCACGGCCGATTCCGATCCACACGGCAAGTACGCGCTGGAGGCGGCGCTGCGTCGCGAGCCCGGCAACGCCGAGTTGCGCGCCCTCTACCGCGCGGCGCTGGGGCGGATCAACCGCACGACTCTCGGCCTGTCGACGATCGTGCTGCCGGAGCTGATGAATCCGCTCTATTTCCGCTGCGGCAGCTCCGATCTGGCCAATTTCGACCAGATTTTCGGGATTGAGGAATTTTCGATACCGTTCGCGCAGCCGCCGGCCCGGATCCTCGATCTAGGCGCTTATGTCGGCTACGCCGCGGTGTATCTGGCGCATCGCTTTCCCACCGCGGAAATCGTCTGCGTTGAGCCTGCGCCCGCCAACTTCAAGGTGTTAGGCTTAAATACCGCACCTTATCCGCGAATTCGCCGGCTCAACGGCGCAGTTTGGAGCAGGCCGGCCACCCTGTCGGTGAGCGGCCATGAGCTCGGCGATTGGGGCGTGCATTTCACCGCCGCTGCCGGCGATGCGGGAACGCCGGCCTGGTCGGTCGACGAAATCCTGCGAATAAGCGGCTGGGACCGGGCCGACCTGATCAAATGCGATATCGAGGGTAGCGAGCGCGAGGTGTTCGCCGACCGCGAGGCACGCTGGCACCAGGAGGCGCTGTGCGTCACGGTCGAGACCCATGACGAATGGATACCCGGCTGCCTCGCCACGGTCGAGGCATGTTTCGATCCGGATCGCTTCGATCGCAGCCGCAGCGGCGAGCTGTCGGTATTCATCCGCCGTCGGGCGCGCACCGGTCCTGCGGCGCCGCCGCGCCTGCTGTTGCTCGAGCCTTCCCTGGCGCGGCAGCCGATCGAACTGGAGGACGTGTCGGACGGGATTTGGGGATTCATGGTGTTCGACGAGCATTCCTGTCAGCTCCATCCCAACGATGCCGGCGGTCCGCCGGCGAGGCTGGTGATCGAGCGCGACTTTGCCGGCCACACCCGGTTTCACGCGACCGTCTCGCTGCCGCCCAAGGCGCGTGCGGCGGTCAGGTTCGCCGCTCAGGTCGAGGACCCGGCCGGCAACCGGCTCGGCCGCGGCGAATGCGTCGTCGAGCCGGGCTGCCAGGCACCGCTCGAACTCGCGCTGCCGCCGCTCCACGGCCGCCATCGCGTTACCCTCCAGACCGAGATGGCGGAGCCGGCCGGCGACAGCTTTCATGCTTGGGCGCATTGGATCGCACCCCATTTTATGTAAGATCAGCGTGGCGCCAGCGCCGAACCCGAACGGAAGAAGCCGAACACCATGACCTATGTCGTCACCGAAGCCTGCATCCGCTGCAAATACATGGACTGCGTCGAGGTTTGCCCTGTCGATTGCTTTTATGAGGGCGAGAACATGCTGGTCATTCACCCCGACGAATGCATCGATTGCGGCGTCTGCGAACCCGAATGCCCGGCCGAGGCGATCATTCCGGATAGCGAGGCGGTGGCGGAACAATGGCTTGCGCTGAATCGGGAATACGCGGCGAACTGGCCCAATATCACCCGCAAGAAGCCCGCCCCGGACGACGCCGACGAGTGGAAAGGGGTTGAAGGCAAATACGATAAATTCTTCAGCCCAAAGGGTGGAAGCAGCAGCTGAAGGTGACCTGCGCAAGTCGCCAATCGGCCATTGGCGGGCCGGCGATCCGCGTCGCCGAGCCCACCTGAACGGCCCCCGAGCGGGCGGGGCGGCAACACGCATAGCTGATGCGCTGGCTTCGCCTGGTACAGTTATGATATACATTTCATTAGCGCATTAGACGCGTTCCCCCTCGTTCCGCGCTCTTCGTCGAGATGTGGACAGTCGCCGCCGCGTTTGGCGACTCAGGAGGCGTCGTGATGCGTCCCTGGGGGTCGGCAGCGTGAGAGATCGAGATGATTTCGGGCGATAAGATGTTGTTCACCACCGGCGATCTGGTGGTTTACCCGACTCACGGCGTCGGCAAGATTACCGGGATCGAGACCCAGGAGATCGCCGGTCATACCCTCAACGTTTTTGTCGTGTTGTTCGACAAGGATCGGATGACGCTGCGCGTGCCGCTCGCCAAGGCAAAGGTTTCCGGTCTGCGCAAGCTGTCGAGCCGCAAGGAAATGGATGCGGCGCTGGCCAAGCTGCGCGGCCGCTCGCGTGCAAAGCGCACGATGTGGAGCCGCCGCGCCCAGGAGTACCAGGCCAAGATCGCTTCGGGCGATCCGGCCTCGATCGCCGAGGTGGTGCGCGACCTGTTCCGCAATGTCGGCCAGCCCGAGCAGTCCTACAGCGAGCGCCAAATCTATCAGGCGGCGCTGGACCGTCTGGTCCGCGAATTCGCGGCGGTCGAGCGCATCGACGAGATGACGGCGACGCAGCGCGTCGAGCAAATGCTTTCGGCTTAGGTCGCGCCGAACCAGTGCCGTCTGCGAGCGGCAGATGGATCGAACGGGGATGAGTTTCCTGAGGGTTACAAGCGCAGTACGAATGTCGCGTATGAGGCAGGTCGCCGCCGCCGGCCCCGGTTTCGTTGTGAGTGCCGGGCGATGCAACGCCGCTTCGCCCAACGGCGGAAACGGGCGCTAGAACGCGGCCACGCCGGGACGGGCTAAGTGAAGGCAGTCGCCTCCACCAAGAATTTTGTCGAGATGCGCGACGCCCGCCGCGTGTGGGCGGTGGCTTCGGTGCACGGCGAAGCCCGCAGGCTCGCCCGGGTGCATGATCTGATCGGCGAGCGGTTTGTCCAGGGCGACCGTCTGGTCTACCTTGGCAATTATCTCGGCTACGGCGCCGATATCGCTGCGACGGTCGACGAGCTGCTCGATTTTCGCCGGCGCGTTCTCGGCCGGCGTCACGGCTTTTCCTGCGATGTCGTCTATCTCCGCGGCGCGCAGGAAGAAATGTGGCAAAAGCTGTTGCAACTGCAGTTTGCGCCCAACCCCGGCGAAGTGTTGGCCTGGATGGTGCAAGCCGGGGTCGAGTCGACCGTGCGTGCCTATGGCGGCGATTTGCGCCAGGGCTTTGCCGCGACCCGCGACGGACCGCGCACGATCACCCGTTGGACCAGCGGGTTGCGCACCGCGATGAATGCCGCGGAGGGTCATTCGACCTTGTTCGCTACGCTGCGCCACGCCGCATTTACCGGTGAGGCAGGCTTGCTTTTCGTCCATTCCGGGATCGATCCGCGGCGGGCGCTGATTGCCCAGGGCGATGCCTTCTGGTGGGGCGCCACCGATATCCTCGAGCTTGCTGCGCCCTACGCCGGCTTCAGCCGCGTGGTGCGCGGCTTCGATCGCAATCGGCGCGGCCTGGTCGAGCGGCCATTTGGGGTCTCGATCGATGGCGGGGCGGGGCGGGGTGGTCCGCTCCAGGCGGTTTGCCTCGCCGCCGACGGCACCATCGTCGATTTCTGCGAGGCTTAGGCCGGGCGAACACGATCTCGGTATCGACCGTGACGAGGCAAAGGCGGGCGGATGTCTAGCCCCCACTGTCCCCGAGGGCCAGAGTACCCGGTCAGATCGCGGTGTAGCCGCCGTCGACCAGGAGATCGCTGCCGGTAACAAAGCTTGCCGCGTCGCTGGCGAGAAAGACCGCGGCCTGCGCCAGCTCTTCCGGTCGACCGAGCCGCTGGGTCAAATGCTTGGCCCCCAATTTCTCGCCCGCTTCGGCGAAGGAGCCATAGCGCTTGAGGGTGCGTTGCGTCTCGACCGCGCCGGGCGACAGGGCGTTGGCGCGGACATTTTGCGCGGCGTGATCGATCGCGATCACCTTGGCCAGTTGGATCAGCGCGCCTTTGGTTGCGCAATAGGCGGCGCGGCCGGCGCTGCCGACCCGGCCAAGCTGCGAGGCGATAAAGATTATCGATCCGCCGCCGCCCTCGATCATGTAGGGCAGCGCCGCCTTGCTGAGCAGGAAGGCGCCGGTGAGGTTGATGTCGACGACCATCTGCCACTCGGCCAGCGGAGTATCGACGACCGTGCCACCGGGATCGTGCGGTGCCGCGCCGCTGACCAGGATATCGAGCCGGCCGAATGCCGCCTGGGCCGCCATCGTGACGGCATGGGTCTCGGCCTCGTCGGCGACATTGCAGTGCTGAGCGATGGCTTCGCCGCCCGCTTCCCTTACCAGTCGCGCGGTTTCCTCTGCACTTTGAATATCGATATCAATGCACGCGACCGAGGCGCCGGCTTTGGCAAAGGCGACGGCGATGGCGCGACAAATTCCGCCGCCGGCACCGCTGATCAGCGCCGCTTTCCCGTTGAGATCCATACCTGCCTCACAGCGTCCAAATCACAACATCACCGTGCCGCCGTCGACGGCGATGGTTTGGCCGGTGATGAAATCGCTGGCGTCCGACAGCAGCCATGCGATTGTACCAGCCAAGTCCGACGGCACCAGGTTGCGCTGGATCGTCTGACTGGCCTTGATTGTCTCCAGGGCGCGGTCGAGCTTATCGCCAAAAAATTCGCGGGTGCCCTCGGTCAGCACGGCGCTCGGCGCCAGCGCGTTGACCCGGATGCGGTCGCGCCCCAGTTCGCGTGCCAGGCCGCGCGTGATCCCGATGACCGCAGCCTTGGAGGCCGTATAGTGCAGCCCATAAGGCATGCCGTAGGTCGCGGCCAGCGAGGCGATGTTGACGATGCTGCCGCGGCCTGCTTGCCGCATCGCCGGCACCGCCGCCTTGCAGCAATTCCAGATGCCTTTGACGTTGACCGTCATGCAGGCATCCCATTCGGCTTCGGCGATCGTGTCGAACCGTCCGCCATGGAGCGCGCCGTAGAGCGCGGCATTGTTGACCAGCCCGTCGAGCCGGCCGAATGCGGCGAGCCCGGCCTCCACCATAGCCGCGGCCGATGATGCATCGGTGACGTCGAGCGTGACGGCGATGCCCTTACCGCCGGCGGCGGCGATCAGGTCAAGTGTCGCGGCGCAATCGTTGACGTCGCCGACGATGATGTTGGCGCCTGCGGCAGCGAGATGCCGGGCGAATTCCTGGCCGAGCCCACGGGCGGCGCCGGTGATCGCGATCGATTGGCCCGCGACCGTCATTGGCGCCTCCGCAACTATCCTCGTTCCGGCCTCGGCCGGATTGCCCCTGGCTGGTTCAGAAAACCGTCGGCGCTAGATCACCTGGTCCGTCGCCGGGTCGATCAGGTGCATGTGGTTCATGTCGCCGACCAGCTTCATCGTTTCGCCGGCATTGCCTGCAGCAGTCGGGTTGACGCGGCCGCAGACCTCGGTGCCATCGACGATGAAATATACCATCGTCTCCATGCCCATCGGCTCGACCACGTCGAGCTGCACGTCGAAGGCGGCACACCCTGGCGGCACGTCGCCGCGGCCTTCGATGATGTCCTCCGGCCGAAGCCCGAAGATCACCTCCTTGTCGAGGTAGGCGCGATAGCGCGCCGTGCGGGATTCCGGGATCGGCAGGCTCAGCTTGTCCGACAGACGGATGTTCAGGTTGTTTCCGCCGTTGACCACCCGGCCCGGCATGAAGTTCATCGCCGGCGAGCCGATGAACCCGGCGACGAACCGGGTTTTCGGGTTGTGGTACAGCTCGTTGGGCGGGCCGATCTGCTCGATCCGGCCGGCGTTCATCACGACGACGCGATCGGCGAGGGTCATTGCCTCGATCTGGTCGTGGGTGACGTAGACGGTGGTCACGGTGACCTTCTGGTGCACCTTCTTGATCTCGGTGCGCATCTGCACGCGCAGCTTGGCGTCGAGGTTCGACAGCGGCTCGTCGAACAGGAAGACCTTCGGGTTGCGGACAATGGCGCGCCCCATCGCCACCCGCTGGCGTTGGCCGCCGGAAAGCTGCTTCGGCCGCCGGTCGAGCAGGTCGGTGATATCGAGGATGCGAGCCGCGTTGGCTACCCGTTCCTTGATCTCCTGCTTGGGGAATTTCTTCAGCCGCAGGCCAAAGGACATGTTCTCGAACACCGTCATATGCGGGTAGAGCGCATAATTCTGGAACACCATCGCGATGTCGCGGTCCTTCGGCGGCACGTCGTTGACCAGTTGGTCGCCGATGTATATTTCGCCGGAAGTGGCCTCTTCGAGGCCGGCGATCATCCGCAGGGTCGTGCTTTTGCCACACCCCGAAGGGCCGACCAGCACGATGAATTCGCGGTCGGTGATATCGAGATCGATCCCCTGCACCGCAGGGGTTTTGTCGAACATTTTGACGATGTTACGGAGCGCAACTTGCGCCATGTGCTTACCCCTTTTAGCCCTTGGTGGCGCCGGCGGTCAGGCCGGAAATGTAATAATCCATCAGAAAGGCGTAGATGATGAGCGGCGGCGCAGCACCAAGCAATGCCCCGGTCATGATCTGACCCCAGTTGAACACGTCGCCCTTGATCAGCGTCGTGACGATGCCCACCGGCAGCACCAGCTGGTCGGCGGAAGTCGTAAAAGCGAGCGGGTAGAGGAAGTTCGCCCACGAAACCGTAAAGCAAAAAATCATCGCGGCGATGATCCCCGGCAATGCCACGGGGATGAAGATCCGCGTCAACACCTGGAAATAGCTGGCGCCGTCGATCAGCGCCGCCTCGTCCAGCTCCTTGGGGATGCTGGCGAAATAGCCGATCATGATCCAGGTGCAGAACGGCACGGTCAGCGTCGGGTAAAGAACGATCAGCACCCACCAGTGGTTGATCAGCTCGATCCCGGTAACGTCATGGACCCACGCGAAAATCTTGAATAACGGGATGAACAGAAGGGTGTCCGGAACCAGGTAGGTGAGGAACACGCCGGTCGCCAAGGTCGCCGATCCCCAGAACCCCATCCGCGCCAGCGAGAACGCCGCCAGCACGGCGATCACCATCGTCACCGAGACGACGCAGACCGATACCACCGCCGAGTTCTTGAAAAAGGTGAGGAACTGCGGATCGGTCAGCAGGCCTGTGTAATTCTCAGCGTCGGGGCATAGACCCACCACGGGTTGGTCACCGCACCGATCTCCGCGCTCGACTTGAGCGAGGTGATGAACATGTAGAGCGGCGGCGTCAGGAAGAAGATGACGAACAGGACAAGGAAAAAATACGACCAGTACAACGCCCGCTTGTTGCTGCGCGAAATGCTGCCGTAGCGAAGGGGGCGGCGGGCGTCGCCGCCGACTTCCGCGGTGGTGGTGGTCATCTCAGGCCTCGTTCCCGCGCTTGCGCACGTTGCGCAGTATCAGGAACGCCGCGACCGCGAGGATGGGCGCCATGAACAGCGATACCGAGGCGCCCAAGGGGATGTCGTTGCCCCAGATCGCCAGGGTGAAGGCCCAGGTGCCGAACACGTGCGTCTGATCGACCGGGCCACCATTGGTGAGGATCTTGACGATGTCGAAATTGGCAAAGGTGACGATCAGCGAGAACAGCGCGGTGATCTGGATGATGTTTCGCATCATCGGCAGGTTGATGTACCAGATCTTCTGCAGCCAGTTCGCGCCGTCGATCGCGGCGGCCTCGTGCAGCTGCTCCGGCACCGATTTCAGCGCCGCAAGGTACATGATCATGAAGAACGGCGCGCCGACCCAGACATTGGCCAGGATCACGCAGAACCGCGCCCAATAGGCGTTGCCCAGCCAGGCGACCTGCGGGATGCCGAGATGCGCGAAAATCCAGTTGAAGGCGCTGTAGGACGGGTCGAACAGCCACAGCCAGGCGAGCGTGCTCATTGCCGGCGGGATCACCCACGGCACCAGCAGCATGCCGCGCCACTTGCGTTGGCCCTTCGCCGGGATGTTGTGGACGAAGTGGGCGACGACAAAGCCGATCACCGCCTTGAACACAACCGCCGTCACCGCGAACAGGCATGACTGCTCGACCACCATCCAGAACGTGTTGCGCTTGAACAGGAAGGTGAAATTGCTGAAGCCGACGAAATGCTGCATCGACTTGTTCAACATCGCCAGGTTGATCGCATAGCCCGCCGGATAGATGACCAGGGCGGCGATCACGATGATCAGCGGCAGGGCAAAGAGGAACCCGACAATCGAGCGATGCCGCGCCACCGAGCGACCGCGGCCGCGGCGTGTCGCCGGAATTGGAACGTCGCGAACGACGGCGTCGGCCATCAGCCACTCCCCTCGAGCTTCTGCGCCGGCCGCACCCGGTCAGCGCGATTGCCGGCTCGGGCCAGCATTGCCGCCATCTTACCGCAGCCATGCGAAAACGCCTCGCCAAATTTATCGCGCTGCGGCGTCAAAGCCGTCAACGTTCCGTGAGCTTTAGCTCGATTCGCCGGTTGCGTCGATAGGCGTCGTCTCCGTCCCCGGTATCGATTGGCTGATTGTCGGCAAAACCCGTTGCCGCCAATCGGTTGGCCGGAATTCCTTGCTCCATCGCATAACGTACGACCGAGATCGCGCGCGCCGTCGAAAGCTCCCAGTTGGAGGGAAATTCGCTATTGTGGATCGGCCGATGATCGGTATGGCCGTCGACGCGCAGCACCCAATTGAGGTCGGGCGGGATCTTGGCCGAGATCTCCTTGAGCGCCGCGAAAACCGGGGCGAGCTGCTGTTTTGCCGCCGGTGCCAGCTCGGCCTTGCCGGGCGCGAACAGCACCTCTGCTTGAAAGACAAAGCGATCGCCGACGACGCGGATATCCGGGCGATCGCCAAGGATCTCGCGCAGCTTGCCGAAGAATTCCGAGCGGTAGCGCGCCAGCTCCTCGACCTTATTGGCCAGCGCGAGGTTGAGCTTGCGGCCGAGCTCGACGATCTGGCCCTGCTGTTCCTTGACCTTGCTAGCGGAAACGTCGAGCGCTGCGGTGACTTTGGAGAGCTGGTCGCGCAGCGCCGCGATTTCGGCGATGAGGACCTCGACCTGGGCCCGCGCCGCCTGGCTGGTCTGCTGTTCGGCGGCCAGACGAGCCTGCAGGTCCTTGGTCTGGTCGCTTTCCGTACCTGCCGCCGCAGCGGCTTCCTTGAGCTTGGCATTGAGCGTGTCGCGCTCGGCTTCTGCCGCCTTGAGTTGGGCGGCGAGACCGGCGGCGTTGCCGCGCAGGGCATCGCTGCTTTGCTTTTCCAGCGCCAGCTCTTCGGCGAGCTGGCTGATCCGCTGTTGCAGCTGCTTCAGCGCCTCGTCGCGACCGGAAAGCGCGTCCGACAGATAAAATTGGCCGACGGTAAATACCAATAATATAAATATTATAACCATCAGAAGCTGCGCCAGGGCATCAACGAACCCTGGCCAGATATCGATGCTGGATCGCCGCCCGCGGTTTCGTGCCTGAGCCATCGCCGATCAGCGGCCGTTATCGTCGGTGAAGGCGGCGATCGTGCGCGCCAGCAGCCGGATCTCGCTGCGCAATTCGAGGACCGTCTGGGCCCGTCCCTCGGGGATGTCCTCGCTGAGCCGGGCCATGTAGGCTTCGATGTTGCGCAAATGGGTGCGCATCACGTCGTCCTGCCCGGTTGCGTTTTCGGCGATCGCGGCGAGCCGGGCGAGCGACGGCTTCAGCTCCATCTGGTTTTCGGCGAGGCGAACCATCAGCATCTGACCCGCCTTCATATGCTCGCTCAGCGTGCCGAGCCGGTCGATCAGGCTCGGCAGCGTGTTGTTGGCGCCGATCCGGCTTTCCTCGCTGCGCGCCAGGATGCGTTGCAGGTTTTCCAGGCTGTCGGCAGTCTGCTCGAGCAGCGGCTGGATATAGGCCGGGACCGAGCCGTCGCCGCTATCGCCGAATCCGCCCGACGACAGCCTTGTATAGGTCGACAGCCATTCTTCGAGGTCGTTGTAGAAGCGGTTCTGGGCCTGGCCCGCCTGGAGGTCGAGAAACCCGAGAACCAGACTGCCGGCCAGCCCGAACAGCGATGCGCTGAAGGCGGTCGACATGCCGTGAAGCGGCGATCCCAGCGCCGTCTTCAAGTCAGCGAACGCGCGGGACAGGTCGCTCGACGATACGTTGAGCCCGCCGATCACCTCGCCGACCGAGCGCACCGTCTCCAACAGCCCGTAGAACGTGCCGAGCAGGCCGAGGAATACCAATACACCAATAAGATAGCGTGATGTTTCTCGTGTTTCGTCCAGACGCGAGGAAATCCCGTCGAGGAGCGTCTGCAGCGAGGTCGCCGACAGGCTGACGCGGGCGCCCTGGCGGGTCCTCAGCATGCGCGCCATCGGTCCCAGCAGCCGCGGGGTGGGTCCACCCGGGGCGGTCAGGTCGCGATTGGCCAAGCGCTCGCGGAAATCCTCGATCCAGGCAACCTCGGGGTTGAGTAGCAGTACTTGGCGGAAAATGTAGATGATGCCGCACAGCAGGATGCCGAGGATGAGGCCGTTGACCGCCGGGTTGCCCATAAAGGCGGTGCCCAGCGGGACGAACAGCGCCGCGGCAAGCACCCCGACCAGCACCAGAAACAACGCCATGCGGATGAGGAAGCGGCCCGAGCGGTTCATCGCTTCCAGCCCAGGCGGTACAGGATCGGCGTGATCATTCTCCGCAGCATCTCACGGTGCGGGCGGCTTGGTCGCGGCCGGCGCAGGTCGAGCGATCGGGGGCGCGGCGTCCCGCGTCGGCGCGCCGCCGAGCGGCAGCAGGTCGGTCTGGAGCGATAGCGGCGTTCGCGGCTCCGGTGGCGGGCCCAGCGAGGCGGCGGGGGACACCGGCGGAATCCGCGCGGAGTTGGTGTGCACCGGCGTCGTCGCCGGCTTTGCGGTGGTGCCGTGCGCTGGCCGGACCGAAGCCGTCGCCGGCTCCGCCACCCGGAAGAGCGCGGGGGCGGCCGGGCGGTGGGGAAACACGTCGACGGCGCCGGCATGCGAGGCGCCGAGCAGCACGGCGGCGAGGACGATGCTCAAACCCAACTCCGGGATGCGCGAACGTTGCATCGCGACCCCCCTTCCAAAACGCACCGGCGGCCGGTCGATGCCGCCTTTATTCCCGCCGAGGGACCGCAACCTACTCCATGCCCCGTGCCGGCAACACCGAAATCTAGCGTCCGCGCGGCGCGCGCATCGCCTCCTTGATCAGCGCCGCCAGCGGCAAATGCAGGTGGTCGTTGGCGGCGAGAATATCGCCGGTTTCCATCATCCGATGGCCGCCGGACAAGTCGCTGACATAGCCGCCGGCCTCGCGGATCAGCAGCATCCCGGCGGCGATGTCCCATGGCGACAGGGCGTATTCCCAGAACCCGTCGAGCCGCCCGGCGGCGACATAGGCGAGGTCGAGCGCAGCAGCGCCCATTCGACGCACCCCGCTGGTCGCAGCCATTACCGCGGCGAGGCCGGCAAGGTAGGTCGGCTGGTCGCCGCGATCGCGAAACGGCATGCCGGTGCCGATCACCGCCTCGGCGAGCTGGCGCCGCGCCGATACCCGAAGGCGCCGGTCGTTGAGAAAGGCGCCGACGCCTTTCTCGGCCCAGAACAATTCGTCGCGGGTGGGTTCATAGACGATGCCGGCGACGATCTCACCGTCGCGCTCCAACCCGATCGAAATGGCAAAATGCGGAATGCCGTGGAGGAAGTTGGTGGGGCCGTCGAGCGGGTCGACGATCCAGCGATGGCGTTTGTCGCTCCCGACGGTGGCGCCGCCTTCCTCGAACAGCATACCGTAGCCGGGGCGCGCCCGACCGAGCTCGGCTTTCAGCGTCTTCTCGGCCTTCAGATCGGCGGCCGAGACGAAATCGCCCGGTCCCTTGATCGAGACCTGGAGCTGCTCGACCTCGCCGAAGTCGCGGATGAGACCGCGCGCGGCCTTGAGCGCGGCAGCCGCCATCACGTTGATTACCGGCGAGCGCACGGCCACGATTACCCTCCAAATTGGTGTTTGCCGGGCGTCCTGAAGCCTGTGGCAAGAAAGCGAGGCATCTCGCCAATCGCCGCGGCGGGGCGCTTGGCCCGGCCATCGACGACTGGTCTCGGGCCATTCAGCGAACCCCCAGGATCAAACCGGGAGACGCCTTTGATTTGGGCCCGCCAGGCGAAGGTTCTAGTCCTTGGCGCGTTCGATGTAGCTGCCGTCGGCCGTGTTGATGACGATGCGGGTGCCCGCGGCGATATGCGGCGGGATCATGACCCGGCGGCCGTTTTCGAGCTTGCCCGGCTTGTAGGAGGACGATGCGGTCTGGCCGCGCACCACCGGATCGGCCTCGACGACTTCGAGGATGACGCTCGCCGGGAGCTCGACCGACAGCGCCGTGCCCTCGTACAGCGTCACTTGGCAGACCATGCCGTCGGCGAGGAAATCGGCCGGATCGCCGATGACCTCGCGCGGCACCGTCACCTGCTCGAAGCTCTCGTTGTCCATAAAGGTCGCTTGGTCGTCCTCCATGTAGAGGAACTGCATCTCCTTTTCGTCGAGGCGCACGCGCTCGACGGATTCCTGGGTGCGAAAACGCTCGCTCAATTTCGAGCCGCCGCGCAGATCGCGCATCTCGACCTGAGCAAAGGCGCCGCCCTTGCCCGGCTGCACCAATTCGCGCTTCAGCACCAGCCAGAGTTTATTCTGGTGCTCGAGCACGTTGCCCGGCTTGATATCGATGGCGTTGATCTTCATGGCGCTGATCTCAGATATGGGGGCCGCGTTTGGCCGGTGTCCTACCAGTTTGCCGGTGAGGGGGAAAGCGGAATGGCAGGCCAAGGGGCAGGATGGTGGCGGCCCGATCGCCTGGCGACCCGGCGCGACAAGCTTGCCGCGCGTGGCCGCATCCTCGCCGCGATCCGCGATTTCTTTGCCGCCGAGGGTTTTGTCGAGGTCGATACGCCGGCCCTGCAAACAAGCCCCGGCCTCGAACCGCACCTCATGGCCTTCCGCACCGACCTGCGCGACCCGCGCGACGGCACGGTGCGACCTCGCTACCTCCACACCTCGCCCGAATTTGCGATGAAGAAGCTGCTGGCCGGCGGCGAGACGCGCATCTGGCAGCTCGCCCACGTTTTCCGCGACGGCGAGCGCAGCGCCACCCATCACCCCGAATTCGCGATGCTCGAATGGTACCGCGCCGGCGCGACCTGGGGCGACCTGGTCGCCGATTGCGAGGCACTGCTGCGCGCGGCACAGGCCGCGGCTATCTCGGCCCCGCATTCGTCAGCCGATGACGAAAGAGGGCAGGCGATGACATGGCAAGGCCGCGCCGCCGACGCCAAGGCGGATTGGCTACGTCTTTCGGTTGCCGAAGCCTTTGCCAATCACGCCGGTATCGACATCCTCGCGACCGCACCCGATCCGCTGCGCCCCGATCTCGCGCTGCTCGCCGCCGCAGCTCAGCAGCTCGGCATCGCGCCGCATCCCGGCGATGACTGGGAGAGCCTTTATTTCCGCATCTTCCTCGACCGCATCGAGCCGCATCTCGGCGTCGGCGCGCCGACCGTGCTGTACGACTACCCGGTCTCGATGGCGGCGCTGTCGCGGCGCAAGCCGGGCGATCCGCGCCTCGCCGAGCGGTTCGAGCTCTATGTTTGCGGCCTGGAACTTGCCAACGCCTTCCAGGAATTGACCGACCCCGCCGAGCAGCGCACCCGCTTCTTCGCCGACCAGGCCCGAAAACACGCGCTCTACGAGGAAACCTACCCGATCGATGAAGATTTTCTCGCCGCGCTCGACCACGGCCTGCCCGACTGCGCCGGCATCGCCCTCGGCTTCGATCGCCTGGTCATGCTATGCACCGGCGCCAGCCATATCGAAGACGTGCTGTGGGCGCCGGTGGATTAGGGTGGCGCGTTCCTGGCAACAACGACGGCTAGGCGCCGAGCGCCCGCCCGTGCCTGGCGAACGCCGCGTTGAACTCGGTAACCGCCGCCTTCGGCCCCTTCGGGTGGTTCCAGATCGCTCCAATGACCGCAAGGAAATCGGCGCCGGCTTCGATCAGCGGGCCGCAATTCTCCTGGGTGATGCCGCCGATGGCGCAGCACGGCACCACCGTCGTCTCCGACCAGTCGCGCAAGACCTCCGGGTCGGGATGGTGCTTGGCCGCCTTGGTCGTGCTCGGGAAGAACGCGCCGAAGGCGACGTAATCGGCGCCGGCCTCGGAGGCGACCAGGGCGCGGTGGCGGCTGCCGCCGCAGGTCACCCCGACAATCCGGTCCGGCCCGCACAGGCGGCGCGCCTCGGCATAGGACATGTCGTCCTCGCCGACATGAACGCCGTCGCAGTCGAGTTCGGCGGCAAGGTCGGGGCGGTCGTTCATGATGAAGGCGACGCCGCGATCCCGCGTTATCGGCTGCAGGATCGCGGCGGCGGCGCGGACCCTGTCGTCGTCCACATCCTTGAGCCGCAGCTGCACGCACGCCACGTCGCCGCCCGAGAGGGCGGCTTCGAGGCGCGGGGCGAATTCCCGCGGGTCGAGCGCGGGCGGCGTTATCAGGTAGAGCCGGGTCGTCGCCCGGTCGGTGTCGATCATCGTACCCCTCTTTCGTCACTCCCGCGCAGGCGGGAATCCAGGGCCGGTTACCGAGCGGCTGGCCTGGATTCCCGCGTTCGCGGAAATGACGAGGAGACTCAGTCTTTTCCCTGATAGATCTTGATGATCTTGTTGAGCATGTCGAGCGCCTCGGCCTTTGGCCGCTGGAAGGTGTTGCGGCCGATGATCGAGCCGTTGGCGCCGCCGGCATAGATCGCCCGCACCTCGTCAAACACACCGTCGAGGTCCTTCGCCTCGCCGCCCGAGAAGATGACGATGCGGCGGCCGTTGAACGCCGATTGCACGACATGGCGGATGCGCGCCGCCGGGGTCGAGATGTCGATGCCCTGCTTCTCGTAGACCGCCTTGGCCGCGGCCAGTTCGAGATGCGCGGTCGGCGGCTTGACCTTGATGATGTGCGCGCCGAGCTGCGCGGCAAGCTGTGCCGCATAGGCGCAGATATCGATCGCGGTCTCGCCTTCGCGGCTCAGGCTGCCGCCGCGCGGGTACGACCAGATCACCACCGCGAGGCCATGCGCCTTGGCCTCGCGGCCCATCTCGGCGATCTCCTCGAACATGTCATAGGCGGCGTCCGAGCCGGGATAGATGGTGAAGCCGATCGCCGAGCAGCCGAGCCGCAGCGCGTCCTTGACGCTGGCGGTGACCGCCTGGCTGGCGCCTTCCTTGGCGCGCGACATGCTGTTTGCGCTGTTGGCCTTGAGGATCAGCGGGATCTGGCCAGCATAGGTGCCGGCTCCGGCTTCGAGGAAGCCGAGCGGCGCGGCATAGGCGTTGAGCCCGGCCTCGATCGCCAGCTGAAAGTGATAATGCGGGTCGTAGGCCGGCGGGTTCGGCGCAAAGCTGCGCGCCGGTCCATGCTCGTTACCCTGGTCGACCGGCAGGATCACCATCTTGCCGGTGCCGCCCAGCTTGCCGTGCATCAGCATGCGGGCGAGGTTGGCCTTGGTGCCGGGGTTGTCGCTCTCGTAGTTGGCGAGGATCTTCGCGACGTGGCCGTTGATCTTCATCGGGGTATTCCTTCCTGGCGAGCGCGGTTGCTCCGACTTTATCAAATCGTCGACAGCGAGGCGAGAATGTCGCAGCAGTGCCGGCGCAGGGTGTCGTTGTCGGCGAAGAACAATGCCGCCAGGTCGTGAGCCGGCTGCGGCCGCTCGGTCAGCACCCGGCAACCGCGGGCGGCGGCGATATCGCCGAGGCGCCGGACGACGGAGTCGGGGCCGGTGAACACGATCGCCTCGATCCCGGCACGGATCGCCGCTTGCGCCGCCCCGGCATCGTCGCCGCAATCGAGAACCGCCAAAAATTGGGCTCCCGGCACGGCCTCGCGCGCGGCGGCGGTGAGGGCGGCAAACCATCCCGCGCCGGCGGAGATGCCGGCGTCGGGGGCGCTGACGAGCGCGACGGGGCGGACCGCATCGGCAGCGGCGCTCGCCGCCGCGAGGACCTGGCTCAAGGAATGGATAACGAATGAGGGCAGGCCAGGGTGGAGGCCGGCCGAACGATGGGATCCCCGCCGGTTCAGCCCTTGCGCGCCGCTTCGAAGGTGTGAACCCATTTGAGGTAGTTGTTCGCGATCTCGTTCACCGCCTGATCGCGCGAAATCTGCTTGTCGCGCAAGCCCGCCAGCGGCTTCCAGAACGAGGTGCGGCCAACGGCAAAGCCGATATAGGCCGGCAGCGGAGCCGCCGCCTGGAGCCAATGCACGATCCCGGCCTCGTTCGACCCGCGGCCCAGCAGGATGCAGCCGACCTTGTCGCGTCCGTCGCGCCGGGTCGCCGCTGCCACCGCATCCGCATCCTCGCGACGGTCGAGGCCCTCGATCTTCCAGACGTCCGGCTCGACCCCAAGCCCCTGCAACTCCTTGATCGCAGCGATCATCAGCGAAGGCCGCAAATCGTGATCGAACAGGTGCTGGTCGCCTTCGAGCCGCTCGGACTGATCCTTGGTCATCGGCACCAGGAGCTCGAACATGAAATAGTGGCCGTTTTGATGGGCGTAATCGCCCAATTCCTTAAGCCGCGCCGCCTGGCGCCGATTCATCGCCTCGTCGTCTTCGGGGTTGTAGCGCACCAGCGCCTTGATGAAGGTCGGCTTGAACTCGGCGATATGCTCGCGGAACCGGTCGCCGTATTCGAAATCGAATTCGTTCTGGCCGCTCTTCTCGGCCGGGCAGGCCGTGATCAGCCCATTCGCCCGGGCGTCGCGCAGAATGGCGGCACCGAACTGCTCGTCGACGAGGATGCCCGCGACCTCCTTGGGCACGCCCCTGGCCAGTGCGAGCTTCAGCCCGTCATAGACGACGGCCTTGCTGGCCGAGACCGTCGCGGTCTGTTCGGGGGTGAGCGGCGCGGTAAAGCCGAACAGTCCCTTTTCAAACGAGGCGCGATGGTCGAACGGGAGAATGTAGAGCGGCTTGTCGTACCCGATCGCCATGCGAAATCTCCAATTGAGGTGGGTGCGGAACGGCCTTCTCTCGGTATGGACTCAGTGCATCGCGCCGAAATGGGCGGCAACCTCGACCATGCGGTTCGAAAAGCCCCACTCATTATCGTACCACGACAATACCCGGACAAAGCGCTTGTCGAGCACCTGGGTCTGAGTCACGTCGAATGTCGAGCTATGCGGGTCGTGGTTGAAGTCGACCGACACGGTCGGCGCCTTGTTGATGCCGACGATGCCCCTGAGCCGGTTCGACTTCGCAGCGTCTTCCATCAAGGCATTGACCTCGTCCGCATCGGTGTCGCGCGCCGAATCGAACTTAAAGTCGATCAATGACACATTTGCGGTCGGCACCCGGATTGCGGTGCCGTCGAGCTTGCCCTTCAGCGACGGCAGGACCAGCCCGACCGCGCGGGCCGCGCCGGTCGAGGTCGGGATCAGCGACACCGCCGCCGCACGGGCCCGGCGCAAATCGCTGTGCAGGGTGTCCTGCAGGCTCTGGTCGCCGGTGTAGGAGTGGATCGTCGTCATGTAGCCGCGCTCGATGCCGATGCCCTGGTGCAGCACATAGGCGACGGGTGCCAGGGAATTGGTCGTGCACGAGGCGTTCGAAATGACTTCGTGCTTGGGCGACAGCTCGTCATGGTTGACCCCCATGACGACGGTGAAATCGGCGCCGTCGGCGGGGGCGGAGATGATGACCTTCCTGGCGCCGGCCTCGAGGTGCTTCGCCGCCTGCTCGCGCTTGGTGAAGATGCCGGTGCATTCGAGCGCGACGTCGACCCCCAGCTCCCTCCACGGCAGCTTGGCGGGATCGCGCTCGGCAGTGACGCGAATCTTGCCGCGGCCGGCGTCCATCCAATTGTCACCGGTGGTGACCTCGCCGCCAAAGCGGCCGTGCACGCTGTCGTAGCGCAGCAGATGCGCATTGGTTTCGACCGAGCCGAGGTCGTTGATGCCGACGATTTCAAGCTCCCGGCTGGCATGTTCCAAGGCCGCGCGCATTACCAACCGGCCAATGCGGCCGAACCCGTTGATTGCAACCCGGATGGCCATGTTCTTTTTCCTCCAGCGAAACCGACGGTTCAGCTTAGAACAAATTTCGCGTGCGCGGGAAGCGGGCCGGCGCAAGGCGTTGAAAATCCCGAGCCGGCTCTATGAGCCCGGCCCTGTGAGCACGGGGTCCAGCCAGGCCGGCGACAGGGTCACGTAACGGGCCCAGCGCATCTCTCGCCTTGGGGTTTGGTTTGCGCCGTCGCCGAACCGGGCCGCAAAGCATCGTGGCCCCTGTCAAAATCGCGGCAGGGACAATGTGCTGCCATCTCCTCACCGGCGTAATTCCGCTGTGCTGCTGACCGCTTGACGCTACAGGAGCGCGCGTGCCGCCTCTGCAACCCTTTCGGGGGTAATCCCGAAATGCGGATACAGCGCCTCGATCGGGGCAGAGGCGCCAAAGCTCTCCATCCCGATAAAGGCCGAGCGTTCGCCGAGCCAGCGGTCCCAGCCGAGGCGCACCGCCGCCTCGACCCCAACCCGCGGGACGTTGCCGAGCACGGAGCTGCGGTAATCCTCGTTCTGCCGCTCAAACAATTCCCAGCACGGCATCGACACGACGGCGGCGCGGATGTTTTCCTTGGCCAGCGCGTCGCGAGCCTCCATCGCAATCGACACTTCCGAGCCGGTGGCGAGCAGCGTCACCTGACGCGACCCGTCGACGTCGGCGAGGACATAGGCGCCGCGCGCGGAGCGGTTGTCGAAATGGGGCTGGGTGCGCAGCAGCGGCAATCCCTGCCGGGTCAGCGCCAGGATCGACGGCGCGCGCCGGCTTTGCAGCGCCAAGAGCCAGCACTCCGCGGTCTCCACCGCGTCGCAGGGGCGGAACACCTGGAGGTGCGGTATCGCCCGCAGCGCCGCCAGGTGCTCGATCGGCTGATGGGTCGGTCCGTCCTCGCCGAGCCCGATCGAATCGTGGGTCATCACGTAGACGACCCGGAGCTCCATCAGCGCGGATAGCCGGATCGCCGGCCGCGCGTAATCGGTAAAGGTGAGAAACGTCCCGCCATAAGGGATCAGCCCGCCATGCGCGGCAATGCCGTTCATCGCGGCGGCCATGCCCATCTCGCGCACGCCATAATGGATGTAGCGCCCGGAGAAATCGCCGGGGCGAACCTCTTTCTGGTCCTTGGCGCGGGTATTGTTGGAGGGGGTGAGGTCGGCCGAGCCGCCGATCAGTTCGGGCACGGCCGGCACCAGCATGTTGAGCGTCTCGCCCGAGGCCACGCGGGTCGCCGGCTTGGCGTTCTTGGCGCGGAACTCCTCGCACAGCCGGGCCACCGCGGTATCTAGCCCCGCGGGCAGCTTGCCGTGCTGGCGGCGCTGGAACTCGGCGCGCTTGGCCGGGTCGAGCCGCCCGAGCCTGTTTTCCCACGCCTGGCGCACCGCGGCGCCGCGGCTGCCGACCCCGCGCCACCAGGCGCGGATGTCATCGGGCACGACGAACGGCGGAGGCTCCCAGCCAAGCCGCTCGCGCGCGCCCTTGATCTCCTCGGCGCCGAGTGGGGCGCCGTGCGCGGCGGCGGTGCCGGCCTTGGTCGGGGCCCCAAAGGCGATGATCGTCTTGCAGGCGATCAGGCTTGGCCGGTCATGGGTCCGGGCGCGCTCGATCGCGGCGGCGACCGCGGCATAGTCGTGCCCGTCGACGCGGTCGGTCGCCCAGCCATGCGCCGCGAACCGTGCGACCTGATCGTCGGACACCGCAAGGTCGGTCGGCCCGTCGATCGAGACCGAGTTGTCGTCCCAGAACACGATCAGCCGGCTGAGCTTGAGGTGCCCGGCCAGCGACAGCGCCTCGTGGCTGACGCCTTCCATCAGATCGCCGTCGCCGCAGATCACATAGGTATGGTGATCGACGACATCCTCGCCGAACTGCGCGGCAAGCAGCCGCTCGGCAAGCGCCAGGCCGACGGCGTTGTTGATGCCCTGGCCCAAGGGTCCGGTCGTCACCTCGATGCCGCTGGCGAGCCCCCGTTCAGGATGGCCGGCGGTGCGGCTGCCGAGCTGGCGGAAATGCTTCAGCTCGTCGATCGTCATGTCCGGGTAGCCGGTCAGGTGGAGCAGCGAATAGAGCAGCATCGACCCATGCCCGGCCGACAGCACGAAGCGGTCGCGGTCGGGCCAGTCGGGCGCGCTCGGATCGAATTTGAGGAATTGGCCGAACAGCACGGTAGCGACGTCGGCCATGCCCATCGGCATGCCGGGGTGGCCGGATTTCGCCTGCTCGACGGCATCCATCGGCAGCGCCCGCAAGGCGTTGGCCATGCGGCGCAGATGCGGGTCCGTGGGCGCGGGGAGGGGGGCTGGTTCGCTCATGGCGTCACTCTACCTTGCATCGCTTTCGGTCGTCACGACTGCAAACGCTTGCCGCACGGCACCTGCACCGCCGCCCCTCATCCTCGTCATTCCCGCGCAAGCGGGAGTCCAGGGCCACCCGCGCAGCAAGTCCTCATGGAGGTCCCGCCATCGCGGGTTGTTGCGCTCGATCAGCTCAAGCTTCCACTCCCGGCGCCACTTCTTCATCCGCTTCTCGCGCAGTATGCGTCCGGCATGGTTGCGCGAAACTCGACATGGACCGGGAGATGGGCGCGATAGCGCTTGCTAAAACGCCGATGTAGAGAGTGCCGTTGGGTCTGCTCGCGAGGATGTGAACGCAAATTTGTCTGACGGTGTTCTCGGCGACTTTCGTCGTTCGCTCGGGATACCCGCTTTCGCCGGTATGACGAGGTCGGGATATCGCGCGCTTCAGGATTGCGCCGCGCTCATTGTGCCGCAATGGGCGTTTGGCTAGGTTTCCGGACCGCGCTTGCGGGCAGGGAGGGACAGACCCATGGCGGACATCATCGTCGGATCGGGCGACTATAAATTCCGGATAATCGAGAACTGGGCGAAGCTGCCGGACGGCTGGTCGTTCAAGGAAGTCGGCGCGGTCGGCTGCGACAAGAACGACAATGTCTACGTCTTCAATCGCGGCGAGCACCCGATGATGGTGTTCGACCGTGACGGCAACTTCCTGCGCTCATGGGGCGAGGGCCAGTATCCGCGGGCGCACGGCGTCCATATGGGCCCGGACGAGTCGATCTATCTCACCGACGATGGCGGCCACTTCGTCCGCAAATGCCGGCTCGATGACGGCAAGGTGCTGCTGGAGCTCGGCGTGCCGGGCAAGCCGGCGCCGTATATGAGCGGCGAGCCGTTCCATCGCTGCCCCCACACAGCCCTCTCGCCCCGAGGCGAGATCTACGTCTCGGACGGCTACGGCAATGCCCGGGTCCACAAATATTCGCCGGACGGCAAGCTGCTGATGTCGTGGGGCGAGCCGGGCAGCAGTCCGGGCGAATTCAACATCGTCCACAACATCTGCACCGACGCCGACGGCTGGGTCTACGTCGCCGACCGTGAGAACCACCGCGTCCAGGTCTTCGACGGCAACGGCAAGTACGAGGCGCAGTGGAACAATCTGCATCGGCCGTGCGGCATGTACATGGATTATGCCCATTCGCCGGTCTGCTACATCGGCGAGCTGGGCCCGGTGCAGCCGGTCAACCGCGACGTGCCCAATCTGGGCCCGCGGGTCAGCATCGTCGACAACAAGGGCAACCTCTTGTCGCGTTTCGGCGACCCGCATGCCGGCACCGCGCCGACGGCGTTCCTCGGGCCGCATGGAATGGCCTGCGATTCGCGCGGCGACCTTTACGTCGGCGAGGTGTCGTGGACGCAATGGCCGCAATTCTACCCCAACACGCCGCGGCCCGATTACATCCGTTCGCTGCAGAAATACGAGCGCGTGCGCTGACCTTCCAGCGCGCTGCGAAGTACTTGCCGCTAGTGCGTTGACGGGCTTCGCCTCGCCTGCATAACCTAGTGCGATGAGCGAACTCGGTGACGCCCTGGTGATGCTGGAGCGCGCGGTGACGCGGCTCGAGGCGGTGCCGCGGCTCGGCGACAGCGACGCGGCGGCGCGGCTGGCGGCCGAGCGCGCCGCCGAGGACCAGCGCCTGGAAGCGGCGGCCGCGGCGATTGTCGCCCGGGTCGAGGCGGCGCTCGACAAGATCGGCCAGGTGCTCGGAGACACCTGAGAGAGGCCAGGGCTATGGGCCAGGTGGTAGTGACGGTCAACGGTCGCGCCTTCCCGCTCGGCTGCGCCGACGGCGAGGAGGCGCGGACCCGCCGGCTTGCCCAATATGTCGACAGCAAGATCAGCGAATTCGTCAGCGCGCACGGCCAGATCGGCGAGGCGCGGCTGATGCTGCTGGCCGCTCTCGTCATCGCCGACGAGCTTGCCGACACCAACGACGCCTTGCAGCGCGAACGCGCCCGCCCGCGCAGCGAAGAGGCCGCCTCCGCCGCCGATGGCATCCGCGCCATCGCCGGGCGCATCGAGTCCATTGCGGCGCGGCTCGAAACTTCCTAGCTATTAGGGCTGCGAGTGGGGCTGCGCGGTACGTTAGGACGCATTAGCCCCGGGGCCGATACCTACCTCATGGGAGCCGTGCCTGTCAGGGTCGTGGCCTTGACATACGGCGCCCACCTGCTACGGCGGGCCACGAGGGAGTTGCAAGCCGACGGCCGAGGCGGCTCCACTTCGCATTTCATCGCGCCGTCATTGCGAGCGCAGCGGAGCGATCTCCTGCGATGGGAGGAGGCTCATCCCGGCGAGACTGCTCGTCGCCTGGCGGCTCTTCGCAATGACGGAAGGAAAGGAGCCGCGCTTGCACCTCCTCTTATGCGGCGATGTCGTCGGCCGGCCAGGCCGCGACGCGGTCAAATCTCACCTGCCGCGGTTGCGCCGCGAGCTGGCGCTCGACGTCGCCATCGTCAACGCCGAAAACATGGCGCACGGGTTCGGTCTCAACGAGAAGCTGTGCGGTGAGATGTACGAGGCTGGTGCCGACATCCTCACCACCGGCAATCATGTCTGGGATCAGAAGGAGATCATCCCCTATATCGAGCGCGATCCGCGGGTGCTGCGTCCGGCCAACTTTCCGCCCGGCACCCCGGGGGCGGGGACCTATCTGCAAGCGCTGCCCGACGGGCGCAAGCTGCTGGTCGTCAACCTGATGGGGCGCCTGTTCATGGATGCGCTCGACGACCCGTTCCGCGGCCTCGACGCGGCCATCGCCCCTTATGCGCTGAGCCGCGACCTCGCCATCGTCGTCGATTTCCACGCCGAGGCGACCAGCGAGAAGGCCGCGTTCGGCCACCTTGCCGACGGCCGCGTCTCGGCGGTGATCGGGACCCACACTCATGTCCCTACGGCCGACCACCGCATCCTGCCGGGCGGCACCGCCTTCGTCAGCGATATCGGCATGTGCGGCAATTACGACTCGGTCATCGGGATGCAAAAGGAGCCGTCGCTGCGCCGCTTCGTCAGCAAGATGCCGACCGGCGGCAAGCCGCAGGTCGCCGAGGGCGAGGGGACCCTGTGCGGGGTCTTCGTCGTCACCGACGACGCGACCGGGCTCGCCCGCCGTATCGAGCCGGTGCGCCTGGGCGGCGTCCTCGCCCCGCAAATGCCGTCGCCGTGATATAAGGCGAGCTAGCCCTTCGTTGT
>DASQGR010000183.1:0-4800 GCA_035632515.1 Allostellaceae bacterium | reverse complement strand
GATACGGAAAACGCCACGCGCGCCTTTGAGTTTCGGATAAAGATTCGGGTCGATCATCCTCTCCTTGCCCGCCAGACGGCGGATCGCTTCGTCCTCCTCGAGACCGTCACTCGACTCTGATTTGATGATCGCCCAGTCGGTCTCACCGGCCCAGCCAGTAGTGGCTTCCTGCTTCGGGTCGTCGTCGGTCACGCCGACCTTGTAGACGTGCTTGCCCAGCCCGACATCGGAGGCCCATTTACTCAGCTTGACGCTCCGCGCGACATAGATCGTCGACATCGGCGGCTCCCCGTTAACCCCAGTCCCGCTAACCCCAGTAACGTCCGCTGGCGCCGATCGCCGCGGTGACCAGCCCGAGGATCAGGTTGACGATCACCAGGATGCGGATCTGGTTGAGCTGCCTGGCGGCGCCTGCGTTGTCGCCGGCCGCCAGCGCCCCGCGGAAGCGGCTCCACGGTGCGAAATAGACATGCAGGAACAACATCATCATGACAATGCCGATGCCCTGCATCAGGTGGACATGCAGCCCGATCCCGGCAAACCCGCCGAGAACGCCGAACACCATCGCATAGCCGCTGAGCAGCAGCAGCACAATCGCGGCAAAGACCCAGGCGAAAAACCGCCCCAGTACCCGCAGCCACAGCTGCAGGCGCGGGCCGGGATCGAGCGGTCCTGTCGCCGGCCGCAGGACGACGAGCGCAAAGAACATGCCGCCGACCCAGACAACTGCGCTCAGCACATGCAGGATCAGCGCGATAGTGGCGAGCAGGATCGTGCCGCTCATCGCTCAGCCGCCGTAGCCGGGCGCCTGGCGGGCAAGCCCGTCGAAAAGGTCCAGCATCCGCCCGCGCCAGGCATGAACCGCATCGTCGGGCGCGAGCAGCTCGAAATCGCTGATCGCCCGCGCCCACTGGAATGCGCCGAACACGACATAGTCGGCATAGGCGGGTGCCGCGCCGCTGACGAAATCCTGGCGCTCGACGGTGCGGCGCAGCGGATCGAGGCTGGCGCGGAACGCTGGCAGCCGCGCCTCGCGATCCTTGGTAACGTCTTCCAGCGGCGCCCCGAATCGCGCCTCGCGCGATTGCCGGAAATACGCCTGGTCGGCGGGTCCGATATGTTTCCAGATATCGAGGACAACGAGGCGTACCAGCCCAACCTGCAATACCGTTTCGGTCCAGTTCTGGACGAATTTGGACAAGCCTCGGGTCGCCCCGCCGTGGAACAGGCTCGGGCGATCGGAATAGCGTTCTTCGAGGTAATCGGCGATCGCCGAGGAATCGTGCACGACCTGACCCTCGTCGACGATAACGGGCACTCGCCCGTCATTCGGCTTTGGCAGCTTTTCCTTCTCGGTGAAGCGCCACGGTATGGTCTCCACGGCAAGTCCTTTATGCGCGAGCGCCATGCGGGTGCGCCAGCAGAACGGGCTGAAGCGCCGGTCCGCCTCGATCCCGGCGAGGTCGTACATGGTGATAGCCATCGTCGCTCTTTCTCTGAAGGCAGCGCGCCGCGCACTATGACCCTAGCGGGCCGGCGGCGGAAAGAGTGCACGTCAGCGCGCTTGCCCCATCGGTTGCCGCATCGCACATAAATCCGCGCCGGCACGATAAGACGCGGGCTCGCCTTGCCCTGCGCTGGCCGCATGCTATAAGGCATTAACAAGCTGCGGAGGGCGCGCTTGCCGACCGTCTTTATCTTGAATGGGCCGAATTTGAACCTGCTCGGGGTGCGCCAGCCGGCCACCTATGGCTACGACACGCTTGCCGATGTCGAGCAGCGCTGTCTCGCCCGCGCGCAGGCGCTCGATCTTTCGATCGATTTCCGCCAGACCAACCACGAAGGCCAGCTGGTCGACTGGATCCACGAGGCGCGGGAGGCGGCGGACGGCATCATCCTCAACGCGGGGGCGTTCACCCACACCTCGGTCGCGGTGCTCGACGCGCTCCACGCCGCCGATGTGCCGATCATCGAGGTCCACCTCTCCAATATTTTCCGGCGCGAAAGCTTTCGCCACCATTCCTATGTCAGCCTCGCCGCGCGCGGCGGCATCTTCGGTCTCGGGCCGCAGGGGTACGAGCTGGCGCTTGAAGCGTTGGCCAGCGTGATCGAGGCCGAGTCGAGCGAGGCTCCTCGGTGAGACTCGGCGGCCGCCGTGCCCCGCTGGCGCCCGATCCCGACCTGATCCGCTCGCTGGCCAAGCTGCTCGACGAGACCGGGCTCAGCGAGATCGAGTACGCAGTCGCCGACCAGCGCATCCGGGTTTCCCGCGAAATCGTCGCAGCCGCGCCGGCGGTCGCTGCGGCCGGCTCGCCGACTCACGCCGCCGAACCTGTCACGCCTTCGCCGCCCAAGGGCGCCAACGGCCATGACAAGACCCCCGGTGCCGATCACGGGGCCGATCATCCGGGCGTGTTGAAGGCGCCCCTGGTGGGCATCGCCTATCTCGCCGCCGAGCCGGGCTCGCCGCCTTATGTGCGGGTCGGCGACAGCGTGAGCGAAGGCCAGACGCTGCTGATAATCGAGGCGATGAAAGTGATGAACCAGATACGCGCGCCCCGCGCCGGCCGGGTGAGCCGCGTCTATGTTGGCGACGCCGAGCCGGTCGAGTACGGCAGTGCACTGATGCTGATCGAATAGGGCGCCGAGCGCCCCGACCCGGCCCCCCTGCGATGTTCGAAAAAGTCCTGATCGCCAACCGCGGCGAGATCGCGTTGCGCATCCACCGCGCCTGCCGCGACATGGGGATCAAGACCGTGGCGGTGCATTCGACCGCCGACGCCAACGCGATGAACGTGCGCCTCGCCGACGAAAGTGTGTGCATCGGCCCGCCGCCCGCGCGCGACTCCTATCTCAACATCCCGTCGATCCTCTCCGCGGCGACGATCACCGGCGCCGACGCGATCCATCCCGGGATCGGCTTTCTTTCCGAAAATGCCGATTTCGCCGACGTGGTCCTGGAGCACGGCTTCACCTTTATCGGCCCGAAGCCCGAGCACATCCGCATCATGGGCGACAAGGTGCAGGCCAAGGCGGCGGCACGCGCGCTCGGCATCCCGACCCTGCCCGGCTCGGCCGGCGCGCTGCGCGATCTGGACACGGCGATCGCGGCGGCGCAGTCGATCGGCTACCCGGTGCTGCTCAAGGCGGTGTCGGGCGGCGGCGGGCGCGGCATGAAGCTCGCCCACGACGAGGCTGAGCTGCGTTTGTTGCTGCCGCTTGCCCAGGCCGAGGCGCAAGCCGCGTTCGGCGACGATTCGGTCTATCTGGAGCGGTTTCTCGATCGGCCGCGCCATATCGAGATCCAGCTGCTCGGCGATGGCCAAGGCGGGGTCGTCCATATTGGCGAGCGCGACTGCTCACTGCAGCGCAAGCACCAGAAGGTCCTCGAGGAAACACCCTCCCCGGGGCTCGATCCGGCAGCGCGCCAGCGGCTTGCCGCGATTGCGGTGACCGCGCTCGAAAAGCTCCTGTACCTGAGCGCCGGGACTATCGAGTTCCTCTATCAGGATGGCGAATTTTATTTTATCGAGATGAACACGCGGCTTCAGGTCGAACACCCGATCAGCGAAATGATCAGCGGCATCGACATCGTGCGCGAGCAGTTGCGGATCGCCGCCGGCGAAACGCTCGGCTACCGCCAGGCCGACATCCATCTGCGCGGCCACGCCATCGAATGCCGCATCAATGCGGAAAACCCGGACGATTTCCGCCCGTCGCCGGGACGGATCAGCGAATACCACGCGCCGGGCGGCCCCGGCATCCGGGTCGATAGCGGGCTCTACCAGGGCTACACGGTGCCGCCCTATTACGACAGCCTGATCGCCAAACTGATCGTCTATGGCGGCGACCGCGAGGAATGCCTGATGCGGCTGCGGCGGGCGCTGGAGGAATACGTAATCGGCGGGATCGAGACGACGATTCCACTGCACCAGCGCCTCGGCGACAATGCCGAATTCCGGCGTGGGGCGTACGATATCGGCTGGCTCGAACGGATGCTCGGGCATAGCGTGTGATGCAGCATCATTGGGACCGGCGCCCGGCATGTCCTCCCTGATCCCGCTGAAGCCGGAAATCCTGCTGCGGGCCTATCGGGCCGGCATCTTCCCGATGGCAGAGTCGGCCGACGACCCGGAGCTGTTCTGGGTCGACCCCGAGCGCCGCGGTATCCTGCCGCTGGACGGGTTCCACCTGTCCCGCCGGCTGCGCCGGGTGGTGCGTCAGGGCCGTTTCGAGGTACGGGTCGACCACGATTTCGCCGCGACCCTCGCCGCCTGCGCCGAGGCGACCGATAAGCGGCCGAATACCTGGATCAACGACGAGATCGTGCGGCTCTATACCGGGCTGTTCGAGCTTGGAGCGGCGCATAGTGTCGAATGCTGGCGGGAGAACCGGCTGGTCGGCGGGCTTTACGGGGTATCGATCGGCGCCGCGTTTTTCGGCGAGAGCATGTTCAGCCGCGTGACCGACGCTAGCAAGGTGGCTCTGGTGCATCTCGTCGCCCTCATGCGGCTAGGCGGTTACCGCCTGCTCGACATGCAATTCCTGACCCCGCATCTGGCGCAGTTCGGCGCGATCGAGGTGCCGCGCGCGCAGTATCACCGGCTGCTCGCCGATGCGCTGCGCTATCGCGGGGTTCTGCCTCGCGGAATAGTCGGTGCGGGGGGTGTCGGAGACGGGGGCGGGGGCGACGCCGGCGGCGGCGCGCTCGCCGCCTTGCAGCCGAGCAGGATCACATCGTAGACCGGATGCTCGAGCTTCGACAGCGCCGGGCTTGAGGAAAACATCCAGCCGCTGAAC
>DASQGR010000182.1:0-8927 GCA_035632515.1 Allostellaceae bacterium | reverse complement strand
GCGATGATCCGCGCCGTCGTCGTCTTGCCGACCCCGCGCACCCCGGTGAGGATGAAGGCATGCGCGATGCGGCCGCTGGCGATCGCGTTGGCCAGGGTGCGAACCATCGCCTCCTGGCCGATGATCTCGGCAAAGGTTTGCGGCCGGTATTTGCGGGCCAGCACGCGATAATGGGTCGCGGCGTCGGTCATCGCGATTCGCTGACCAAAGGGCGCTGAGAACAGGGTGGGAGACCGAACGAACGACCCAGGTCGAAACTCGTTACGGCTGCTTCCTTCCGGACCTGACCGGGTTGGCGAGGGACCTGTCCGCCCGCCGGCCTCCCACTGCACTATATCGACTGTCGCGGCCGGCGAGGCAAGTTCCGCCGGCATCCTTCAGCCGGAAAGTTGGATGGCGGCTCCCGCGTCCTTCGAGACAGCCGCTTTGCGGCTTCCTCAGGATGACGGACTTTCTTTATGCCATTCAATACCCTCGTCATCCTGAGGGCGCTCGCAGAGCGCGTCTCGAAGAACGCCGGGAGGTGGATACAGCCTACCGTGCCTTCTCGCCTGCACGGCGAGCGTGCTAGCGTCTGCTTAATCTTAGGGAGGATGAATACGCATGGCCGCGCTTCTGAAGCATCTCGCCAAGCTCGACATTCCCGGTGGCGGTCAGGTCGTCGCCGAGGGCGATTACGCCTATATCGGCCATATGGGCCCGCCGGACGGCACCTCGATCGTCGATGTCGGCGACCCGCGCCGGCCGCGCGTCGTCAGCCGCGTCGAGATCCCGAGTTTCATGCACTCGCACAAGGTGCGGGTGAACGGCGACGTGATGATGGTCAACCAGGAGCTGTTTCGCGCCAAAGCCGCCGAAAAGCCGGAGGGCTGGCATGGCGGCATCAAGCTTTACGACGTCAAGGACCGCACCAACCCGCGCGAGATCGGCCACTACAAATCGGGCGGCTCGCACCGCTTCGATTCGGACGACAGGTATGCCTACATCTCGTCGGAAGAAGAGGGCTATGTCGGCGACATCGTCGTCATCCTCGATCTCGCCGACCCGGCCAGGCCGGAAGCCATCGGCAAATGGTGGATGCCGGGACAATGGACGGCCGGCGGCGAGACCCCGACCTGGCAGGGCCGCCGGCATCGCTGCCATCACCCGCTGCGTCGCGGCAACCGGCTCTATACGAGCTACTGGCACGGCGGGTTCGTGATCCTCGATGTCGATGACCTGCGGCATCCGAAACACATCAGCGGCCTCGACTGGAGCCCGCCATATCCGTGCCCGACTCATACCGTGCTGCCGATCCCGCACGAGCTGATGGGCCGCAAGGTCGCCGTGGTCACCGACGAGGAGGTTGCCGACCGGCTGACGCCGTCGCCCAACGCCTTCATGTGGATCGTCGACATCACCGACGAGGCGCACCCGGTGCCGATCTCGACCTGGCGAGTGCCGCATGACGCGCCCTTCGACCCGCTGTGCTGGTACGGCGCGCATCAGCCGCAGGAGACCGTCAACGGCAACGTCATCCTCGTCACCTGGTTTGGCGGCGGGTTGCGCGCGGTCGACATCTCCAACCCTTACCGTCCGGAGGAGATCGAAAGCTTTATGCCGCAGCCGGGGGCCGGGCAGACCATCGTTCAAAGCAACGATATTTTTGTCGACAAGGCGCGCGGCCTCGTCTTCCTGATCGATCGGCTCAACGGGCTCGACATTCTCGAACTCGCTGGCTGAAAAGGGAAATTTGCGCAGATCCTTGCGTTCTCTCCGGCGGTTGCCGGCGTGGACGGGCGGGCCGCGACCGCAAGCCGGGCGCCGCTGGCAAGGATCACGCGTGCGCCGCGTATAATCACGTAATTGACAGCGCTCGGTGAAGCGCAATCTCCTCCGCGCAACCAGGGAGGAACAATAATGGCTACGGTAATCGCACCGCACGCCGGGGCGGGAACCCGGCTCGCTCGCGGCTTGGCCCTGCTCGGGCTGGGGGTCGCGATCGTGGCCCTGGCGTTGCTCATCGCCGGGCCGCTCGGGTGGCGCGTCGGCTGGTGGCGCTACAATGCCGCCTTCTCGATCCTGATGCCCTGGGCCGCCTATGTCGGGATCGCCGCGATGGCGGTATCGGTGCTGGCTCTGGCGCTTGGCGCGCAAGCGAGGGCGCGGCCAGCGCTCGCGCTCGCCGTGCTCGGCCTGGTGGTCGGCGGGGCCGCCGCGTATTTTCCCTGGCAGGCCAGCGAGATGCGCGGGAAATACCCGCGGATGAACGACGTTACCACCGATTTCCAGAACCCGCCCTCGCTCGCCTTCTCCGAGCCGATGCGCGAGGCCGAAGCAGGCGGCTCGGCCGCCTATGGCGGCGCCGAGACCGAGGCGCTGCAAAAGAAATTCTATGGCGACATCGCGCCGGCGACGCTCGCCATGTCACCGGCGCAGGCGTTCGACAAGGTGCTGGCGACGGCGAGGAAAAAGGGTTGGACCATCGTCAAGGCCGATCCCGTCGCCGGTATCGTCGAAGCCTACGATCGCAGCCGCTGGTTCGGCTTTGCGGACGACATCGCGATCCGCGTCACCGCCTCGGGCGAAGGCAGCCGGGTCGACATCCGCTCTCATTCGCGTCAGGGCCGCGGCGATTTCGGCGTCAATGCCGCCCGGGTTCGCGGCTTTATCGCGGTGCTGAAGGGCGGGGCGTAGCCATGCGCGCGCTTGTCCGCCGCATTGCAGCGCTGGCGCCGCCGCTCGCGGCCTCGACCCCGGCCTCGGCAGGATCCCCGGACAAGCCCGGAGATGGCGGGGAAGGTTTGTTGCGTGTCGTGTAAACTGGGCAGATGTCGGAACTCGACACGCTGATCGGATTGCTGGCAAAGCTGCCGGGCCTGGGCCCGCGTTCGGCGCGGCGGGCGGCGCTGCATCTGATCAAGCGGCGCGAAAGCATCATGGAGCCGCTCGCTGCGGCGCTGCGTGACGCGGCGGCGGCGATCCGGCCGTGCTCTATTTGCGGCAATCTCGACACGGTCGAGCCTTGCGTGATCTGCCGCGACCCGCGGCGCGATCCGCAGGCGATCTGCGTGGTCGAGGACCTTGCAGATCTCTGGGCGCTGGAACGCACCGCGGCGTTCCGCGGCCGCTATCACGTGCTGGGCGGCACCTTGTCGGCGCTGGATGGGGTAGGTCCGGAAGAGCTCAATATCGGCCGGCTGACTGCCCGCCTCAAGCCCGGCATGGAATTGATCCTCGCCCTCAACGCCACGGTCGATGGGCAGACGACGGCGCATTACATCGCCGACCGCGCCGCCGCAACCGGCGCCACGGTGTCGCGCCTGGCCCAAGGCGTTCCGATCGGCGGAGAACTCGATTACCTCGACGAAGGAACCTTGACCGCCGCCTTGAAAGCGCGGCGCCAGGTTTAAGCGCGTGGTTTTGGCGGCTCGTGCTAAGCGGCGCGGCGGCTGCGCACCCGGGTCTTGCCGGCGGCTTCCTCCTCGAACAGATCGGCGAGGCGTTCGAGCATCACGCCACCGAGTTGCTCGGCATCGACGATGGTCACCGCGCGGCGGTAGTAGCGGGTTACATCGTGGCCGATGCCGATCGCGGTCAGCTCGACCTCGCCGGTGCGCTCGATGTCGTGGATCACCTCGCGCAGGTGCTTTTCGAGGTAGTTGCCCGGATTGACCGATAGGGTCGAATCGTCGACCGGCGCGCCGTCCGAGATCACCATCAGGATTTTACGCTCCTCGGTGCGGGTCAGCAGCCGGTTGTGCGCCCAGGCCAGCGCCTCGCCGTCGATATTCTCCTTGAGGATGCCCTCGCGCAGCATCAGGCCGAGGTTGCGCCGCGCCCGCCGCCACGGTGCGTCGGCCGGCTTGTAGACGATATGGCGCAGATCGTTGAGGCGGCCCGGATTGGCCGGCTTGCCGGCGGCGATCCACCGCTCGCGTGCCTGGCCGCCCTTCCAGGCGCGCGTGGTAAAGCCGAGGATCTCGACCTTGACCGCGCAGCGCTCGAGCGTGCGCGCGAGGATGTCGGCGCTCATTGCCGCGACGGTGATCGGCCGGCCGCGCATCGACCCCGAATTGTCGATCAGCAAGGTGACGACCGTGTCGCGGAAATCGGTCTCGCGCTCGCGTTTGTAGGCGAGCGGCAGCACCGGGTTGGCGACGACCCGCGCCAGCCGCGCCGCGTCGAGGATGCCTTCGTCGAGGTCGAATTCCCAGGCCCGGGTCTGCCGCGCCAGCAGGCGGCGCTGCAGCCGGTTGGCCAGGCGGGCGATGACGCTCTGCAGGTGCGACAATTGCTGGTCGAGCAGGTGGCGCAGCCGGCCGAGCTCGTCGGAATCGCATAATTTGTCGGCTTCGACGACCTCGTCGGACACGGTGCTGAAGGCCCGGTAAATCGCGTTCTCGTCGGCGCGGCCGCGCGGCATCTGGCCGGGTCGGCCGGGCCGTCCGGGGTCGTCGTCGCTGGCGCCCGGCATCATCTCGCCGTCGGTATCGGCGTCGCCGTCCTGCTCGGCGTCCTCGGCGGCGCCGTCGGCCGGCGCCCCTTCCATCGACGGCTGCGCCCCCGAGGTGGCGCTTTCGCCGCTATCGGTCTGGTTCTCGCCGTCGGCCTCGTCGCCCTGGCTCTGCTGGTCCTCGGCGGAATCGTCCATCTCGCCGAGATCGAGGTCGAGGTCCTGGATCAGCCGGCGCGTGGCGCGGGCGTAGGCGTCCTGGTCGAGGACCAGGCGGTCGAGTTCGGAGAGATCCTTGGCAATCTTGTCCTGCAGCCACGGACGCCACAGATCGACGACCCGGCGCGCCGCGGGGGGAGGCGGCTCATTCGTCAACGCCTCGCGGGTCAACAGGCGCACCGCCTCGGCCATCGTCCCTTCGGTGCGTTCGGTGACGCGCTCGAAGCCTTGGCGGCGGTATTGCTCGTCGAGCGCGGCCGCGAGGTTCACCGCCACTCCGGCCATCCGCCGCGACCCGAGCGCCTCGACCCGCGCGGTTTCCAGCGACTCGAAGATCGCCTTGGCCAGCGGGCCGCCGGGGAGCCGCTTCGCGTGCACCGTGTCGTCGTGGTAACGCAGGCGCAGCGCGAGTCCGTCGGCAGCGCCGCGCAGCTGCGCGACCTCGTCGGCCGGCAGGTCTCGCGCCGGGTTGGGTAGCCGGACGCGCGAGCCCGACAATCCGGCCGGCTCCGGACCGAAGCCGACGGTAAGGTCGTCGCGCTCGGCGATCGCCTTCAAGGTCGTCGCGGTCGCCCGCTTGAAGATCTCGGTCGGCGAGAATTCCTGCGCCATGCGGATGTGTGCCCTTTTCTACGGCCTTGCTTCTACATCAGCGTCGCGTTGACGCCGGTCTCCGGCAGCTCGGTGCCGAAGCAGCGCTGGTAGTATTCGGCGACCGCCGGCCTCTCCGTCTCGTCGCACTTGTTGAGGAAGGTGAGCCGGAAGGCAAAGGCGAGGTCGTTGAAGATCCGCGCGTTCTCGGCCCAGGTCATCACCGTGCGCGGCGACATCACGGTCGAGATGTCGCCGTTCATAAAGCCGCTGCGGGTCAGGTCGGCGAGCGCGACCATCGCGCTGATCCGCCGCTTGCCGTCCTCGTTGTCGTAAAAGGGCACCTTCGACAGCACGATGTTGCACTCGGCGTCGTGCGGCAGGTAGTTGAGCGTGGAGACGATGCTCCAGCGGTCCATCTGGCCCTGGTTGATCTGCTGGGTGCCGTGGTAGAGGCCGGTGGTGTCGCCGAGACCGACCGTGTTGGCAGTGGCGAACAGGCGAAACGCCTTGTGCGGCCGGATCACCCGGTTCTGGTCGAGAAGGGTCAGCTTACCCTCGACCTCGAGCACGCGCTGGATCACGAACATCACGTCCGGGCGGCCGGCGTCGTACTCGTCGAAGCACAGCGCCACCGGATGCTGCAGCGCCCAAGGCAGCAGCCCCTCGCGGAACTCGGTCACCTGCTTGTTGTCGCGCAGCACGATCGCGTCCTTGCCGATCAGGTCGATGCGGCTGATGTGACTGTCGAGATTGACGCGGATGCAGGGCCAGTTAAGGCGCGAGGCGACCTGCTCGACATGGGTCGACTTGCCGGTGCCATGATACCCGCAGATCATTACCCGCCGGTTGAAGGCAAAGCCGGCGAGGATCGCCAGAGTGGTGTCATGGTCGAAGCGATAGGCGTCGTCCGTGTCGGGCACATGCTCGCTCGGCGCGCTGAACGCCGGGACTTCGAGGTCGCTATCGATGCCGAAGGTCTGGCGCACCGAGACCTTGATGTCGGGCATGCCGGTGGGCGTAACCGGGAGTTCCGCTGGCTGAACGGTTGGCATTCTCGTCGCGCTTTCTGGAGTTGATGCGTGGGTGGATTAATCGGATCCTGCGGAGGATTCAAGCGAAGTAGCTGGCTTTCAACGTGGTGTAGGCCTGGTTGATGATCTTCAGCTTTTCCTCCGCTTCCTTGTCGCCGCCGTGGGCGTCGGGATGGTGCAGTTTCACCAGCACTTTATAGCGTGCCTTGAGGTTCGTCTGGGTAAAGGGCGGGTCGAGGGCGAACACCGCCAGCGCCTGCTCGCGGGCCGAGGCGACGCGGGCCGAGGCATCGGAGCCGCCATTGCGGCGCTCGCCTCGCTTGTCGGTCTTGCCGGCCTTGTCGGTGTAGAAGCCGAACGGGTCGCGCATCCGCGCCTCGTAAGCCGGGCCGTGGCGCATGCCCAGCTTCCAGGTCGGACGCTGCCAGGTCGTGTCGCGGCGGATCTCGGCCTCGATCTCGGCCTCGTTCATCCCGGCGTAATAGTTCCAGGCGGAATTGTAGGCGCGGACATGATCGAGGCAGAACCAGTAGTAATTGTTGAGCTCCAACCGCGAGCGCGGCGCACGGAAATCGCCTCCCGAGTCGCAACCGGGATGGTCGCACAGCCGCGTCGGCGTCTCCGCCTCCGCAGTCACAATGGGATCGATCGCAACACGACGCATTTTCTCAGTATGGGAGGCTCATCGCCCGGTGACAAGGATTCGCCGCGGATCGGAGGGTTGCGTTACCCGCGCGCGTACTGATCCAGTTCGCGCTTCATCCCGACATGGCTGGCAACAAAGCCGAGCCGCTCGTAGAAGCGGTGGGCCTCCGTGCGCGACCGGTCGCTGGTGAGCTGGACCAGGCCGCAGCCTTCGGCGCGAGCGATCTCGATGGCGTGGCGGATCAGCCGCTCGCCGAGCCCTCGCCCGCGCTGCGCGGCGCCGACCCGTACGGCCTCGATCAGGCCGCGCCGCATCCCGCGCCGCGACAGGCCGGGGATCACGGTCAGCTGCAGGCATCCGACAACGATGCCGGCCGCTTCCGCCACCAAGAGGAAATTGCCCGGCACGGCGCCGATGTCGTCAAACGCCTGCCAATAACCGGCCGGCAGCGGGTCGGCGGGGTCCTCGCGCTTGCTCCCGAGCGGGTCGTCGGCCAATAGCGCGACGATCGCCGGCACGTCCTCGCGCCGCGCGGGGCGGATGTCGAGGTGGTCCATGAAAGGAGTGTCCATAAAGGAAAAGGCTGCCCGCCCATGCCTTGGCACGGACAGACAGCCTTTGGCCGAATGTTGGTCGGGGCGGATTAGAAGTCCATGCCGCCCATGCCGCCGCCCGGCGGCATCGCCGGCGCGCCCTTCGGCTCCGGCTTTTCGGCGACCATCGCCTCGGTGGTGATCAGGAGCCCGGCGACGGACGCCGCGTCCTGGATGGCGTGGCGCACGACCTTGGTCGGGTCGATAATGCCGGCCTGCACCATGTTGGTGAACTCGCCCTTCTGCGCGTCGTAACCGTAGTTGGTGTCCTTGCTCTCGAGCAACTTGCCGACAATGATCGAGCCGTCGGTGCCGGAGTTCTCGGCGATCTGCCGCACCGGCGCCTGCAAGGCGCGGCGGACGATGTCGATGCCGACCTTCTGGTCGTTATTGCTGGGGGGCAGGCTGTCGAGGGCGCGCGTGGCGTAGAGCAGGGCCGAACCGCCACCGGCGACGACACCCTCCTCGACCGCGGCGCGGGTCGCATGCATCGCGTCGTCGACCCGGTCCTTCTTTTCCTTCACCTCCATCTCGGTCGAGCCGCCGACGCGGATCACCGCGACGCCGCCCGCGAGCTTGGCCAGCCGTTCCTGCAGCTTTTCGCGGTCGTAGTCCGAGGTGGTCTCCTCGATCTGCTGGCGGATCTGGGTGCAGCGGCCCTCGATGTCGGCCTTCTTGCCGGCGCCGTCGATGATCGTGGTGTTTTCTTTCTCGACGCGCAGCTTCTTGGCCTGGCCGAGCATGTCGAGGGTGACGGTCTCGAGCTTGATGCCGAGGTCTTCGCTGATCACCTGACCGCCGGTCAGGATCGCGATGTCCTCGAGCATCGCCTTGCGGCGATCGCCGAAGCCCGGCGCCTTGACCGCGGCCACCTTGAGCCCGCCGCGCAGCTTGTTGACGACCAGGGTCGCCAGCGCCTCGCCTTCAACGTCCTCGGCGATGATCAGCAGCGGACGGCTGCTCTGCACCACCGACTCGAGCACCGGCAACATCGCCTGCAGGCCCGAAAGCTTCTTCTCGTGGATCAGGATGTAGACGTTATCGAGTTCGGCCAGCATCTTTTCGGCGTTGGTGACGAAATACGGCGAGAGATAGCCGCGGTCGAACTGCATGCCCTCGACCACGTCGAGCTCGGGCTCGAGGCTCTTGGCTTCTTCGACCGTGATCACGCCCTCGTTGCCGACCTTCTGCATCGCCTCGGCGATCTTGTCGCCGACATCGCGCTCGCCGTTGGCGGCGATGGTGCCGACCTGGGCGATCTCTTCGTTGGTCGAAATCTTCTTCGACTGGGCCTTGAGATTGGCGACCACCGCATCGACCGCGATGTCGACGCCGCGCTTCAGATCCATCGGATTCATGCCGGCGGCGACGGCCTTGGCGCCTTCGCGCACGATCGCCTGCGCCAGCAC
>DASQGR010000181.1:0-2171 GCA_035632515.1 Allostellaceae bacterium | reverse complement strand
CGGCGCCGCCCGCGATGTGCAGGCGGCAATCAACGCCGCCCGCGTCGATCTACCGGCGAGCCTTCGCGCCAATCCGACCTACCGCAAGGTCAATCCCGCCGACGCGCCGATCGCGATCCTGGCGCTGACCTCGGACACCTTGACCCCCGGCCAGATCTACGATGCCGCCTCGACCGTGCTGACCCCGGCGCTGTCGCAGATCGAGGGCATCGGCCAGGTGACGATCGGCGGCAGCTCGCTGCCGGCGGTGCGGGTCGAGCTTAACCCGCTGGCGCTCAACAAATACGGTATCGGCCTCGAGGACGTGCGCGCGGCGCTGTCCGCGGCCAACGCGCACGCGCCCAAAGGGGCGATCGAGCAGGGCGACCGGCATTTCCAGATCTATACCAACGACCAGGCAAAGAAGGCCGCGGATTACCTGCCGCTCGTCGTTGCCTATCGCAACGGCGCCGCGGTGCGCTTGCCCGACATCGCCACCGTCATCGACTCGGTGGAAAATCTGCGCAACCAGGGGCTCGCGAACGGCAAGCCGGCGGTGCTGGTGATCCTCTACCGCACGCCCAACGCCAACATCATCGATACGGTCGACCGCGTCATCGCCACCTTGCCGCAGTTGAAGGCGTCGATCCCGAGCGCCATCGACGTCAACATGGCGATGGACCGGACCACGACGATCCGTGCCTCGCTGCACGATGTCGAGACCACGCTGATCCTGGCGATCCTGCTGGTGATCCTGGTGGTCTTTGCGTTCCTGCGCAACGTCCGGGCGACGATCATTCCCAGCGTCGCCGTGCCGGTATCGCTGATCGGCACGTTCGGGGCGATGTATCTGATGGGCTACAGCCTCGACAATCTGTCGCTGATGGCGTTGACGATCTCGACCGGGTTCGTCGTCGACGACGCGATCGTCGTGCTGGAAAACGTCTCGCGCCATATCGAGGCCGGCATGGACCGGCGGGAGGCGGCGCTGCAAGGCGCGCGCGAGGTCGGGTTCACCGTGCTGTCGATGAGCGTCTCGCTGATCGCGGTGTTTGTGCCGATCCTCCTGATGGGCGGCATTGTCGGCCGGCTTTTCCGCGAGTTCGCGATGACCCTGTCGGTGGCGATCATGATCTCGCTGATCATCTCGCTGACGACGACCCCGATGATGTGCGCCTTTGTGCTGGACCGGCGGCCGGTCGCGGATCATGGGCGGCTCTATCGCGCGAGCGAGTGGGTTTTCGTCAAGATGTTGCGGTTCTACGACCGCACTCTGGTGGCGGCGCTGCGGGCGCCGCGGCAGGTGATGCTGGTGCTGCTGGTGACGGTGTGCCTCAACATCTTCCTGTTCTACGAGGTCCCCAAGGGGTTCTTCCCACAGCAGGACACCGGCCGGATGATCGGCGGCATCCAGGCAGACCAAAGCATCTCGTTTCAGTTGATGCGGGAAAAACTGCAACAGTTCATCGGCATCATCAAATCCGACCCGGCGGTCGAAAGCGTCGTCGGCTTCACCGGCGGCGGCCAGACCAATTCCGGCTTTGTCTTTATCGCGTTGAAGCCGCTTGCGCAGCGCAAATTGCCGGTCGATCGGATCATCGGGCGGTTGCGCGGCAAGCTCAACCAGGTGGCCGGTGCGCGGCTGTTTCTCCAGGCCGTGCAGGATATCCGCGTCGGCGGCCGGGCCAGCAACGCGCAGTACCAATACACGCTGCAGGGCGACGACCTCGCCGAGCTCGGCGAGTGGGCGCCGAAGATCGCCGCCGAGCTGGAAAAGCTCCCCGAGCTGACCGACGTCAATTCCGACCGGCAGCAACAGGGGCTGGAAACCGATCTCGTCATCGACCGGCCGACCGCGGCTCGGTTCGGCCTGACCACGAGCCAGATCGACAACACGCTCTACGACGCGTTCGGCCAGCGCCAGGTCTCGGTGATCTATGCCGCGCGCAACCAGTACCACGTGATCATGGAGGTCGCGCCCGAGTACTGGCAGAGCCCCGACATCCTGAACCGCATCTATATCAGCACCTCGGGCGGGGCGCCGAAGGGCACCCAGGCGACACAGGCTGCCGCCGGCACGGTGGTCGCCAAGGTGCCCGCCGCGAGAAGCAGCACGGCGGCCACGGCCGCGGCGTCGATCGCCAATGACGCGGAGCGCAACGCGCAGAACAATGCGCTCGCCAATACCGGGC
>DASQGR010000180.1:0-7957 GCA_035632515.1 Allostellaceae bacterium | reverse complement strand
TCACCCTGGATGACGATCAGGCGTCGCAGCATGGCGCGATATTCGCCGGGCACTTCCTGCCAGGCCGGCTCGCCTTTATGCGCGCCGAACGGGATCGTGCGGCCCTCGACCTGCGGCGCCAAGAGGATGCCCCAGCGGTAGTCCGGCATCCGGACATAGCCAAATTTGGCCCAGCCCTCCTGGTCGACGCCGACTGCGGTGCGCAGATAGACTTCCGCCGCCTGGAACCCTTCGGGTCCGCGATCCTGCCACCAGTCGAGATAGCCGGGGTGCCATTGTTCGAGCGCCCGCCGCAACCGCGGGTCGGCGTTGAGCCCGACATTGTTGGGGATCAGCCCGTCGTAATCGACCGCCATCTCGCTCGGCATGGGCGTTCTCCTTTTTGCGGTCGTTCTACACCCGCTTCGGGTCGAAAGTGGGGCGCTTGCCGGTGCCGTAGAGCTTTAGCGCGCCCTCGTCGCCGACTGCGTTGGGACGCTGGAAGATCCAGTTTTGCCACGCGGTCAGCCGGCCGAAGATGCGGGTCTCCATCGTTTCCGGTCCGGCAAAGCGCAAATTCGCCTCGAGCCCGGTCAGCCCGTCGGGCGAGAAGCTGGCGCGCTCTTCGAGCATCAGCCGCACCTCGTCGTCCCAATCGACCTCGTCATAAGTGGCGGTCACGAGCCCGAGCGCCTCGGCATCCTCGGCCGGAAGCGGCTCGTATATGGCCTTTTGCGCCCGCTCCAGGCTGTCGGGCTCGCCGAGAAAGCGCGTGGCGAGGCGCGAAAACCCATTGCCCATCGGAAACGAGCCGAAATTGCGCGCCGACAATACCAGCATCGCCGCCCCGCGATTGTCGCGCGTCCCGGTGAACATCACCGCGCGGTCGGCGGCAAAAACCAGTTCGGCCAGCATGCCGGCAAAGCAGCTGCCTGGCTCGATCAGCGCGAACAGGCTGCGCGCCGTCATATCGACGCGTTTCAGCACCCGCTTCCAATAGAGGCGGATTTCGCGCACGAGCCAGTCTTCCGAACGCTCGTCGAGCAAAGCGTCGGCCGCGACCACTGCGCCCAGATCGCCCTCGCTGCGGAACACGATCGTGCCAAGCTCGGGCTCGTTGAAGCGCAGATGCAGGATCGCGTCATCGAGTTCGCGCGCCATCGCCAACGGCCAAAAGGCGGCGCCTTCGCGATGAATGGCCGCCGCGCCCGGCACATGCGGCGGTCCCAAGACCGTGATCTCAGCGCGCCGCTTCGGCCGGTCGAGCGCAACGCGCAAATGCGAATAGGCAAGGGCCTCGTCGCTGATCTCGCGTTGCAACGGGGGCAGCGCGATGCCTTTGGCGTCGGTTGGCCGGTCGGAAGTCGCGGCCAGCGCCGCGGCGCGCTCGGCGATGCGTCGATCCCAGGCGGAGGGCGGCGCGATCTCGTCAACCAGCCGCCAGTCGAGCGCCCGCTTGCCGCGCACGCCTTCCTCGGTGGTGCAGAACAGATCGGCGCGGTCGCGCCGCACCTTGCGCTTGTCGGTAAGCCGGGTAAGGCCGCCGGTGCCGGGCAACACCGCCAGCAGCGGCAATTCGGGCAGCGCTACCGCCGAGCGGCGATCGTCGACCAGCGTGATCCAGTCGCACGCCGCCGCCAGCTCATAGCCGCCGCCGGCGGCGGTGCCACTGACGGCGGCGAGATAGCGCTGTGCGGAATTCGCCGACGCATCCTCGATCGCCAGGCGCGTCTCGTTGGTGAATTTGCAGAAATTGACCTTGTGCGCGTGCGTTGCCTTGGCGAGCGCGCCGATATTGGCACCGGCGCAAAACACGTTGGCTTTGCCCGAGCGGATCACCACCGCCCGCACCTCCGGATGCTCGAAGCGCACCCGTTGCACGGCATCGGCGAGCTCGATATCGACGCCGAGATCGTAGGAATTGAGCTTTAATTCCGTACCGGGAAAGAGCCCGCCCGCCGGATCGACATCGAGCGTCAAGGTGGCGATCGTGCCGTCCACCGCAAGCCGCCAATGGCGATAGCGCGAGGGGTCGGTGCGGAAGTCGATGATCATGGTCATCCGTTATCGCCGGGCTCGTCCCGGCCCCCCACGTGGATGCCCGGAATACGTCCGCGCATGACAAATGAGGCAAGGGCGGCCATGCGGCTCATTCTCCTTCCCGCAATTTATACCGCTGGATCTTTCCGGTCGCCGTCTTCGGCAACACATCGGCGAACTCGATCCAGCGCGGGTATTTCCACACGCCGATGCGCTCCTTGACCACAATCTGCAGGGTCTCGCACAGGGCCGCGCGATCCTCGGCCTGCGCCGCCTGTTGCAGCACCACGAACGCCTTGGGCTTGATGAGGCCGTCGCCGTCGGGGTGGCCGACGACCGCGGCCTCCAGCACCGCGGGGTGGGCGATCAGTGCCTCCTCGACCTCGAACGGCGAGACCCAGATGCCGCCGACCTTCAGCATGTCGTCCTTGCGTCCGCAATAGCGGTAATAACCCTGGGTATCGCGGATATAGGTATCGCCCGTGTGGGTCCACTCGCCACGAAAGGTGCGGCGCGACTTGTCGCGCTGGTTCCAATAGCCGTCGGCGGCGCTGGGGCCGCGCACCACCAGCTCGCCGGCCTCGCCGTCGGCGACCGCGTTGCCGTCGTCGTCGAGGATGCGCAGCTCGTAGCCCGCGACCGCCTTGCCCGTGCTGCCGTAGCGGATATCGCCCGACCGGTTCGACAGAAAGATGTGCAGCATCTCGGTCGAGCCGAGCCCATCGAGGATGTCGCTGCCGACCTTGTCGCGCCAGCGCAGCCCGACATGCTCGGGCAGCGGCTCGCCGGCCGAGATGCAGGTGCGCAGCCGGTCGGAGCCGGCGCCCCGCCCCAGTTCGGGATGCGCCAGCAGCGCCGCGTAGAGCGTCGGCACCCCGGCGAACAAGGTCGGGCGGTGCCGGCGCATCACACTCAGCACCGCATCCGGGGTCGGCCGGTCGGGCAGCAGCACGGAAGACGCCCCGACCGCCATCGGAAACGTCATCGAATTGCCGAGCCCGTAGGCGAAGAACAGCTTGGCGGCGGAGAACACCACGTCGTCCGGGGTCAGCCGCAGCACCTCGGCGGCATAGGTGTCGGCGGTGACCTGCAGGCTCGAGTGGACATGGCGCACGCCCTTCGGCGCACCGGTCGAGCCCGAGGAGTAGAGCCAGAAGGCAACCTCGTCGGGCGAGCATTCGACCATCGCGGCGGGACTGGCGCCGGCGAGGAAATCGGCAAAACCGCCGCTCTTGCCATCCGGGTTGCTGACGACGACGCGGCCGATCCGCCGCGCGGCCGGCCTTAGCGCCTGCAGCAGCGGCGCCGACACGAATAGCGCCGCCGCGCGGCTGTCCTGCAGGATGTACCCGGTGATGTCGGGCGGCAGCAGCGTGTTGATCGGCACCGGGATCACCCCGGCGCGCAGCGCGCCCCAGAAGGCGATCGGAAAGTCGATCGTGTCGAGCATGACCAGCGCGATGCGGCGCTCGCGTTCGATCCCGGCCCGACCGAGCCCGGCGGCGAAGCGCGCCGAGGCGGCGTCGAGCTCGGCATAGGTCAGGCTGCGCCACGGGTCGGCGAAGGCGATGCGGTCGCCGCGTCCTTCGCGCAGATGGCGGGTGATGAAGTAATCGGCGGCGTTGCCGTTGGCCTCGCTCATGCCTTCCTCCCGGTTCCTGCAACCTCTATCAACTTCGCAAGGTCGAAGGCAAACTGTTGGATCTCCAGCGCCGATATTGCACGCCAAGTTTGTGGGGGGAGCCGATGCCGAATTTACATCCGCAGATCCAGCAGGTTCTCAAGACCATCGCCGAACTCAACCTGCGTGCGATCGAGGACATGACCCCGGAAGAGGCGCGGGCGCAGATGGAAGCGACCGCCGCCTCGCGCAAGGCCGAGCCGCTGCCGGTCGCGCGGGTCGAGAACCGCACGATCCCCGGCGCGGCTGGCGAGATTCCGGTGCGGATCTATCGGCCGAACGCGAGCGGCACTCGTGAAAAGCCCTTGGCGGCGATCGTCTATTACCACGGCGGCGGGCATGTCATCGGCAGCCTCGATACGCATGACCTCGTCGCCCGCAACCTGTGCGGTGGCGCCGAGGCGATTGTCGTCTCGGTCGACTACGGGATGGGGCCGGAGCACCGCTTTCCGGCCGCGGTAGAGGATTCATTGGCGGCGCTGGAATGGGTGCATGCCAATGCCGCGAGCCTCGGCGCCGACCCGGACCGGCTCGGGGTGCACGGCGACAGCGCCGGGGCGAATTTGGCTGCGGTGGTGGCGCTGATCGCCCGCGACAGGGGCGGGCCGAAATTGCGGCTGCAATCGCTGGTCTACCCGGTCGCCGACTACCGGATGGGCAGCGAGAGCTACCGGAAATACGCGATCGGTTGCGGCATCCTCACCGCGGGGGCAATGCGGTGGTTCCGGGACCACTATCTGCGCTCGGCCGCCGATGCCGAGGATTGGCGCGCCTCGCCGATCAAGGCCGATCTGGCGGGCGTTGCGCCGGCGATCGTCATCACCGCCGAATACGACGTGCTGCATGACGAGGGGCAGGCTTATGCCGAGGCGCTGCGCGACGCCGGGGTGCCGGTCGAGTACCGCGAATATGCCGGGATGATCCACGCCTTCTTCGGCATGGTCCCGGCGGTCGACGACGCGCTGAACGCCCAGCGTGCGGTGTGGGCCGCGTTCAAGCAGGCGTTTGGCTAAGGGCGAATTGTGCGCAGGAAGGGAGGCAGACATGACCGCAACCAAAGGCTTTGTCGTACCTGCGGCGGGCGGGAGGCATTTTGCCTCGCCGACCCCCGGCCGCTCCTTCGCGTTGAAGCTTCTCGGTCGCGAGACCAATGAAAGCATCATGCTATTCGAGGAAACTCTGCCGCCGGGCACCCCGAGCCTCTACCATTTGCATCGCGACAGCGACGAGGTCGCCTGGGTGCTCGCCGGCGAGTTCACCTTCAAGATCGGCGACGAGGTGACGGTCGGCGGGCCCGGCACCTGCGCATTCATGCCGCGCAACATTCCGCACGCCTGGAAGAACACCGGCAGCGAAACCGGCCGCGTCCTGTTTCTCTATACGCCGGCCGCCGCCGGCGGCCTCGTCGAGGCGCTCTCGGACCGACGGCCAGTCAACGACGGCGAGCGCAGCAAACTCTTCGAACGCTACCGCTGGGAAGTCGTCGGCCCCAACCCGCTGTAAAAACGCGCCCTTTAAGCCGGCGCGAACAGCCGCTCCTTCTCGCCCGTAGCCGGGACGGGTGCGACATCCGCCATCCGCGGGGCGGCGAAGGCCGGGTCGCGTTGCAGCACCGGCATCACCCGGTCGGCGAACAGGCGCATGTTGACCTCGGCTTCCTCGTGCGGCATCGCGCCGAACGAAAACTCGGTGACGAGGTGATCAAGCCCGGTGAGGCGCTGCAACTCGGCGATTTTCTGCAGGCAATCGTCGGGGGTGCCGACGATCTGGATGCTGACATAAAAATCGGTTGCCTTGGATTTGGCCTCGGCGCTTTCGTTGATCTTGGCGTAGGTGCGCGCCATCTTGCCGTAGCTCTCGTAACCTTTGACGGTCGACAGGTGCCCGTCCGAGAAATGGTAGTGGTCGTCGATCGACTGCCATTTCTGGCCGAGATACTTGACCGCCCGCTCGTGCGCTTCGCTGCGGCTTTCGGCGCAGCAGACATTGGTGAGGATGACCGGCGGGCGCGGCGTATGCCCGGCTTCGGTGGCGATCCGGCGGTAGGTGGCGATGTCGTCCGAGGCCTTGGCCCATTCGTTCTGCATCACCATCAGGATGCCGAAGCCGAGCTTGGCCATGATCTCCCCCGATTCCGGGCTGACCGCCGAGGCATAGAACCGCCGCTCCGGATGGGAGATCGGGCGCGGGCGGATCGCGGTGCGCGGGATCTGGAAGAACTCGCCCTGATGCTCGAAGCTGTCGTTGGCGAGCGCCTTGACGATGATGTTCGCCGCCTCGACAAAGCGCGGGCGCGCTTCGCCCATCGGGATGCGGAAGCCCTCGTACTCGACGCTCGCCGCGCCGCGGCCAAAACCGAACAGGCAGCGTCCGCCGCACATGATGTCGAGTAGCGCAATCTGCTCGGCGACGCGCACCGGATCGTGCCACGGCAGCACGATGACCGCGGTGCCGAGGCTGATCCGCCTGGTCCGGCCGGCGTAGTAGGAAAGCATCTGGGTCGGCGCCGGCGACATCGCGTAGCCGGTGAAATGATGCTCCAGCGCAAACAGCGAGTCGAAGCCCAGCGGCTCGGCCAGGTCACCCATCGCCAGATGCTCGCCGACGACCGAGGCGTCCGACCGCCCCGCCTGACACAGCATGTTGAGCGCCATCCCGACTTTCATGGCCTTCCTCCATAGGTGCTTGTCGGCAGGTTCCGCCGGTCCGCCCGGCGGGTCAACCGATCCCGGTCCGCGGCGCCTCAAATCGGCGGGGCGGGCGGGAAGTTGGGCTTGCGCTTTTCGAGGTGCGAGGCCAGGCCTTCCTTTACGTCCGGCCCGCCGAAGCCGAAGAACTCCAGCGCCAGAGAGGCGTCGAATGTCGGGCCCATCGCGCGCAGCCAGTTGTTGAGCGAGTTCTTGGTCCAGCGGATCGCACTTTGCGCCCCTTCGGCGAGCCGGGTCGCGACCTCGATCGATTTCGTTTCGAGCTGATCGTCGTCGACGGCAAATGTAATCAAGCCAATACGCTCGGCTTCGTCGCCGAGAAGCTGATCGCAGGTCAACAGGTAATATTTCGCCTTGGCAAGGCCGCACAGCAGCGGCCAGACGATCGCAGCATGGTCGCCGGCGGCGACCCCGAGCCGGGTGTGCCCGTCGATAATGCGGCAATCCTTGGTCGCGATCGACACATCGGCGAGGATGCCGCAAACGAGGCCCGCGCCGACCGCGACCCCGCGCATCGCGCTGACCACCGGCTTGTTGCAGTTGATCACGCTGTAAACCATCTCGCGCGCCTCTTTCCATTGGCGGGCGCGGGCGTTGAAATCCTCGGTGGCGCTGCGGATCATGTTGAAGTCGCCGCCGGCGGAAAACACCTTGCCGGCCCCGGTCAAAATCGCGACGTGGACGCTGTCGTCCCGGTCGATATCGCGCCAGATGTCGGCGAGCTCTGCATGCATCGCCTCGTCGGCGGTATTCATCCGCCCGTTATCCATCGTCACCCGCAAAACTTTCGGGTGCGGCCGGTCGAATTTGAGGCGCGTGTAGCGGGCATACGGGTCGGACATGGCGGGGTGCTCCTGCGGCTGATTGATTTCGCGGCGGAATTGCGGAACGGTGCCGCCAGCATTCCGCGCTGTCAAATCGGCGCGCCACCGCCAGGGAGAGAGCCATGCCCGTCGAAGCTCGCGCCTATGATCGCCCGCTGCCCAATCCCGCCTGGCTTGGCAAGCTGGCCGAGGAAATTCTCGAACCCGATCTGCCGATCGTCGATCCGCACCATCATCTGTGGGACCATCCCGGCAGCCGCTATCTGCTCGACGAGCTGCTCGCCGATGTCGGGTCGGGGCACAACGTCGTCGCCACCGTGTTCATCCAATGCGGCTCCGGCTATCGCAAGAGCGGCCCCGAGGAGATGCGGCCGATCGGCGAAAGCGAGTTCGTCCGCGCCATCGCCGAGGAGGGCGACCGCCGCGGCGGCAAAACCAGGATCTGCGTCGGCATCGTCAGCTTTGCCGATTTGCGGCTGCCGACCGTCGATGCGGTGCTGGAAGGACAGATCGCCGCGGCCGGCGGACGGTTCCGCGGCATCCGGCAGATCGCCGCACACGACCCGGCGATCATCGGCGCCTCGTCCTATGTGCCGCCGGCAGGGCTGATTGATGACCCCAATTTCCGCAGCGGGCTCAGGCGGCTGCCGGCGCATGACCTGACCTTCGAGGCGTGGCTCTACCACCCGCAGATCAAGCTGCTGACCGAGGTGGCGCGAGAATGT
>DASQGR010000179.1:0-8649 GCA_035632515.1 Allostellaceae bacterium | reverse complement strand
CCGGCAGCCGGGGAAAAGGCGCGTACCGGCGGCGGCATGTCGAAGCCGTAAAACAGCAGGTGCTCGCCGCGCGCTTCGAGCGGCGCCGGCACATAGGCAAGCTCGCCCCGGTCGGTGAGGGCATAGCCGCCGCGCCAATCGCGGCGCAGCGCGGCGACGAGCGCGGCCTTGCGGCGAGGCCGCAGCAGGTGGGACAGCGTGTGCCGCGGCGACGTTTGCGCCTCGCGGCGAAAACGGTACAGCCGTTTCAGCAGCCGGGGCAGATCGGCCGAGCCGTCAGGGGTCATCTTTCATCGTCGAACAGCGGTGCCGGCGGACTGGCGCGGCCGAGCCGTTTGTCCAGACTGCGGCGCCAGCGCGCAAGGTGGCGATGACGGTACCTCCAGGCGGCGTCGCGGATGACCTGCACCGCGTCCGGCGCCGCGGCAAACGGGGCGATGTCGTCGAGCGCCTCGGGCCGCCGGGCCGGGTCGTAGACGATCGCCATGCCGGAACTGGTGCCGAGCAGCAGGCGCCACTCCAAACCGTTTTCGCGCGCGAGCCGTTCGATTCCCGGGCTCAATGCGAAATTCGCGACATCATGAAACAGATAGACGCATCCGGGCGCGGCCGCCGCATGCACCGCGTCGAAGTCCAGTTGGACTTGGGCAACCGAGTGATAGCCGTCGATAAAGGCGAACTCCACCGGCGGCATCGCCGCCTCCTTCAGGACGCGCGGCACATCCTCGGGCGAGCGCCCGGCGACGGCGCGCACCTTCAGGCCTTCTTTCTCGGCCACAAGGTTGGTGAAGCGGATCCCGTCCCGGGCATGGCGGTCGAGCCCGGCATCGATCGCCAGCACCGTTCCCGTCGGGTTGGCCAGGGCCAGCGCCAGCGTGCTCCAGCCCAGCGAATTGCCGATCGCGAAGACCGAGCGCGGGTGGAACCGGGCGAACAGGCACTCGATAAAATAGATTTCCTGCAGAGCGATGCCGAGCCCATCGGTCAGGCTCTTGCCCGATTTGATGAACCAGGTGAAGGGCGCGTGCGGAAAATCGCCGAAATGACTCGGGTTGAGGCCGGTGGCGATGCCGATGCCGCGGCTCTCGTAGAGCGAGGCCAGGCGGGCGAGGATCGGCACGGCTCTCAGCCGCCGGGCTGGTCGCCGCGGTAGCCGCGCGCAATGTAGAGCGTGTAGCGCTGGCCGCCGCCGGGGCCGGATGCGGTGTCGATCGTCTGCAGCGGGGTCAGCGTGTCGAATTGCGGGCGCATCTGCTCGGTGAGCCCATGCTCGGTGACCGCGAGGAAATCCTCGCCGCGATGGTATTTGAGGTTGTTCTTGAGCCGCCACTGGTCGGTGATGCCGGGGATCACGTTCCATTCGACCGCGCCGAACGGATGCGGCCGGACGTAGTAGATCAGCGCCGCCAGCAGCTCGCGGTCGTCGGCCATCAGCAGCAGCCCGGGATGCGCCGCAAGCACCTTGCCCACGGTCTCGCCGAGCGGGCGCCAGCCGCGCAGGCGGTGCAGGGGATCATATTTCGCGGGCACGGCGATCCCGGCGACGGCGATCCCTTCGCTCATGACAAAAACGCCGGCGACCGCGGCCAGGTTCAGGGCGATCGAAAACGCCAGGATCCGGCGCCAGTTCTGCGCCAGCATCGTGCCTACCACCAATATCACCGCCGAGACATAGGCCGGCGCCGCCCAGTTGGGCTGGGCGCGCGACAGGAGGCTCACCACGGTCACCATCAGCAGGGTCGGCAGGGCAAATGCGGCGAGGAGGCGCGCGTTTGCGGCGCCGAGGCGGCCCGGCCGCAGGCACAGCGCGACCAGCCAGGCGCACAGGATCGGGCCGAATACGGCGAATTGCGATACGAGGAATTCGACCAGCGCCAGCGGGTGGAACAGCGGTCCCTTCAATTCGGCATTGTCGCGGACATGCAGGTAGCTGGCAAAGCCGTGGCTCCAGTTCCACCACAAGTTCGGCAGGTAGAAAACCGCCGCCACCGCGACCGCCAGCAGCAAGCCGCGCAGATGGCGGCGTTCGTCGCGCAGCAGCACGACCACGAGGAACGCCGAGATCAGCCAATAGGCCATCGCATATTTGGCGAGCAGGCCCAGCCCGACCGCGATCCCGGTCGCGACCCACCAACGCGTTTCGCCGTGGTGGCGGGCCCGGATAAAGGCGTAGAGCGCCGCCGCCCAGCACGGCACCAGCACCGCATCGGTGGAGATCAGGAATGACGACAGCGAGACGCCGGGCAGGGTCGCGTAAGCGAGCGCGGCCCAGAACCCGACGCGGCGGTCGTAAAGCCGCGCGGCGATGCCATAGACAAAACCTGCCGCCCCGGCATGCAGCAGCGGCGCCGACAGGCGGATCGCGAACTCGCTGTCGCCGAACAGCCCGGTGGTCAACGCGATCAGCCAGGCGACCAGCGGCGGCTTCGAGTAATAGCCAAACGCCAGATGCTGCGCCCAGAACCAGTACTGCGCCTCGTCGGGGTAGAGATTGGCCGACGTGACCGCCAGCCACGCCAGCCGCAGCACGGTGAGCGCCGCGACCGCGGTGAGCGTCATCGCTCCGTAGGCCGAGATTCGAGCGGATGGCCCCGCCCCGGCGGCTTGCCGGGTCGGGGGGGAAGATTCGTTCATCACCGCTCTATTGTCGGATACCATGACGTGACCGACAGCATAAGGGAAACGGTTGGGCCGGGCGATGGCGCTGCGCGCGCGCCGGTAACGAGGGTGTGAACCGCGGCGATCGGTCGCTCTGGATTTTCGGCTTCTTGTCGTCGGGTCAATTGGCTAGCTTGTCGTCGTCGGCTCATAAACGGGAGATTTCAATGCGCAAGACGATCATGCTCGCCACCGTCGCGGTTGTCGCAACGACGCTTGCCTGGGGTTACGGGAACGCGGCCGTGGTTACCTACAAGGGCACGCTCAGCGCGGCGGCCGAGGTTCCGCCGGTCAAGAGCGCGGGCAGCGGCAGCGCATCGGTGAATTTCGACGCCGCGACGAAGGAGATTTCCTACAACGTGACCTATACCGGGCTCAGCGGCCCGGCGACGGCAGCGCATATTCATTGCGGCGCCGCGGCCGGGGCGAATTCCGGCGTGGCCGTCAAGTTCGACAAGGTGGCCAGCCCGATCACCGGATCGGCTACCTTGACCGATGCGCAGGTCGCCGACCTGACCGCCGGCAAGTGCTACGTCAACGTCCACACCGACGCCAACAAGGGCGGCGAGATTCGCGCGCAGTTGATGAAGTAAGGGTTGCCGATAGGCCCGACCCCGCGGCGTTCAGCCGCGGGGCGGGTTCGGCGCGTCGGCTGGAGTTGGGTTCCCAGGCGGGTCGCACCCGGCTTTGTCCAGCTGCGGCGGGCTGACCCGCAGCAGGAGCTGAGCGGTGAGGCCGCACGAACCGGCGATCAGGCAGCCGTCGAGCGCTTCGAGCGTGGTGTCGCGAAAAATGGCCCGGATCACCACGCCGCCGCGGCTCCAGATGCGCTCGGCCGCGGCTTGGTACCCGCTCGCGGGGCCGGGGCGAATCCCGCACATCAGATCGGGCGTTCCGTAATTCGCTTCGAGCCCGTCGAGAACGCCGCGAAAGGCCGTGGGGGTCACGCCGTGCCGCGGGCGTTCGAGCTGGATTCGCTTCAGCCCTCGCGTCGTTTTGTCCATCTGGTAGTAGACGATCAGCGGGACCCCGCCGACCGGGAAATTTCGCAACACCACCGGGACATAGCTGTCGCCGAAATCGATCGGCTGCGGCAGCACCGTGGCGCGATTGCCGAGGTGGCGGGCAACCGACGCCGCCGCCTCGCCCCAGGAGATGCCGGCCCAGGCGTCGTCGAGCCTTTCGCCGTGTGCCGGCCGGCTGAGCAGCAGCGGCGCCAGCAGCGCCGCCAAGACGGCGCGGGGCACGGGCTAGAACTGCAAGCGGAGCTTGCGCACGGCGGCGCCGAACCAGGCCTGCGGCACGGACGGCAACGCGCCGAGCTGGTGCTCGCGCCGTTGAACGCAGCCTTTGGTCTCGCCGAATACGTTCTGCCAGGTCGTCGCATGCGGCAGGCTGCCGAGCAGGCAGGCGTCAAACACCGTATAGGTCCGCTCGGCGGCGCAGCCAAAGGACGGGCGGTCCAAACGCGCCGCGGTCAGCACGATGCGGTTCGGCGCCGTCATCGCGCCCTGGGCGAACGAGCCGCTGTAGCAGCCGGAGACGACCACCACCGTCGGCACGGCGGCGCAGCCGACGGCAAGGGCGCGGGCCAGCTCCGAGGGCCGCAGAAATTCGTCCTCGCGCGACAGATAGATGCCCTGGCCCCGTCCCCCATGCGAGGTGACGAAGACAAAGCAGCCGTCGCCGGGCAGGCTGTGCAATCCGGCGATGCGGCCGAGGATTTGCGACAGGGTCGCCGGCTCGCTGGTCGGATCGCGCGGGCGGGCGCTGGCATTGAGGCGATGGATGTCGGATGCGGCGACGCCGTGCTCCGCCAGCCACATCTCGACCGCGCGGACGGCATTGTCGAAGACCGGCTGCGCGGTGTCGCCGGCGACGAGCACTGCCTGCCAATGCTCCGGCGGCGGCGCGGCTGCGCCCGGCGCGGCCACCGCGGCGGCGATGCAAAGCCCAACAAGGAGACGCAACAAGTTCATCGGCATAGCGTTATCAAAAAACACCCATAATGTGGCACTGTTGCGGTGTTCGCGTCCAACAAGACAGGTGGTTGCGATGGCCTCGAACCTTGCGGAAAAGAGCTGTACGCCGTGCCGCGGCGGGGTTCCGCCGCTCAGCCGCGACGAGGCCGAGCGGTACCGCCAGCAGGCTCCGGACTGGTCCCTCGTCGACGAGGGGACGCGAATCGAGCGGACCTATCGCTTTAAGAACTTCCGCGAGGCGTTCGGCTTTGTCGAGCGGGCCGCGTCGCTCGCCGAGGCCGAGCAGCACCATCCCGATATCGGCTTCGGCTGGGGCTTTGCGACGGTGTCGCTGCGCACCAAGAAGATCAAGGGTCTGCACGAAAACGATTTCATCATGGCGACAAAGCTTGACCGGATCGCGGCGGCCGGCGCCGCGCCGCAATAGGCCAGCGCCCTACGGGAGAAGCCGAAGATGTTCGATGCCGACCGCGTCAGGGCCCTCCGCCGGCCGCCCGGCCTGCCGTTTCAAATCGGCAAGATCGGCCATATTGTCATCAATGTGCGCGACGTCGCCAAATCGGCCGAGTTCTACACCCGGATTCTCGGGTTCCAGATCTCCGACGTTTATCCTGACGAGATGGTGCCGGGCGGCATGGTTTTTATGCGCTGCAACGCCGATCATCACGGCATCGCCTTGGTCGGCTCGGCGACCGCGCCGGCGCCGAATGTCGAGCTCAACCACATCGCCTTCGAGGTCCCCAGCCTCGATGATGTGATCCGCGCCCGCGACCATCTGCGCCGCCACCAGGTGCCGATCGATTTCGAGGGGCGCCGTCGCGCCGGCTGCCAGATCGCGGTCGAGTTCCGCGATCCCGACAATCACCGGCTTGAGATCTACTGGGGCATCGACCAGATCGGTAGCGACGGGACGGCCCGCCCGAAAGCGGAATGGAACGGCAAGCCGAGCTTCGCCGAGGCGCTCGCCGCCCCGGTGCCGGGCCAGGACCTGTCGCTGCGCGATCCCTCGCTGCTGAAGCGCTGACATTGTCCCTGTCCCCGCCAGCGGCGAGGGCGAGGCGCGAAGCGCTGTCCCTTGGGTGCGACGATCGATGAGCGCCACGCTGCGGCAATCCAGGCGACGCTTCCGCGGCGGTTTGATCGGTTGCGGTGGATAGGCCGGCTCGGGCATGGTGCCGGTGATGAACACGACGCCCGCCTTTGTTGCCGATCGCTACACGGTTATCGTCCGCGGCCTTGTCGTCATGTGCGATATCGGTATCGAGCCGGAAGAGCAGGGGCGCAAGCAGCGGGTGCGCATCTCGGTCGAGTTGACCGCGGCGGACGATGTCGAGTTTCCCGGCGACAACCGCCGCCGGGTGATCAATTACGAGAAGATCGTCGCCGCGATCCGCGGTATCGCCGCCAGCGGGCATATCGATCTTTGCGAGGGTTTTGCCGAGCGCGTCGCCGTTGCCTGTTTCACCGACCTGCGGGTCCGGCACGTCCGGGTCACGGTCGAAAAGCTCGACGTGTTCGCCGACGCCGAAGGAGTCGGGGCGATCCTCGAGCGCTCCCGCCCTGGATGACCGCGCCTCGGCTGTTTGGGATCCTCAACATCACCGAGGACTCGTTTTCGGATGGCGGGCGGCATCTCGATCCGGCGATCGCGATCGAGCAGGCGCGCCGGCTGGCGGCGGCGGGCGCCGACGCGATCGATCTCGGCGCCGCCGCCAGCAACATCGCGGCAAAGCCCGTTCCGGTCGACGAGGAAATCCGCCGACTCGCACCCGCGATCGCCGCGCTGCAGCGCGATCGGATCGCCGTTTCGGTCGACAGCTTTGCGCCGGAGGCGCAGCGTTTTGCGATCCGGCAAGGGGTCGATTTTCTCAACGATATCCAGGGGTTTGACGATCCTGCCGTGTATCCCGATCTCGCCGCCTCGAATTGCCGGCTCGTCGTCATGCACGCGGTGCAGGGGCGTGGGCGGGCGCAGCGATTGCCGGTGCCGGCGGTTGATATCTGGCCGCGAATCGAGGCGTTTTTCACGGCCCGAATCGCTGCGCTAGAGGCGGCCGGCATCGCCCGCGGGCGGCTGATCCTCGATCCCGGAATGGGGTTCTTTCTCAGCAGCGACCCCCGGGCGTCTTTGCGGGCGCTGACCGGGATCGAGCGGCTGAAGCGCGGCTTCGGCTTGCCGGTGATGATCTCGGTATCGCGCAAATCGTTTCTCGCCGCGGTCACCGGACGGCAGGGGCCGGGCGAGCTCGGGGCGGCGACACTGGCTGCCGAGCTTTATGCCGCGGCCCGTGGCGCGGATTACATCCGCACGCACGATCCGGGGGCGCTGCGCGACGCGCTCAAGGTGATGGCGGCGCTGGACGATGCAGCGCGGGGCTAGTGGATTGCCGATTTCAGCGCATCGCAGGCCGGAGCGTCGCGGCCGTTAACCACCTCGCAGCGTTCGTAAAGGGACCGGCCGAACGATGCAGCGTCGCCGCTCCACGAGCGGAAGGCGGCGCGGTCGCGCTCATCCATCAGCGGGTCGAGCCGCTTCGCAATCTCGTAACGCTGATAGGCTTCCTTCGCGAACGGAAAGGCGAGCGCGATAATCAGCACCAAGGCGGCGCAAGTACCTAGGATCCGGACCATTGCTGGATACGTCCTCGTCGCAACCGGGCCAGGGCCGCCGAACCGCCAATGCCGCTCAGCATACAACCTCCGCTCGAGCCGCCCTTAACCCACGAACACGTATGGTTAATAAATTGCAAAAGGCATTTTGAAAAGAGGAATGACCAAAAGCCGAATGGACACCGTCCGCCGAATAATCAGTTGATTTCTATATCCAACCATCCCTGCCCGGTCACGGTGACGCGATCGCCGGGGCGGAGCAGCACCGTGGTCATCGCCGACTCGACGATGGCCGGTCCGGTGATGGTCTGGGCGGGGGCCAGCGCATCGAAGCCGTAGACCGGCACCGTCGCGAGATCGCGGCCGACATAGATCGAGCGACTTGCCGTCGGCGGCGCCGGCGCGGCGGCGGGCAGGCTCGGCTCCTGCGGCAATTCCTCGAGGATGCCGGCCACGGTGACGCGGGCGTTAACCAGCACGCTTTCCTGGTCCGGCATCGCATAGGTGTAGAGCGCCTCGTGCCGGCGGTGAAAGCGCTCGACGATCTGCGGCAGCGGGTCGGCCGCGGACCAGTCGACCCCCTGGGGGCCCTCGTCGAGCGGCACGGTGATCTCGAAAACCTGCTCGCCATAGCGCATGTCGACCGCGCGGCTGCTGCGCACCGGGCCGGCGAACGAACCGCGCAGCCGGGTGAGGCCCTCGGCCTCCATCTCCTCGAAAAGCCGCTTGACCGTGCCGCCGTCGAGCGCGCTGGTGTCGCCGACATGGCTGCGCGTGACTTCGAAGCGCAGATCGGTCGCCAGCATGCCCCAGGCCGACAGCACTGCCGCCACCCGCGGCACGATAACCCGGCCGAGGCCGAGCTGGCGGGCAATGTCGGTCGCGTGCAGTCCGGCGGCGCCGCCAAAGGCGAACAGCGCAAAGCGCCGCGGGTCGACGCCGCGCCGCACCGAAACCAGCCGCACCCCCTCGGCCATGTTGGTGTTGACGATGCGGTGGATGCCGTGCGCCGCTTCCATCCGCTCGATGCCGAGCGTCGCGGCGATGCGGTCGATCGCGGCCGTGGCGGCGGCCTTGTCAAGCCGGCGTTCGCCGCCGAGAAACCGCTCGGGGTCGAGATAGCCGAGCACCAGATTGGCATCGGTCACGGTCGCCGCGGTGCCGCCCTGGCCGTAGCAGGCGGGCCCGGGCGCCGCGCCGGCGCTCTGCGGACCGACATGCAGGATGCCGCCGGCGTCGACATGGGCGATCGAGCCGCCGCCGGCGCCGATGCTGGCGATGTCGAGGCTGTTGAGGGCGATGCGGTGGCCGCCGACCTTGCGGTCCATGACCAGCGTCGCCTGGCCGTCGACGACCAGGCAGATATCGGTGCTGGTGCCGCCCATGTCGAACGGGATCA
>DASQGR010000178.1:0-2134 GCA_035632515.1 Allostellaceae bacterium | reverse complement strand
GGGGACGATTGCAACCAGCCCCCGCTCGGCGTCGCCGAGACCATGTTGCCCCAGCGATCGATGACGTCGACGTGGCAGGTATCGCCGGCGACCGCGCCCATCGGGCTCGTCGTCGGCTCGCCGATCCCGACGGCAAGCGCGCCGACCGTCGGTTCGCCGATCCCGGCGGCCAGCGGCGACAGCTCCTCGCCGCCGACGAGAAAACGCGGCGCGCGCCCGTCGGGGCTGCCCGGGCGCAATTCGATCGAAGCGCGCTCATCGACGAGCTGGCGGCGCGCATCGTTATAGGCGGCGCCGAGCAGCGTCGGCATCGGCACGTCGACAAAATCGGGATCCCCGTACCACGCCTCGCGGTCGGCGTAAGCGAGCTTGGCGCATTCGGTGACGACATGGACGAAGTCCGCGCCCGTCGGATCGGTGTCGTCGAGATCGAAGCCTTGTAGCAGGGCCAGCTGCTGCAACAGCACCGGCCCCTGGCTCCACGCCCCGCCCTTGACCACGGTGTAGCCCTTGTAATCGTAGGTCAGCGGCGCCTCGACCGGCGCCTGCCAGCAGGCCATGTCGTCAGCGGTCAGCAGCCCGGAATGCCGCCGGCCCGAGGAATCGAGCACCTTTTCGGTGCGGCAGAACCTATCGATCGCCTCGGCGACAAAGCCGCGGTACCAGGCATCGCGGGCGTGGTCGATCTGGCGCTCGCGGTTGCCGCCGGCTGCCGCCGCCTCGGCGAGGACGCGCTTGTAGGTCGCCGCCAGCCCCTTGTTGCGGAACAAGCTGCCGGCCGCCGGCGGCTCGCCGTTCGGAAGATAGACCGCGGCAGAGGTCGGCCACGCGCGGCGGAACAATTCGGCGACGGTGCCGATCGTCACCGGGATGCGCCAGGCGAGCGGATACCCGTTTTCGGCATAGGAAATCGCCGGCCCGAGGACGTCGGCGAGCGGCAGGGTGCCGTAGTCGCGCAACAGCCGCATCCAGCCGTCGAACGCGCCCGGCACCGTCGCCGCGAGCAACCCGGTGCCGGGCACCAAGCTGAGGCCCAACCGGTGATAGCGGTCGATCGTTGCCGCCGCCGGCGCGACCCCCTGCCCGCAGATCATGTCGCAGCGCTGGTTCTTTTCGCTCCAGACCAGGATCGGCGCTTCGCCGAGCGGGCCGTTGAGGTGCGGTTCGACCACCTGCAGGGTCATCCCGGCTGCGGCCGCTGCGTCGAAGGCGTTGCCGCCTTTTTCCAGCACCCCCATCGCCACCGCCGAGGCCAGCCAGTGGGTCGAGGCCACGACCCCGAACGTGCCGCGAATCTCGGGTCGCGTGGTGAAAGCGGGCATGTCGGGCCTCCGGGTTTGGCTGAAGCGCCGTCAACTTAGCCGAGTAGGCGGCGCGAGGGAATTGCGCCGCCGCGCGCCTCGGGGCCCGTGAAGGCCGGCTACTCCGCGGCGATGTCGCCCATGCGGGTCTTGGCGTCATACTCGTCGGCGACCTGCGCGTCGTTTTCGAGGAGTGCTGCGGCATCGACGTCGGCGAATTCCATCGCCCCCATTGCCGCAAACGCCTCCTGCACCCGTTTGCCCCACAGCCCGATATCCCTGACGGTCGGCACGATGCGGCTGAAGATACGGCTGCGGAACATCCGCATCGGCTCGGATTCGTCGACGAAACGGATGCACTCCTCGACCGGCAGGCCGAGCCGCTCCCACACTTCGAGCTGGTTGAAGCGGTCGCGCATGTGCCAGCAGGCATCGACGACGAATTCCTCGCGCTCGTCGCGTTCGGCGTCGGTAAGCTGGGGATAGTAGTCGCGCAGCGCCAGCCGGCCGAAGGCGACGTGCCGCGCTTCGTCCTGCATCACATAAGCGTTGACCGCGGCGGCGAGCGGGTTGCCGGATTGATCGCGGAGGCGCTGGAAGGCCGCCAACGCCAGCCCCTCGATCAGGATCTGCATCGTCAGATAGGTCATGTCCCAGCGGCTGTCGCTCAGCCCGTTTTCGAGCAGCGATTTGAGGCCATGGGTGATCGGATAGGCCAACTCGAACTTGTCATGGAGCAGCCGCGAGTAGGCTTCGACATGGCGGGCCTCGTCGATCACCTGCGTCGCGGCATAGAACTTGGCATCGAGATTGGGGACGCTCTGGACGATCTT
>DASQGR010000177.1:0-6231 GCA_035632515.1 Allostellaceae bacterium | reverse complement strand
CGCCGGCCCGCCGAACCCGATGCCTTTCGGGATGCCGCCCGACACCGTCCACAAGATGCCCGTTCCGGTCCAGGCCAGGCATTTCAACAGATCGCGCCGCGTTTCCATGGTTGCCGCTCCTCGAGATGGATGTCGGCGATGGAGACCGGCGGCCGCGGCGATTTATTCGTGACGCCGAAAATTTTTCCGCGCAGAGAATAAACCCCGCCGCGACGCGGTCATGCAGTCTGGCGGCGGAGATTTGGGTTCGTGAGGGTACGTGCCACCTTCATCCGGTGACGACTCGTTCGAGCGGACCGTGCTGCCGCATCTCGACGCGGCCTACCGGCTCGCGCGCTGGCTGGTGCGCGACGCGGAGGCGGCAGAAGATCTGGTGCAGGAGGCGATGGTGCGTGCGCTCAGCTATTTCGCCAGCTTCAGGGGCGTCAATCCGCGAGCCTGGCTGCTGCAGATCGTACGCAATGCCGCCTATGGCTCGCTCGCGCTGAACCGCGGCGCCGTGACCGTGCCGCTCGGCGACGACGATATTGCCGCCCCCGAGGACGATCCCGAGACGGCGCTGCTGCGCGCCGGCGAATGTCGCCAGGTGCGGGCGTTGATCGCCGCGCTGCCGGTTGAATTGCGCGAGACGCTGGTGCTGCGCGAGTTCGAGGAATTTTCCTACAAGGAGATCGCCGAGGCGACGCAGACCCCGATCGGAACGGTGATGTCGCGGTTGTGGCGGGCGCGGCGGATGCTGGCTCAGGCCGCCGCGGCGGAGGGCCTGTCATGAACGATCCGACCAGCGATCCGACCGGCATTCCGGTGCCCGCTTGCGACAAAATCCTGCTGGTCCAGGCGGAAATCGACGGCGAGCTCGGCGCCGCCGAGGCCGCCGCGCTCGAAGCGCATCGCGCGGATTGCGCGATCTGTCGGGCGGCGCGGACCGAGTTGCTGCACGCTCGCGCGCTGGTGCGCGAGGAACGCCCGGCGCCGATGCCGGCGGCGGTGCGCGCGCGGATCCTGGCACGGCTGCAGCTGAACGAGCCGCCGCGCCGGGCGGCGGCCGTGCCGCGACGCTGGCGGTGGCTGCGCGCTCCCGCGGTCGGGTTCGGGCTTGGCGCGGCCTGCGCCGCGGCACTCGCCTTCCTGGTGGTATTGCCGGGCCGGCCAGACCTGGCCGATCAGGTCGTGGCCGGACATATCCGCGCGTTGCAGCCCGGCCATCTCGAGGATGTCGTCTCGACCGACCAGCATACGGTCAAGCCGTGGTTCGACGGCCGCATCGACTTTGCCCCTCCGGTCAGGGATTTTGCGGCGGAAGGGTTTCCGCTCGCGGGCGGGAGGCTGGACTATCTCGACGGGCGGCCGGTGGTGGCGCTGGTCTACCGGCGCGACAAGCATGTCATCGACCTGTTCATCTGGCCGGCGGGAGGCGCGGTGCCGCATCGGGCGGGCGACACCGCGGTGCAAGGCTACAACGTCGCGCATTGGTCTCAGGAGGGGATGAACTTCTGGGCCGTCTCCGATGTCGAGCGTGCCCAGCTCGCCGATTTCGCCGCGCTCTGGCGGCGCGGGTCATGAGCTAGGGAGCACGATCTATTTAGCTCGAAGCCTCAAAGCAGTTCCCCTCCCGCAGGCTTGACCCGCGGGTCCACGTCTTCGTTTCGTTTGCGAATGTCGGAGGAAAAGACGTGGATGGCCGAGTCAAGCCCGGCCAAGGCGGTACATAATGCGATTCGGCCTAAACAGACAAGGCTCTAGCAGGCGGCTCCGCGCATCATCGCATCGAGCACGGCCTGCGCGTCGCGGGTCGCCGGATCGTCATCGCCGGCGATGCGGCGGCGGGTTTCGACCACCTGATGCTGGAGCCAATACGCCTCGTCACGCTCGCCTTCCTGCCACAGGAGGGCGGCGAGGTTGCCCATTGCGAAGAGGCTGTCGCCGTCTTCCTCGCCAAAAATCCGGGTCAAATTCGCCAACGTGTCGTCAAGCAGCGACCGGGCCGCTGCGGTATCCCCCAGCGCGGCGAGGGTGCCGGCCAGATTGTTGAGGGCGCGCAAGGTCTCGCGGTCGTCGTCGCCGTGAAGCGCGCGCATGCCGGCGACGACCTGCTGCTGCAGCCGCAGCGTCTCGGGCAGCTTGCCCTGCTGGCCGATCGTCGTCGCCAGCTTGCCCAGCGCCTTCAGCGTGTCGTGGTGGGCGTCGCCGTAAAGCGCGCGCCGGCCCGCCACCACCGCCTCCTCGAGCTGGCGCGCGCGGATCAGCTGGCCCTCGGCCCACAGCGCTTCGGCGAGGTCGAGCATCGCGGTCAACGTGTCGGGATGCGCCTCGCCCAGGGTGCGGCGGCGCGAACCGACCAGCGCTTCGAGCTCTCCGCGCGTCACGGTCAGCCGGCGGCCGGCTTGTCGCCCCAAACGACATAGCGCCGGCGCGGCCGCAATTCCTCGCCTTCCGCCAGCGCGCGCTGGTTTTGCGCAGCGATGACGTCGTCGAGCGGATCGCCGCCGACATCGCCGAGGCCGTGGGAGCGGAACAGCGCTTCGATCTCGCCCTGCGGGCGGCCCATCAGAAATGGCAGCCGGTCGCCGATCGGCGCGTATTCGGCGCTGCGCCGCGCGCTCGCCGCCTGTTCCTCGCCCGGCGCGACCAGCGAATGCCCGTCGATCACCGCAAGCCGCCCGCCCGGCCGCAACACCCGGATCCATTCGTCGATTGCCGCCTCCGGGTGCGGCAAGGTCCACAGCACATGGCGCGTGATCACGAGATCGAAGCATAGCGGCGGAAACGGCAAGGCTTCTGCGTCGGCCTCCTCGAAACGGATGTCGGCGCCGGATTCCATCGCCTTGCGCCGCGCCAGCGCGAGCATTGCCGGGGCGAAATCGATGGCGGTGACGCGATGATCGCGCCGCGCCAGCTCCAGGCTGAGAAACCCGGTCCCGCAGCCGACATCGAGTGCATCAAGCCCGCCGGAGCGTCCGCCCAGCGCCAGGGCAAAGACGCGATCCCACGCCGCCCGCTCCGCCGGGGTGCGGATGCTGTGGCCGAAATCCTCGTCGAAATGCGCCGCGCGCCGACCCCAATGGGCAGCTACCTGCTGTTTGACGACATCCTGTTGCATGGAGGCCACATTCGTCCGTTATTTCAATCCGACGATCTCCGCCATCGCCTCGACCTGCTCGGTATAGTTCGACACGGGGTTGAGCAGCAGGTGATTGGCGCCCATCGCCACGACCTCTTCGAGCCGCGCGCGCACCTGTTCCGGCGTGCCGTGGATGCCCGAGGCGTCGGTGCCCGGCGGGTTGTGATAGACATCCGTAAACCAGCGGTTGAGCTCGCGCCGCGCCACCGCCGGGTTTTCGTCGACCGCCATGAACAGGCGTTTCGAGATCGGGAAATTCTCCGGGTCGCGACCGCGCTTCGCCAATGCCTCCTTGAGGATCGGCACCGACTCGCCGAACTGCTTGATGCTCGACCCGCCCGAGCCCATCCAGCCATCGGCCAGCTCTGCGGTCCGGCGGACCGCATCGGGATGGCCGACCCCCATCCACAGCGGCAGATGCGGCCGCTGCACCGGCTTGGGCGACATGGTCTCGCCGTCGAGATTGTAGAAGCGGCCGTGAAAAATGGTCTTTTCCTGCGTCCACAACGACTTGATCAGCGCCACCTCCTCGCGGAAGCGGGCGACCTTGCCTTCATGCGGCACCTCGAACTGGCGGTAATGGTGATCGCGGCCGAGCCCGACCCCGAGGATCGCCCGCCCGCCGCTGATGTAATCGAGCGTCGCCCATTGATGCGCGACCATCAGCGGGCTGTGCACCGCCAGCACCACCACCGAGGCGCCGACCCAGATCGTCGAGGTGACCGCGGCGGCGTGGGTCAGCACCACCACCGGATCAAAGCACATCACATGGTCGAGGCTGTTCTCGGTCACCCAGAGATCGCGGAACCCCAGCGCCTCGGCGCGCCGCGCGACAGCGGTGACCGCGCCGATGTCGATGGGGTCGGGCGAGCGGTGCGGCAGCGACATGCCGAACGAGATCTTGTCTTTCAAGGCCACGGGCGACGCCTCTGGCGGTGACGGGTCCGCCATAGAGTGACCCGCTCGACGGGCTCAAGGCAAGGGGCGCGCTCCGCCGGGCGCAGCACCCTCTAAAGTTGTCCCGCATGCGCAAGATCGATCGAATGGCCATTCATATAGAGCAAGAGTTTTTGGCAATCGCCAAAAGCAAAACCGCCTCGCAATTACTCAAGTCAACGCTACCTCGCATTGATCCAGGGGAAAGACAGCTCGCGCCTTGGGCGGATACTTTCTCGTGCGTCCAACCGACCGTTGGGCCTGACGGCGAAGACCGAGGCCGTGGCCGCCGTCATTTCGGTTTGCTTTTCGGGAGGGGGATAATGATGCAGGGGCGTAAAATCGGCACTATCGCGTTGCTGGGCGGCAGCACGGCGGCGTTGGCGATGCTGACCGGACTCGCCGGCGCCCGCGCCGATGATCTCAAGGTCAACCAGCAGCTCCTCTCCGAGCGGCTCGACCAGCTTGCCGCGGTCGGCCTTCAACCCGGCGCCGGCGCCTATCTGGGGGCGGATCAGAACAAGGCCGCCGGCGCCCCGGTCACCGCCGGCAGCTTCCCGCGCTCGATCCTGATCCCCGGCACCGAGACCTCGATCCGCATCGGCGGTCAGATCACCGAGATCATCGATTATTGGCTGTCGGGCGGCAACCCGAACAGCAGCCCGCAATCGACCACTGTCGGCAATAACGGCCAGGTAGCCGCGGCTCCGTTGCGGGGGACAGCCGCCCGTGCCCGCAGCAACGGCATCTTCTGGCAAAGCCCGCGCGAGTCGAAGCTGAATATCGAAACCCGCACCCCGACGGCGTTCGGCGAAGCCCGCACGGTGATGGAGTTTGACTGGGCCGGTTCGACCGTGTTCTCCCCCGGCGGCGCCGACCCAACCTCGGTCTCCGACAATCTGGCCCCGCGCATCCGCTATGCCTACGGCACATTGGGCGGGTTGCTCGCCGGCCAGGCGACCTCGAACTTCTCCGACCCCGACGCCAACTCCGAAACCCTCGACTTCGGCAGCGATGTCGGCGCTCCGGGCGTGGTTCGCGTGCCGCAGGTCCGCTACACGATGCCGGCTTGGTGGGGCGGCTCGTTCTCGGTGTCGGCCGAAACGCCGGAAACCGATGTCGCCACGCCGGCCGGTAATTTCGCCTCGGATGCGGGCGTCATCCCGACCGTCACCACCACCTGCTCGGCAGCGGTGGCCGGGGTTGCCCCGACATGCACCTCGGCATTGCTCACCACCGGCCGGCTGGCGCTCAACCCGGCCAAGACCACCGCACCCGAGCTGACCGCGGCCTACTACATCCCGCAGCCATGGGGCCATTTCGACATCAGCGGCGTGCTGCGCCCCGGTCTCGATTTCAATGACGGTCACTTCGTCAGCCGCCAGTTCGTCGGCTTCGGCGGTCATATCGGGATGAGCATCAGGCCAGGCTGGTTCAGCCCGAAGGATACTTTCGCCTTTCATATCGAAGGCGGTGACGCGCTCGGCCGCTACCTGAACCAGAGCGGGAACTTCTCGCTGGCGTCCAACTTCACCCCGGCGCTGGCGGGAGTAGCCGGAGGAACCGGGGTCATCGTCAAGCCGACCACCGAGTGGGGCGCCCAGGTCAGCTATCAGCATTGGTGGATGGATAATCTGCGCAGCAATATCAGCTACGGCATCAACCATCACGACATCCCGGCGCAACTGGTCGGGGCGGCACAGGCCGGTTCGCTGAACAAGGAGCTGATGACCGCGCACGCCAACGTGATTTGGAGCCCGGTTTCGTTCATCGATATCGGCCTCGAATACATGTGGGGCCAGCGTCGCGTGGTCGACAACCAGACCGGTACCGAGAACGTGCTGATCAGCAAGTTCGCTTTTAAATTCTGATCCGACAGCGCACGCCAACCGCGAGAACCCGCCGCCCTGCCGGCGGGTTCTTTGCTTTTTGCGAATGTTGAACTTGCCATCTTCAGGATCTGGTAGCGGGGGAGGGATTCGTTCGATCCTAATACGCAGCCGCCGCGCGAGAACAAACCCGGAAAAGTGTGTTGGTATCACTGGTAGCGGGGGAGGGATTTGAACCCCCGACCTTGGGATTATGATTCCTCGCCGGATCATTGATTTGTTTGATTTTATGACCCTGTTGTCGCAGTCTTGTCGCATAACACACCGGAGGGCTGCGACATGGCG
>DASQGR010000176.1:0-2046 GCA_035632515.1 Allostellaceae bacterium | reverse complement strand
CCGCGAACGTTCCGCCGGTTCCATCGCCCCGGTGAGCCGAACCGAACGATGGCCAAGGGCGCCCAGAAACCGGAGAAGAAAGAGGCCAAGCGGCGGCCGCCGCTGCGGCCCGTGCTGCTTTCTCTGGGGTTGGGCCTGCTGTGGTTCGTCGAGTTTCAGGATGGCGGCGCGCACAACGATGCGCCGCCCTGGGGCTACATGATCGTGGTCGGGGCGCGTCTGTTCGCCGATTTCGTCGGCGCCTGGTTTGTTGTTTCGGGGCTGCACCTCGTCTTCTCGGTCGGCCGGGTGGCGATCCTATACCTGCACAGCTTGTGGATGAGGGAGAGCGCATGACCGCGCGTCTCGATCTTGCCGGCGCCTCGGTGTCGGCCTTTCAGTTCCCGTCGCTAAGAGCGGTTGCGACGCCAACCGTAAGCGAACCTGCGCCGCCCCCGCCCGGCGCAGCGGAGCTGCCGCCGCTCGCGGTGAACGGCACGCGCCGCGACGAGGAGCTGTCGGCGGCCGCGGTTGCGGCGGAGCTGGCCCGGGGCCATGCCGAGGGAATGCAGCTTGGTCTCGAAGAGGGGCGACGGCAGGGTTACGAGGCCGGCTTTGCCGAGGGCGCCGCGGCAGCCGAGGCGCGAGTGATGGAGATTGTCGAGCGCCTGACCGCGATCGTCACCCGGCTGGGCGGGCCGCTCGCCGCGCTCGACCACCCGGTCGAGGAGGCGGTCGCGGCCCTGGCGCTGGAAGTCGCACGCTGCGTCATCGGCGACGAGGTCAAACGCTCGCACGCTTTCCTCGTCCGCCTGATCCGCGAGGCGATCGCCAAGGTGCCGCTGGCAATGGGGGCGCCTCGGGTGGTGGTGAACCCGGCCGACCTCGAGCTCATTCGCAACCTGGCGCCGGAGATCGAGGCCGGCGCCGCCACCCTGGTCGGCGACGAATCGATCGAAGCCGGCGGCTGTCTCGTCGTCGCCGATGGCGAGGACAGTCCGACCAAGGACCGGCGCTGGAACCCGCGCGCCGAAGGGGTATCCCAGGTCAACCTGACCCTGCCGTCGCGCTGGCGCGCGGTGATGCTGGCCCTGTTCGACGGCGAGGTCGAGTGACGATGCCGGGTGGCGCGGTCTTGTCCGAGCGGCTGGTGGCGGGCCTCGAACGCTACCAGGCGCGGCTGCACGCCAGCGACCGGGACGTCAAGGTGCATGGCAGCCTAGTGCGCACGGTCGGCCTGGTGATGGAGGCGCGCGGCATCCACGTCGCGATCGGCGAGCGCTGCTTTATCGAGAGCGAGTCGGGCCGGCTGTGCGCGGCTGAAGTGGTCGGGTTCGATGGCGGGCGGGTGCTGTTGATGGCCGCGGGTCATGCCAACGGGCTCGCGCCCGGCGCCCGGGTGATCCCGGCAGGGCGGACGATGGAGGTGGCGGTCGGCCCCGAGCTGCTGGGCCGGGTCATCGACGGCAGCGGCCTGCCGATCGACGGCAAGGGGCAGATTCGCAGCACCGAGCGCATGCCGCTCTTCGGCCAGTCGGTGAACCCGATGCGCCGCGCCCTGGTCGACGAGCCGCTAGATGTCGGTGTTCGTTCGATAAATGCGCTTTTTTCGGTGGGCCGCGGGTCGCGCCTCGGGCTGTTCGCCGGAAGCGGCGTGGGGAAGAGCGTGCTGTTGGGTATGATGGCCCGGTACACCAGCGCCGATGTCGTCGTGGTCGGGTTGATCGGCGAGCGGAGTCGCGAGGTCAAGGAATTTGTCGACCGCATCCTCGGCGCCGGCGGGTTGGCAAAGGCCGTGGTCGTTGCCGCGCCGGCAAACGAGTCTGCCTTGGGGCGGGTGCATGGGGCTTATCGAGCCACCGCGATTGCGGAATACTTTCGCGATCGCGGTCAACAGGTGCTGCTGCTGATGGATTCACTGACCCGCTTTGCCATGGCGCAACGCGAGATCGGATTGGCTGTCGGCGAGATACCGGCGAGCCGCGGCTATCCGCCCTCGGTGTTCGGGCGGATTTCGTCGCTGTGCGAGCGCGCCGGCAACGGCGAGGAAGGCGGCGGCGGCATCAC
>DASQGR010000175.1:0-37921 GCA_035632515.1 Allostellaceae bacterium | reverse complement strand
CGGCTACGAGATCTTCACGATCTCCCCCGTCGGCCTGCATCGGCCGCCCTACGCGGTCAATTTTCCGGAAGAAAATCTTCGCTGAGGATTTGCTCCGGCGTGTAGGGGGAATCCGGCGGGAAGCTGGTTTCCGCGAAACCGGTCTCGGACGCCGCCTTGGCCAACGACACCGCATAAATGTCGGATAGTTCACTTGTAAGCAGCGGCCTTAGACTGGGCGACTCTTCGATCAGCATGAGAACCTGCTTGCGTTGCTCGCGGATGGTGCCGGACCAGCTCCGCGAGCGGAACATCGGCTGACGCTGCCATTTGAGCAGGTGCATGATCAGAACTGCCAGCCGGTTTCTGAGTTCGCGGCGGAGACTTCTCCCCATGCTCTCGATTTCCTCGGCGAGATTTTCGACATCGATGTCGGCGAGTTCGCCCTCGCGCAGGAGCCGCGCCTGCTCCTCGGTCCAAGCGAAAAAATCATCGTCGTAGGCGATAGCGTTGCGGGGCATCGGTCGTCCTTTAAGCCCGGACGCATAAACCTATCACACCTAGGGGCTGAGCCGCACCGTCGCCCGGGCGCTGCGGCCGTTGGCATCGATCACCGTGAGCTGGGCAAAGCCGACCCCGCGCGGGGTCCAATACAGCGTGCGGCGCGGCCGACCTTCCGGCAGCGGCTTGCCGTCAGCGAGCCAGCGGAGCGGGGCACGGCCGCCACTGGCTTCGAGTGGCACTCCCTCGCCGTGCCATTCGACCGTGGCGCCATCGGGCGGGTAAAGAATTTTCGGCCCGCCGGCATCCTGTGCGACACGCTCGAATGGACCGGGGTCGAGGCGCTGCAATGCCGCCGGCAGGTCGCGGCGGGCGACCAGCAGCGCGCCCTGCGGCGCCGGCTTCGGCATGAGCTTGGCTGCTGGCGGACCGAGCAGATCGGCGATCTTGAACACGACCGGCGCTGCCGTCATCCGCCCGGTGATCCCCGGCATCGGGGTGCCGTCGGGGCGGCCGACCCAGACCGCGATCGTCACCTCCGGGTCATAGCCGACGGCCCAGGCATCGCGGAAGCCGTAGGACGTGCCGGTCTTGAAGGCGAGCGGTCGGGCGCGGCGCACCGCTGCCGGCAGGACGCCGGGTGGCGGCGGCGCAGCGCTCAGGATGTCGTTGACGTACCACGTCGCCACCGGTCCGAAGATCGTCGTCGTGCGGGCGGGCGGCTGCTCCGGAAGCTGATCCGCTCGGGTCCGCAGCGGCGCGACTTCCCCGTCATGCGACAGCGCGACGTAGAGTGTCGTCAGGTCCTGAAGGCTGATGCCGTCGCCGCCGAGCGCGATCGCCAGCCCCGGCTCGGTTGCCGGCTGCGGCAGCCTGAGGCGGATCCCGGCGGCGGCCAGCGCCGCGACAAAGCGGCTGGCGGCCAGCCGCTCGAGCACCGCCACGGCCGGCACGTTCAATGAATGTTGCAGCGCCTCGCGCGCGGTCACCTCGCCGCGAAAAGCCCCGTCGAAATCGACCGGCGCGTAATCGCCGAAATGATGCGGCTGGTCGGCAAGCACCGTCTCCGGGTGGATGATCAGCCGGTCGAACGCCATGGCATAGATGAACGGCTTCAATGCCGAGCCGGGCGAGCGCACCGCCCGGGTCATGTCGATGATGCCGCGCCGGCTGGCGGAGCGGAAATCGGCGTTGCCGACATAGGCGATGACCTGGCGCTCGCGGTTGTCGACGACGAGCGCGGCCAGCGTCGCCTGCGGCTCGAGCGCGGTCGCCTCGCGGCGCAGCAGCGCCTCGACCTGGCGTTGCAGCAACGGGGCGATCGTGGTGCGCACAACGGCCGGGTTTGAGGCGCTGCCCCGCACGGCCGACGCCAGATGCGGTGCGTGGAACGGCATCGCCGCGCGTGACGTGGGCACCGGCTCGGCTTCGGCCTCGCTCAGGGTTTCGCCGGAGATGACCCCGTCCGCCGCCATGCGCCGGAGCACCGCGTCGCGGGCTAGTTGCGCGGCTTGGGGATGGCGGTCCGGCCGCAGCCGTTCGGGCGAACGCGGGATGGCGACGAGCAAGGCCGCCTCGGCGGCGGTGAGGTGGGTGGGCTCCTTGCCGAAATAGGCCAGGCTGGCGGCGCGCACGCCTTCGAGGTTGCCGCCGAACGGCGCCAAGGTCAGGTAGAGGGCGAGGATCGACTCCTTGCCCAGGCGGCGCTCCAACGCCAGCGCCTTGCCGCTTTCCGTGAGCTTTGCCGCGAGGGTGCGCGGCCGCCGCTCCAGCAAGCGCACCGCCTGCATCGTCAGGGTCGAGGCGCCGGAGATGACGCGGCCGTGCGTCGCCAGCTGCGCCAGCGCCCGCATTGCCGCCAGCGGATCGACGCCGATATGCGTCTCGAACCGACGATCCTCGGTGGCGATCAGCATTCGCCGGTACAGCGGATCGACCGCGCTTGCGGCAGTGGGCAGGCGCCATTTGCCGTCGGCGCTGAGGAATCCGCGCAGGATCGAGCCGTCGCGCGCCAGCACCAGCACCGACAAACGCTCGCTCCGGTCGAGCAGCGGCGGCGGCAGCAGGAAATATCCGATGCCGAGCAGTGCAGTCAGCGCCATCGCCATCAGACAGCCGCGCCGCCAGCTTCCACCCCAACCCTCGCCCGCAAGCGAGGGAGGGGGCGTGCTTGGCTTGCAACCCGCCACCCGAAAGCCCTACCGCGGCGATACCACCAGCCGGCCCATCGCGGTGCGCCCGTTGGTCTCCGGATCGTACATATCCTCGATGTCAAGCGCGGGGTATTTGAACTCGCCCGGGGTCACCGCGCGCACGACATAGGCGAGGGTGAACTCGGAGGTGCCCGAGGGCAGATCGACCGCGGCGATATAGCGATCGTCGCGGGCCTCGGTGTAGGCGGTGCTGGAGACGCCTTTCAGCCAGGAATAGGCGTTGGAGTTGTCGCCGGACACCGCCGTCGCGGTCTGAATCTCGAACCCGGCCGGGAGCAGGTCGACGACCAGGGCGCGCGCCGCCTGCGCCGCGTTCTTGCGCGTGCCCTTGAGCACGACGACCAGCAGATCGGTCTGGCGCACCTTGGCGAGGTCGACCGGCCGGTCGTCCGGCGTGCGGACATCGCGGGAGACGGTGTAGCCGTTGCTTTCCGCCGGCAGATCGGCCTTGACCACGCCGGTGATCGACACCGTGCGCCATACCGGCGCCGTGCCGCGATTGGCGACGGTCAGCGCCGCCGCGCCGGCGCCGAGCGGGCGCCGGTAATACAGCGGTTTGGACGAGGTCTGGGGCCCCTCGCTGCCGCGCGCCACGGTCATGTTGTTGCCGGTCAGCTTTGCCGCCGCCTCCGCCGCGAGCAGCAGCCACGCCTGTTCCTGGGTGCTGGTGCGGTTGGCCTTGGCGAAGAGTTCGGCGATACGGTCCATGATCTGGGTCAGCCGCGCCTGGCTCGCCGGATCGCCGGCGGCAACGGCGAGCGCCGCCGCGGTGTCGCGCAGATCGCTGCCGTAATCGACATAGCGCAACCCGTCCCAACGCTTCGGCGGCGGCGCCAGCGCCGCGGCATAGGCCGCGGACGCACGAGCGGCGTCGCCGTAGGCGGCGAGCGCGGCGGCAAGCTGCGCCTTGGCAAGCTGGCTCGGCAGCCGGCTCATCTGGGTGTCGTTGAAATAGCGCAGCGCGCCGAGATCGTCGGTTTTGGCCCGCGCCAGCACATAATGCGCGTAGGCGAGCGCCGCCAGATGCTTGTCGTCGTTATGGGTCTGGCGGACATAGTCGCGCAGCCAGCCGAGCACGCCCTTGAGCACAAAATCCGGCACCGTCTTGCCGTGCTCCTTGGCGCGCATCAGGAAATCGGCGGCATAGGCGTCGAGCCACGGCACCGTGTCGTCACTGTCGCTCCACACCCCGAAGCTGCCGTCCGAGCGCTGCAATTCGGCGATATGGGCGATGGCGTTGTCGATCGTCTTGGCCGGGGTAAAGCCAGGGTCGGCTTGCCACAGCGAAGCGACCTCGTCGACATAGAGCAGCGGCAAGGCGCGGCTCGTGGTCTGTTCGAGGCACCCGTAGGCGTAGCGGCTCAGCGCCCGCAGCAGGCCCGGCACATCCCATTCCGGGCGGGGGCTCACGGTCAGCATCGCCTCGGCGGTGCCGGGCAGGAACTCGTCGGCGCTGGCGTCGTCGAGGGTGACGCTCTGCCCCGGCTGCATCTGGCTGACGAAGCGGCGGAGCTGATAGGACTGCGCCGGGCGCACCCCGATCGTGAAATTGCGGGCGATGTGAAGATTGTCCGGCCCTGACAATTCGAGGTGGATCGCGGTGTTGCCGATCGTCGTTGTCGCCAGGGTGAAGCCGTCGTTGAAATTGGCGCCGGCATCGAGCCTCACCACGCGCTCGACCGGGGCGGCAAAGCCGCCTGCTCCGGTCGCCGTCAGCTTCAGCGTGTAGTCGCCGGCCGGACCTTCGAGATTGTTGATCGTCACCCGGAGCCGCGCATTGTCGCCGGGCGCGAGAAAGCGCGGCAGCGCCACCTGCGTCACCACCGGATCGCGCACGGTCATCTGCGCGCCGGCGGCGCCGAGCTTTTTCGCCGACAGCGCCACCGCCATCAGCCGCACCTGGCCGTTGAAGTCGGGCATGTCGAATTTGACCGTCGCCGCACCACCGGCGTCGAGCTTGACGATGCCGGAGAACAGCGCCACCACCAGATTGCTCTTGTCGGGAAGGCCGGCGACCGAGCGCTTGGCGAACTGGTCGCCGCCGCTGCGCAGCACGCCGACGGCGTTGGCGTGCGGGTCGATCAGCCGGCCGTACAGATCGCGCAACTCCACCGCGAGCTTGCGCTTGCCGTAGAAATACTTGTCTGGCGCGGGGCTATCGAACTCGGTCAGCTTCAGCACCGCTTCGTCGACCGCAGCGAGGGTGACGTAGGCTTCCTCGCCCGGCGCAAGCCCGGCAACCTTGATCGGCACCTCGGCGGGGGCACGAGGCCGCACGACATCGGGTGCTGCCAGGCTTACCGTCAAGGTTCGCGGCGCCGGATCGATGCCGAGCCAGGCCAGCCCGACCGCGCGACCGGGGCCACGGGCGGACATGCCGTCCCCTCCCGCGGCGGGCGGGGTCGGCGGACGATAGGCGGTGACCAGCGCGTAGACGCCGCTGCCCCAATTGCCCTCGACCGGGATGTCGAGCGTCGTGCCGCCCTCGGGCAGGCTGAACGAGCGCAGCGAAATCACGTTGTCGGCGGCGATCGCCAGCTCGGCCTCGCCGGCGAACGGCGCCTTGACGAAAAGCCTTGCCGTCTCGCCGGGCTGGTAGCTGGCCTTGTCGAGCGTCGCCGACATCTTGTCGGGCACGTCGGGCAGGCTCGCCTCGACATACCAGCCGACATGAAAGCGCAGGCTCGATTGCGCCCCGGTGGCGCTGTCGACAATCTCCCAGCGATAGCGCCCGGCCGGCAGGTTGCGCGACAAGGCCGCGGCGCTGCCGGCGGCGATGTCGGCCGAGCCGCTGTCGATCGGCACATCGCGGATTTGTACCCGGTGCCGCCACATGCCGTTCTGCGAGTACCAGTCGTACTGCCAGGTCTCGCGCAGCAACTCCCAGCGCAGACCGTTGGCGGCGACACGCTTGCCGGCTCCGTCGAGGGCGATGATGTCGAGCTTCGCCGCCTCGCCTTCCGGCACCGCCTCGTCGCCTGACGACGAGCGCAGCCCGATCGTGATCGGCCGCACCCGGATCGGCCGTGTCAGACTTTGCACGATGGCCCGGCCGCTCGGTTCGAAAACGCTGACCTCCACCGTCGCCGCGATCGGCCGGGTCAGGTCCGGGATATCGGTCAGCGTGACGTCGAGGTTCGCCTTGCCCTCCGCATCGGTTCCTGCGACGTCGAGATCCTTGCGGTCGCCCGCATACTTCTCGTCGGCCAGGCCGAAATGGAAATCGGGCTCGCCCGGAAACGGGTTGGGGTCGAAGGCGATTGTCGCCGTCGCCTGGACCGACAGCCCGGCGCCCGGCGCGCCATAGTAGTACTCGCCGATGATCGCCACCGGATAGGGCTCGTTCGGGCGCATCGGCGCATCGCCGGCTGTGAGCGCGACCTTGAGGGTCGGCGGCACGAAATCCTCGACCCGGAACTCGACCGAGCCGATCGGCGCGGCCTTGGGATCGACCTTGAGCTCGACCTGCCAGGTACCCATGCGCGCATCGCGCGGCAGCGCGTAGTGCTGGTAGAACGCGCCGAGATCGCCGCCGGTAAGCTGTTTGGTATCGACCGCGACCCCGTCGGGGCGCAGCAGGCGCAAGGTCAGCGGGGCGCCAGACAGCGCATCGGCTTTTGCGTCGCGCACCAGCGCCATCAGGTGCACGCTCTCGCCGGGGCGGTAGATGCCGCGGTCGGTGTAGAGATAGGCGTCGACCGGCCCCGGCGCCGCGCGGCCGCTGACGCCGCGGTCGCTGAGATCGAAGGCGGCGCGGCCAACCTCGAGAAAGTTGAAATCGCCCGCCGCGCCGTAGGCCATCACGGCGAACGGCTCGTCGCCGCCTTTGCCGCGCAGCAGCCCGCCGGGAAAGCGCGCAATTCCCTCGGCATCGGTGGTTGCCGCGCCAAGCTCGGCGTTGTTGTGCGCGTAGAGCCGCAGAGCGACCCCGGCAACCGGCTTGGCGTCGGCGAGCGAGCGCACCGCCACCGCCATCCCGTCCGATCCGGTGTAGGCGGTAAGCCCGAGATTGGAGACCAGCACCCAATTGGTCGCCGGTTGGGTGTCGTCGCCTTCTTTGACGTCGGCCCGCTCGACGACGGCCAAGTACACTCCCGCTCCCTTGTCCTTGAGCACGTCCTTCAGCGGGATCGCGGTCGCTACCGGGCGGTTGCGTTCGCCCCCGATCGCCATGTCGCCCTGCCAGACCAGGCTGCCGGTGCGGTTGGCGACCTCGTCGACATCGTCGGAGCCGAAGCTCATCGTCAGCTTCTCGGCGTCGATGCTCGGCACCAGGTTACGCTCGTTGACCTTGAGGATGCGCACCTTGACGCGGTTGAGGTTGACCGTCGTCACCGGCAGGCCCGCGCTGCCCTCGCGCGGCAGCACGTAGCCGGTGCCGGCAAAGGTGATCGACGGCTTGCGGTCGGGGATCACCGCATTGGTCTTGAAGTCGGTCAGGGTTTTCTCGCCGCCTGCCGAAGGAAACCCGGCCAGCAGCTCGATCTGATAGGTCTCGCCGTGCCTGAGCCCGTCGAGGCACAACGTGTCGCCGCGCGCGGTGACGATGCCGTCGAGCTTTGGCGTGGTGCGGACAAACTCGCCGTAGGAGATGCTGCCTTTGCCGGCGATCGGCTCGTTGAAACGCAGGCAGGCGCGCGCGGCGTCGGCCTCGGCTTCGACATCGACCTTGGTGACGCGGAAGGCGACGAGCGCCTTCAACTGCGCGACGCGCTCGCTGACCGCGTCGGATTTGGCAAAGGTCAGTCCCGCCTCGAAGGCGCCCAGGGCGTCTTTGAACTTGTCGTGGCGGTCGAAATCGCGGGCGATGACGAACAGTGCGTTGCCGCGCTCTACCGGGTCGCTCGATTTGCGGTAGGCGTTGTAGGCGCTCGCCATGGCGTGGTCGGGGCTGCTGCTGGCGATCTGCGCCTGGGCGAGACGCAGCCAGACGAGCCCGTCATCGGCGCCGTAGGAGATCGCCTTTTCGAGGTCGTCGATCGCCTGCGCATATCGTTTGGCCTTGTATTCGGCGTCGGCGTCGCGGCGCAGCCGCGGGATCAGCGCCGGCTGGCGCTTGTTGGCGGGAACACGGTCGAGGAGGTCCTGCCGGTAATCCTTGCCGGCATCCGCCAGCTCCTTCGACTCGTATTCGGCGGCCACCGCCGACGTGGCCCAGGGTGCTGCGACGAGGACGAGAACCAGCGATAAGATGCGGAGCATATTAACCCCCGGGTCACCCCTGGATTGAAGGCAGCCGAGGCTAGCATTACCCAACGCCCCGCGGCAGTGGCGCTTTGCGAGAAATTCCACTTGTCCCCGCAACCCCGCGAGGCCGCTGCGAGATGACGGCTTGAGCCGTCCCCGCGACCTGTAGCACTGTGCCCGCAACGCCAGCGAGCGCAGTGGAGGATATGATGAAGGTCGGTTTCGTCGGGCTCGGGATCATGGGCCATCCGATGGCCCTAAATCTGATCAAAGGGGGCCATCAGCTTTTCGTATACGGAAAGCGGACTTGTCCGGTTGCAGTGCGCGAGGCCGGCGCCACCGTCTGCGACACGCTGAAATCGATCGCCGAGCAGTCCGAGGTGATCATCGTCATGGTGCCGGACACGCCCGATGTCGCCGACGTGCTGTTCGCCCCCGACGGAGTCGCCGCCGGGCTGTCTGCCGGCAAGACCGTCGTCGACATGAGCTCGATCTCGCCGATCGAGACCAAGCAGTTCGCCGCAAAGATCGCGGAAAAGGGCTGCGACTACGTCGATGCGCCGGTGTCCGGCGGCGAGGTGGGGGCCAAGGCGGCCTCGCTCACGATCATGGTCGGCGGCTCGCAGACGGCGTTCGCCAGGGTCCAGCCGCTATTCGAGCTGATGGGCAAGAACATCACCCTGGTCGGCGATGTCGGCGCCGGCCAGACCACCAAGGTCGCCAACCAGATCATCGTCGCGCTCACCATCGAGGCGGTCGGCGAGGCGCTGCTGTTCGCCTCCAAGGCCGGCGCCGACCCGGCCAAGGTGCGCCAGGCGCTGATGGGCGGGTTTGCCGCCTCGCGCATCCTCGAAGTGCATGGCGAGCGCATGATCAAGCGCACCTTCGACCCCGGCTTCCGCATCGAACTGCACCAGAAGGACCTGAACCTGGCGCTGTCCGGCGCGCGGGCAATGGGGATGTCCCTGCCCAACACGGCGACGACGCAGGAGTTGTTCAACGCCGCCACCCCGCTCGGCGGCAAAGGCTGGGACCATTCCGGCCTGGTGCGCGTCCTCGAACACCTCGCCGGCCACAAGGTGGCGGAGGGGTAGCCAGTCCTTTCCTATGTGGAGGGCCGTCGGGTGTGCGTGTGGGGGGAGGCAGAATTGATTGCGCAGGATTCATCGACGTGGGCAGTGAGCGTACCGGAACCCGCACTGCCGGCGGCGACGATCGGTACGGCGCCGACCGAACTCTTGCGACGACGAGTTACCGCCCCAGCACCCGGTCGAGCGTCCTGATCGCGTTGTCCTCCGCCGGAGCGGCTTCCGCCTCGGCGGCGGCGAGGTATTCGTAGAGCTTGGCGATCGCCGCGTACATGTCGCTCGACGGCGCGTTGGCGTCTAGGAAATCGCTGATCTCCTCCATCTCGCCGACCCAGCGATAGGCTTTGTCGTACATCCCGGGGATGCCGCGCTGCATTCGCTTCAGCATTTCGGGCTGCGAGGACGACAACTCGGCGATCAACGCCTCGGCACACCCAAATCGCGCCGCGCCGAGCAGCATCGCCGCGGCGATCGCGGTCGTGCCCTTGGTGATGCCGGCATAGGACATCTTGAGCCCCGAGGCGGCGCCGACCGGGCCGTCGATGATCCGCCAGTCGATCCCCCAATCCTTGAGCGCCCTGGTGCGCTCGGCCTGAGGCCCCGAGGCGTAGATGGCCGGGCTGTAGCCCTCGCGCGGCGGTCCGCCGATGATCCCGCCATCGACAAAGGCGGCGCCAGTCGGTTCGACGATCGCGGCGACGCGCTGCGCGGTTTGCGGGCTGATCGCGTTGCAATCGACATAGACGGGCTTGACCGGCAGCGATTGCAGGGCAGGGGCGAGGCGGGACGCCAGCCCCTCGGCCTGGTCTGGCGGCAGGATCGACAGGAAGAAATCGGCGCCGGCGAGAAGTTCGCGTTCGTCCGCGGCCGGCCGCATGCCGGCGGCCTTGGCGCGCTCGGCGCTCGCCGCGCTGCGGCCGGAGAGCAGCGTGCGCACCTCGGCCCCACGCTCGTTGAGCCGGCGCCCGACCCCGGCGCCCATCGTGCCCTGCGCCATGACCGCGACGGTGATGCCCATGACGTGCCTCGACTGCAAAATTGCTTGGGGCTCAGATTAAAACAGATTCCGGACAGACTGCATCGCTCACGTAATCGGCATGGCCGCGCTTGCCGGGTGGGGCCACGCCCACGGACCTAATGCGCAGGCATCCGGCGGGTGCCGGAAAAGTTCGGCAACGACGATAATGCAGAGACTGGCCCGGCTACAGTGTGAGCGAAATCTGCTCTAATCCGCGGCGTCGCGAAGCTTGCCGCGCGATGCGGTCACCACCTCGCGCAACTCGGCGACGCCGTAGCGGTGGCAGAAATCGCCGAAGCCTTCGCCCGGCAGGCGCGCCTTGGCGAACAGCGCAAACAGCGGGTCGAGCACGTCGGCGACCTCGCCGAGGCGGATGCGGTTGGCGACCTCCTCGTTCAGCCGCTTGCCCTCGAAATCGCCGCCGACATAGATCGAATAAAAGCCGGGGATGCGCCCGACGATGCCGACATCGCCGCTATAGGGCCGGGCGCAGCCATTGGGGCAGCCGGTGATGCGGATCGACAGCCGCTCCTGCTCTAGCCCGTAACGCTGCAGGCGCTCGACGATCTCGCCGATGAGGTCGTCGCTGACCCGCTCGGCCTCGGTCAGCGCGAGGCCGCAGGTCGGCAGCGCCGGGCAGGCCAGCGCCCAGCGCGCCACTGGGATCAGGTCTTCGCCGAAACGCACACCGCGGGCGCGCAGCTTGCGGGTGATCGCGGCGCGGTCGCCGGGGTCGATCTCGCTGAAAATGATGTCCTGGCTCGGCATCAGGATCGGATCGCACCGGTATTCGGCGACGATCTCGCGCAACGCCGTGCGTAGCTGCGAGCGCGCGTCGTCGACGATGCGGCCGCTCGAGATCGGCAGGCCGAGATAGAGCTTGCCGTCGCCCTGTTCGTGCCAGCCGAGATGATCGGGCACCGCGAAATCCGCCATCGGCCGCGCCGGTCCCAGCTTCTTGCCGAGATCCTCGGACAGCCGCTCGCGCGCCCAGTCCTCGCCGCGTTCCGCGATCACGTATTTGAGCCGGGCATGACGACGGTTGACGCGGTCGCCGTAATCGCGGTGCAGCCGCACCACCGCCTTGGCCGCCTCGACCAGGTCCGCCGGCTCGACAAACGCCACCGCCGAGGCCATTCGCGGGTAGGTCTCGGGCTTGTTGTGGGTCATCCCGTGGCTGCCGCCGAGGAAGAAATTGTAGCCGACCAGCTCACCGCCTTCCCACAGCGCGACAATCCCGAGATCGTTGGTCAGGACATCGATCGTGTTGTCCTCGGGTACGGCAAAGCCGATCTTGAACTTGCGCGGCAGGTAGCGGTCGCCGTAGAGCGGGTCGACCGCCTCGTCGGCGCCCTGATCCTCGCTCCACGGCGTGCCGTCGACCCAGATCTCCTTGTAGGCGCCGGTCTGCGGCAGCAAGGCCGAACCGAGCAGCCGCGCATCCGCCTCGAGCCGGCGGTAGACGTCGTTGCGGATCGGCGCCGGCGTGGTGGTCACCGTGCGCACCACGTCGCCGCACGCCGCCAAAGTGGTCATCAGCCCGGCGCTGATCTCGCCCATCGCCGCCTTGAGCCCGGCTTTGACGACGCCGTGGAACTGGATGCTGGAGCGCGTCGTCACCCGCAGCGTGCCGTTGGCGTACTTCCCGGCGACGGCGTCGAGCGCGAGGTATTGCGCCGCCGTCAGCCGCCCGCCCGGGATGCGCACCCGGACCATGAACTGATAGTGCTTGGAATTGCCGCTCTGCTTCAGCTCGGTGGCGCTGTCGCGGTCATACCCCTGATAAATTCCGTGGAATTTGAGAATCGAGTAGCCCTCGCCGTCGAACGGGTTTGCGGTGTCGGCGAGATCGCGCCCGATATGGCCGCGCAGGCGGCGGCTTTGCTGCTTTACCGTCTCGGCCTTCGACAGCGCCCCGATCTGAACCACGGCCCTGATCCTCTCCAGGTGGCGGGCGGAAAATACCGCGCCGCCGACGTGGTTCAGTAAAATCTAACATCATAAGAATGTCAAATATTCGTAATTCACATAATAATATCGCTATACCCGCTCCAACGCGCGGCCGATATCTGCGATCAGGTCGGCTTCGGCTTCGAGCCCGGCGGAAAGCCGCACCAAGGAGTCGCCGATTCCGAGTGCGGAACGGTCCTCTGGCTTGAGTCGGGAATGGGTGGTCGTCGCCGGATGGGTGACGATACTCTTCGAGTCGCCTAGATTGTTCGAAATATCAACGAGCCGCAGCGCATCGAGGAAGCGGAAGCAAGCGTCCTTGTCGCCGGCGATGTCGAAGCAGACGATGCTGCCGCCGAGCTTCATCTGGCGCTTGGCCAGCTCGTATTGCGGGTGGCTCGGCAGACCCGGGTAGATCGAGCGCGTGACCTTCGGGTGCTGTTCGAGGAAGCGGGCGATCGCCTCGGCGGTGCGGCATTGCCGCTCGACCCGCAGTTCCAACGTCTCCAGGCCCTTCAGCAGCAGCCAGGCATTGAACGGACTCAACGACGGGCCGGTGTGGCGATAGAACTGGCTTAGATCGTTCTTGAAGTAATCCTCGCTGCACAGAATCGCGCCGCCAAGCGCCCGGCGCTGACCGTCGATATGCTTGGTCGCCGAATAGACGACGACATCGGCGCCGAACTCCAGCGGCTTCTGCAGCAGCGGCGTCGCGAACACATTGTCGACGACAAAGACGCCGCCGGCGCGGTGGGTCAGCCGCGCGACTTCGGCCAGGTCGATCAGATCCATCGCCGGGTTCGACGGGCTTTCGCAGAAGGTCAGCTTGACGCCGCCGGCCAGCGCCGCCTCCCACGCCGACAGGTCCCGGCCATCGACGAGCGTGGTCTGCACCCCGTAGCGCGGCAACAGTTCGTTGATGATGTAGGAGCATGAACCGAATAGCGCCCGGCTCGCCACCACCTTGTCGCCGGCGCGCAATTTGCAAAGCAGCGCGGCAAACACCGCCGCCATGCCGCTCGCGGTGGCCCGGCAAACCTCGGCGCCTTCGACCAGGCGCAGGCGCTCCTCGAACATGGCCACGGTCGGGTTGCGGTAGCGCGAATAGACAAAGCGCGAGCCGTCGTTCTTGAACGCGGCCTCGGCCTCGGCGGCGCTGGCGTAGACGAAGCCGGAGGTGAGGTACAGCGCCTCGCAGGTTTCCTCGAAGCCGCTGCACACGGCGCCGCCGCGCACCAGGATCGTCGCCTGCGACACCTCGGCCGCCAGTTCAGGGGGTAGCACTTGCTTGGTCATCGGCCCAGCACTCCTTGGGTCTGTCCCTGGGAGCCGCGGCTGGTCCGGGCAACAAAAAACCCCGGACCGGTGCGGGCCAGGGTTCCTATCGAACTCCCGACCTTTTAGCGCTTTATTTAACGTGGGGCGCAAGCCGGTCGGCTCAAATCACCACGGAGGCCGTCTAGCTACCCCGCTCAGGGCAGCGAGTCAAGCGCCTGGGTTGCAGTGCCAACGGCCTGCTCCCGGAGCCACCCGAAGATCACATCGCGAGAACGTCAGATGATCTTTCTCCGCCTGAGATCTGCAACTTGCGCCGGCGTGTAGCCCAGCTCGGCGAGGACCGCATCGTTGTCGGAGCCGAGCTCGGGAGCGACGCCGATATGGGCTGGCGTTTCCGAGAAGTGCCACGGCGACCCGTGCACTTTCAGCCGCTTGCCGTGCTTTGGATAATCGATCTCGGTGACATATCCGTTGGCCACCACATCGGGATCGTTCGACGCCTCCAGCAAGGTATTGATCGGCGCCGAGACGATGTCGGCGCGGCGCAGCCGCTCGACCCAGTCGTCGCGCGTGCCGGTGGCGAACAGCTCGTCCAGCATTCGCAGCAAGGCGGCGCGCCGCTCCTCGGAATCGACGATAACGCCGAGATCGCCAAACCCTGCCTGCTCCAGCGCCTCGTAGAACCCGAGCGCGGTCATTGCGTTGCGCCAGGGGCGGGCGCCATTCAGCTGAAACACCAGCGGCTTGCCGTCGCGGTCGTTGAAGCTGGCGCTGATCCCGGGACGCTCCGCCGTGCCGGTGATGCGGGCCTGGCCGGTGACCGGGTCGCGGTTGCGCCACATCGCCGTCGTCAGGGTCCAGCCCATCAAGCGGATTTGCCCGCCGAGCAGCGAGCAATCGACCTTCTGGCCGATCCCGGTGGCGCGGGCATGGGTCAGCGCCGCGAGCGCGCCGCCAAAGGCAAGGATGGCGCAGGTCTCGTCGGCGACCGAGACGATGCCGGTGCGCAACGGCGCACCCGGGCTGGAATAGGCTTCGGCGATGCCGCCGAGCGCCTGGGCCATCGAGTCGGTGCCGGGCAGGTCGGCATGCGGCCCTTTGGGTCCATAGCCCGAGACCGAGACGTAGACCAGCCGCGGGTTGACCTTGCGCAGCTCGTCGTAGCCGAAGCCGTTTTTCTCGGCCGCCCCGGGGCGGAAGTTCTGGCCGAAAATGTCGGCGCGCGCGACCAGCTTTTTGAGGATGTCGCGGCCTTCCCCGGTCTTGAGGTTCAAGGTGACGCTCTTCACCCCGCGATTGTTGGTTTCGAAATAGGTGCTGGGGAACCCGGGCATCACGGTGGACCCGCGCGAATTGTCGCCGATCTCGGGCACTTCGATCTTGACCACCTCGGCGCCCAGATCGGCCATCAGCATGTAAGGCACGGTGCCTGCCTGGGCGGTCGAGCAGGCGACGACCTTGACGCCCTGGAGCGGGCCATGCGGCTCGGTCATGCCGAATGATCTCCTGTCGCGTTGTCGCTGCTCTCATGCTGCACCGGCGCGGCGTGAAACTCGACAAAGAATCGCACCGCGCCCAGCGGTTCGACTGCGTGCGGCTCCTCTGGTGCGACGATGCCCGGTGCGGTCGGGTCGAGCTCGCCCTCCGTCCCGGCATCGGGGCGGCGCAAGCGCAGCCTCCCGTCGATTACGGTAATCACCGCCCATACGCCGGGCCTGGTCCGGTGGCGATGGCGCAACCCCGCGGGCAGCGTCGCCTCGGTGAAGATCGGCGTGCGCCGATAGGCCGCGAGGCCCGGCGGCAGCCGGTTGGTCATGCCGGGGTGCTGGGCCCGCGAGCGATGGGGAAATTGCCGGGCCGGTAGAACATCGCCAATTTGAGGCTTTCGGCAATGCGCTCGGCCTTGAGGTTGAACTGGGCAGCCGGGGCGGGAGCGAAAATCTCGCCGGCGGTTTCGTGCCACAGCGCAAGCCAGCGGTCGAAGAAATCGGGGGCGATCTTTGTCTGCTTCACATGGGCCATCATCGGGTTGCCCTTGTAGCGCCCGGTAGTCAGCATCACCGACGACCAGAAATCGCACAGTTTGGCGAGATGCTCGTCCCAATCTTCCACCGCCTCTTCAAAGACGGGGCCGATGATCGGATCGACCCGCGCCTTGCCGTAAAAGCGGGTGACGAGGGCGGCGATTGCGGGCTCGGTGATACTGGGAAAACCGGTCATCAAATTTTCGCTCCTGCTGCGCCGTGTGCTTGTGACGCGAAAAGCATCGCGGTTCCGATCAAATAGGACCAGATCGATCCAATTGCAGGCGACGCGACGCCGCACCGGATAGACCGGCGGCAAAAATTCAGTCTCTGTGATCTGCGTCACATTGGAAGCCCGCCGAGGCGATTATCTTCTCACCCACCAGACGATCGCTTCACCGGGGAATCAACCATGCAGCGCACCAACAGGGCCGCTCGGATCATCAAGAATACGCGTGCCGCGGTGATGCCTGTCGTCAGCGACCGGGATGCGGACGGCGGCCTGACCGATGTCGCGATCTTTTCGCTGGCCGGGCTGGCGGTTTCCTTCTTTGCGCTGTCCGACAAAGCCTTTGCCGGCATGGCGCTGGCACTAATGCAGTAGTGCGGGCCGCGTTAATTCAGCTTCGCCTTGAGCTGCTGGAGCACCACCGCGGCCTCATGGCGGGCAGCGCCTTCCGGGGCCCGGGTGATGTATTCCTCGATGGCGCGAACCGCTGCACGCATATTGCCGAGCTGGGCGTGGAGCATGCCCGCCTCGCGCCACAGTTCGGCAAGGTCGGGCGCCAGCATCTGCATCGTCTCGACCACGCGGACCGCCTGCTCGTGGCGCTGACCCTGGATCAGCCGCGATTTGAGGTTGTTTTGCAGGCGCAGCAACACATCGCGATCGGCCACCGGGGCATAGTGCTCGGGCGAGAGCTCGATCCCCTGTCCGGCAATCGCCTTGAGCAGTTCGCGCAGCGCCGCGGCGTCCAGTGTCCGGCCGCCGTGGAACGGATCGAGGATGAGGCGCTCGGCGCCGTCCGCCAGGCGGATCAGGAAATGCCCGGGGAAGCCGAGACCGACCGGGTCCCAGCCCTGCGCCCGGGCCGCGCCGAGATAGAGGATGCCGAGTGCGACCGGCAACCCCTTTCGGCGGTCGATCACCCGCATCAGATTGGCGTTTTGCAGGTCGTCGTAGGTTAGCTCGTCGCCGCTGTAGCCGTATTTGAGCAGCACGATCTCGTTGAGCGCCTTGGCCCGCGCCGCCAGGTCGACGCCGCTGCCGGCATGACGGCCGACGTCGCGGGCGAGCGAAGCCAGATGCTGGCGGTAGCGGGCCAGCCCGACCCGCGGCCGATCAAACGATGCCAGCGCGAGCGCGGCCTCGGCGATCGGCAGGATCGGCAACGCCGAGGCGCCGACTTCGCGCAGGAACTGCTCGCACTGGCCAAGGTCGAAATTATCGGGCAGTCCGGTCATCGAGGGGGAAATGGCCTCACAGTCTTTGCACCTGGATCGGCGCGCTCGACGGCGACCGGCTGGGCGGGCTCGCCGGACCGCCGAGCGGCGCGGGAGAACCGGCCTGGGAAGGTCCGGGCGCCGGAGGAACGGAGCCGACCGGCACGCCGGTGCGAATCTCGACATAGGATACCACCCGCCGCACCCCGGGCACATAGCGGGCAATCTGGGTGGCGCGGTCGAGCTCGTATTGCGAGCGCGCCGAACCCATCAGGTAGACCGACTGGCGATCCGTCTCGATCGTGTAATTGGCCGAGCGCACATCGGGGTCGAGCACCATGTCGGAGCGCACCCGCGTGCTGATCCAGGTGTCCCTGGCGGTCTGCCACGGGTCCGGCGGCGGCGCCACCTCGATCTCGTTGTAGACCGCCGTCACGCCCGACACCCGGCTGGCCGCCTGCTCGGCCTGGGCCTTTTGCTCCTGGGTCGGGCTGGCGCCGGTGAGCAGGACCCGGCCGCCATAGACCGTCGCGGCGACGTCGCCGTAATAATTCCGCAACGTGTCGCTGACATTGGTCTTGAGCGTGAAATCGTCATAAGCGCCGTTGAGGCCACGCTCCTGGGCGGCCTCGTAGCCCGCGCCGCTGGCTGCCGCCATCCCGCCGACGACAGCAACCCCGACGCATCCTCCGAGCCCTGGGGCCAGGGCCAGTGTGCAGACCGCCGCAAAGGCGAGTTTACTGCGCGCCATAGCGCCTCCGACAGGCCAAGTATCGACGCTATAGTGGGGTGTTCCCGGCGTGACGCAACACCCTCGCCGGGAGGTTGTTCCGGTGTCCGGCAGTTCGCCACGCGGGCCTGGCACAGGGATCGCACCCGCCAGCCGATTCGGCACTGATAGCAAGGGGTTGACGGCGGATCCGACCGGTGCGCGCGGGTCAGGCGTCGATACGCCAGGCGCCTGGCAGATGCCGCGGCAGGCGGCGCGGCATTACCACCATGACGTCGAATCGCAGGGCAAGCCCGGCGAGATCGGGCCGGGTCAGAAGAAAGGCTTCCGCGGCGCGCGCGATGCGGCGGCGCTGGCGCGGCAGTAGCGATCCAACCCCCGTCGCGTAGTCGGCGCGCGACTTTACCTCGATCACGGCAAGCACCCCGCGCCGGCGCGCGAGGATGTCGATCTCGCCGGCCGGGCAGCGCCAATCCGCAGCGACGATGCGCCAACCGCGCAGCCGCAAATGCCAGCGGCACAGGCGCTCGGCCAGTCGGCCGCGGCGTTGCGCCCGGCGGCGGCCAGGGTTGGCGAAGGCTTGGCTGCGGCTCATCGCCGCTTCGCCGCGTTTTGCCGTAGGAGGGCACGATCGTACACCGCACGGCGGGGAAGCCCGGTCTCGGCCGCCAGTTCGGCAACCGCGTCGCGCAGGCTCAGTCGGGCAAGCCTCTCGTCCAGTTGTCCATCGAGATCGACCACCAGCGGCGCGGTTCGCTCCGGCGGGCCGACGACGACGACGATCTCGCCCCGCGGCGGCGGCTCGGCGCGGTAGCGATCGGCGAGCGCGGCGAGCGGGCCGCGCCGCATTTCCTCATGGCGCTTGGTCAACTCGCGTCCGATCGCGGCGTCTCGGTGGCCGAGGATTTCGGCCATGTCGGCGAGGCAGGCGGCGAGGCGCGACGGCCCTTCGTAGAAGATCAGCGTCGCGGGAACCTCTTTCCAGGCGGCGAGCGCCTTGCGCCGCGCCGCCGAGCGCGGCGGCAGGAACCCGGCGAAGAGAAAGGCGTCGGGCGGCAATCCGGACAAAATCAGCGCCGTGATCGCCGCCGACGGGCCGGGCGCCGCGGTCACCGGCAAGCCCTCGTCGAGCGCGGCGTGCACCAGCTTGTAGCCCGGGTCGGAAACCAGCGGCGTGCCGGCATCGGAAACCAGCGCCAGCCGCTCGCCGCGGCGCAAGGCCGCCAGGGCCAGCGGCCGGACCCGATCGGCGTTGTGGTCGTGATAGGCGTCGAGCGGCGTGTCGATGCCGAAGCGGGCGAGGAGTTTTGCCGTCACCCGCGTGTCTTCGCACAGGATGCGGTCGACCCCGTTCAAGACCCACAGAGCGCGCAGCGTGATGTCGCCGAGGTTGCCGATCGGGGTGGCAACGAGGTGAAGGCCCGGCTCCAGCGGGTGGCCCGGCTGCCAGCCCGCCAAGACTCCAGCCGCGCCGGGTTTACACAATGAAGGCAGGCGGTTAGGTTCGCCCGCCGCTGTCGTACCTTTACCCGAGGCCGCCCGTGCCGCGCTGGTTTTCTCTGCTCTTCGCCTCACGCCTTGCCGCTCTTGCCCTCCTGGGTGCGCTCGCCGCCTGCGCGGGTGCGCCAGCCCCGGCGCCGATGGCCGCGCCGCAATCACCCTATGCCGGCCCGCAGCCGCCGGCAACCGCACCGAAGCCGATCGCCGCGCCGGGCAGCGAAGGGGTCAAGATCGCGGTGCTGCTGCCGCTGTCGGGCGCCAATTCCGACCTCGGCAAGGCGATGCTCGAGGCGGCGCAGCTTGCGCTGTTCACCATCGGCGGCGACAAGCTGACCCTGATCCCGCGCGATACCCTGGGGACGGCGGAGGGCGCCGCCAACGCCGCCCGCGCGGTCATTGCGGACGGCGCAAAGCTGATCCTCGGACCGCTGATCGCCGACGAGGTGGAGGCGGTGAAGCCGGTCGCGCGCGATGCCAGGATCAACGTCATCGCCTTTGCCACGAAGACGCAGGTCGCCGGCGGCAACGTGTTCCTGATGGGTTTCCTGCCGCGTCAGGAAGTGGCGCGCGAAGTGTCGTTCGCCCGCGGCCAGGGTGTCGCGCGTTTCGCCGCGCTGGCGCCGAACACGCCGTATGGCCATCTGATGGGCGATGCGCTGAAGGACATCGCCTCGTCGGCCGGCGTCAGCGTCACCAGGATCGAATATTTCGATCCGCGCACCGGCGACACTACCGCTCCGATCAAGCGGCTGACCACCGGGGCCGGCGGGCCGCAGGGCGGCGGGGCGCCGTTCGATGCGCTGCTGCTGCCCGAGGGCGGCGACCGGCTCAAGCAGATCGTCCGCCAGTTGAAGGCCGTCGGCATCGATTCGGCGCAGACGCATCTGCTCGGCAGCGGGTTGTGGGACGACCCGTCGATTCCCAGCGAGCCGGCGCTGACCGGCGGCTGGTTTGCCGCTTCGCCGCCCGACGCGCGGCGCGATTTTGAGGGCCGCTATAAGGGCGCCTATGGCCATCCGCCGCCGCGCTTGGCCTCGCTCGCCTTCGATGCGGCGGCGCTCGCCGCGGTCCTGGCCAAGAGCGGCGACCCCGAGCCGTTCTCGCAACAGGCGATCCAGAACCCGAACGGGTTCACCGGGGTCGACGGGCTCTTCCGGTTTGGCGCGGACGGGCTGGTTCAGCGCGGTCTCGCCGTGCTCGAAGTCGAGCCCGACGGCGACAAGGTGGTCAGCCCGGCGCCGCGCACTTTCCAGGATTTTGCCTATTGATCTACGGATTGCGCGCTCTTGCGGGTGTCATTCCCGCTGTCCGGGGGCGATGGGAGGTTACCCCAACAGCGTGCCCAGCACCGCGTTGAGGCGCTGGCGGCCAGCGGCGGTGGCGTGGAGGCGCTCTCGATCGAGCGCGACAAAGCCGCCATCGACGAGCCGTGTCAGGGAAATGCCGAACAGCGCCTCGGTGGTGCATTCGGCGAGAGTCTCGAGCCGGGCGCGCGGGATGCCTTCGACGAGGCGCAACCCCATCATCACCATCTCCTCGACCGCTGTCTCGCGGTCGATCGGCATCGTTTCTTCGGTGCCGTCGCCGTACCTTTCGATCGCCGCGAGCCAAGCCTCCGGCAAGCGTCGTTGTCGTGTCGCGTGCTTGACCCCGCCGCGGGTCACGCGCCCATGCGCGCCGGGGCCGATGCCGAGGTAATCATCGTAGCGCCAATAGGCCAGGTTGTGCCGGCACTCGGCTCCCGGGCGCGCGTGATTGGAGATTTCGTAGGCCGGCAGGCCGTGTGCCGCGAGACGCTGTTGCGTTGCCTCGAACAGGGCGGCGCCGGTCTCGTCGTCGGGCACCGCAAGCTCGCCCTTCGCGGCGCGGGTGTGAAACGCCGTCCCCGGCTCGATCGTCAGCTGGTACAGCGACATGTGCTCGCCGGCCAGCGTCAGCGCCTCGTCAAGCTCGGCCTGCCAGGCGGCCAGACTCTGGCCCTGCCTGGCGTAAATCAGGTCGAACGAGGTGCGCGCGAAGAGTTTCTGCGACAGCTTGATTGCGGCAATCGCCTCGGTGCGATCATGGCCGCGGCCGAGAAACTTGAGCGCATCGGGGTCGAGCGCCTGTACCCCCAGCGACAGCCGGTTGACCCCGGCCGCAGCGAACCCGGCGAAACGCTCGGCCTCGGCCGAATTCGGGTTCGCCTCCAGGGTGATTTCGAGCTTTTTCGCGGTCCGCCAATGGCGCTTGACCCGTTGGATCAGCGCCGCCGCGGTTTCCGGCGGCATCAGCGACGGGGTGCCGCCGCCGAAAAAGATCGAAACCACCCGGTGATCGGGCGCCAGCGCCGCTTGCCGGTCGAGATCGGCGAGCAAGGCCCCAGTCCAGCTTGCCGCGTCGATGCGCTCGCGGACATGGCTGTTGAAGTCGCAATACGGGCATTTCGACCGGCAGAACGGCCAATGTATATAGACGGCGAGGGGCGGGGCGGACATCGCCTCAGGCGAAGCAGCCCGCAACGAGCCTGGCGAAGGCGCGGGAGCGGTGGTCGATCCGATATTTTTCCGCCGGCTCGATCTCGCCGAAAGTGACGGCGTACCCGTCGGGGACAAAGATCGGGTCGTAGCCAAAGCCTTTGTCACCCCGCGGCGGCCAGCTCAGCGCGCCGTGAACCTCGCCGCGGAACAGCGCTTCCTCGCCGTCGGGCCAGGCCAGCGCCAGCACCGAGACGAAGGTGGCGCTGCGGTCCTTGTCGGCGAGCTCGCGGTGGACCCGCGCCATGGCCGCGGCGAAATTCTTGTGCGGTCCGGCCCAGCGCGACGAGTAGATGCCGGGTGCGCCGCCGAGCGCCGGGACGACCAAACCCGAATCGTCGGCCAGCGCCGGCAGGCCGGCGGCCGTGGCCGCGGCGTACGCCTTCAGCGCGGCGTTGGCCTCAAAGGTCGTGCCGGTTTCCTCGGGCTCGGCGAGGCCGAGCTCGGCGGCGCCGAGCGCCTCTATGCGATGCGGCGCGAGCAGCGCGGCGATCTCGACCACCTTGCCGGGGTTGTGGCTGGCGATGACCAGCCGGTTGCCGGTAAAGCGACGCGCCATCTCAGGCGAGCGCGGCGCGCTGCAGACGGGTCAGCTCGGCCATGCCGGCGCGGGCCAGGGCCAGCATCGCGGCAAAACTGGCCTCGTCAAACGGGGCGCCCTCGGCGGTTGCCTGGATCTCGACGATCTTGCCGCTTCCGGTCAGCACGAAATTGGCGTCGGTCTCGGCCGAAGAATCCTCGGGATAGTCGAGGTCGAGCACCGGCATTCCCCCGCAGACCCCGCAGGAGATTGCGGCAACGCTGTCTCTGAGCGGCACGGCGGGCAGCAGGCCGGCGCTGACCAGCCCGGCCAGTGCCTGGTGGAGCGCGACATAGCTGCCGGTGATCCCGGCGGTGCGGGTACCGCCGTCGGCCTGGATTACGTCGCAATCGATGCGGATCTGGCGCTCCCCGAGGGCGACGAGGTCGGTGACGGCGCGCAACGACCGGCCGATCAGGCGCTGGATTTCCTGGGTGCGGCCGCTTTGCCGCCCGCGCGCTGCCTCGCGGTCGGTGCGGGTATGGGTCGAGCGCGGCAGCATGCCGTATTCGGCGGTGATCCAGCCCTTTCCGCTATTGCGCATCCACGGCGGCACCCGCTCTTCGATCGTTGCGGTGCACAGCACGTGGGTGTCGCCGAATTTGGCGAGGCAGGAGCCCTCGGCGTATTTGGCGAACCCGGTCTCGAGAGTGACGGGGCGAAGCGCGTCGGCGGCGCGTCCGGAGGGGCGCATCGATGTCTATCTCCACTAGAATAAGCTGCCCTGGCCGGCCGGCGGGGCAGCCGGGCGGCGCGATCGGCGCGGCCGCGCCACGGCACCGGCGAACACATCGACCTTGCCGTCGTGGAATTCAAGCTCCAATGGGCCGGGCGTCACCTTGGCGGCATCGGCGATGACGGTCTCGCCGCGGCGAACCACGACATAGCCTTCCTTCAACCGGCGTTCGTGGGTGTCCGACAGGCTGGCCAGCCGCCCGGCCAGCCCGTCGAGCGCCCGGTGCTGCTCGGCGATGCTGCGGCCCAGGGCGGCGAAAAGCCGCGGTGCAGTGTCGTCGAGCCGGGCGCGGGCGCGGGCGATATCGGCAGCCAGTGCCGCCGGCCGCAATCGGGTGGCGGCAAGCTGCGCGCCGGCGGCGCTCAGCCGTGCGAGCATCGCCGAGCGCAGCCGCTCGGCGCGATCGTCGAGGCGTTGCGCGGCGCTGCCGATAAGGTCGTGCGGGTCGGGCAGGCCGCGGGCGAGCCCGGCCAGATGCAGCCGCCGCTCGCTCAGCAGGCGTCCGAGGCCCTGGGCGAGGCGGGCCGTCCTGCCGGCAAGCTCGGCGATGAGGTCGAGCCGCACCGGCACCGCGATCTCGGCCGCCGCGGTCGGGGTCGGGGCGCGGCGGTCGCTGGCGTGGTCGATCAGCGTCGTGTCGGTCTCGTGTCCGACCGCCGAGATGAGCGGGATCGCCGAAGCCGCCGCGGCGCGCACGACGATCTCCTCGTTGAACGCCATCAGATCTTCGAGGCTGCCGCCACCGCGCGCCACGATGAGCAGGTCGGGCCGCGGTACGGCGCCGCCGGGTGCGATGCGATTGAACCCCTCGATCGCCGCGGCAACCTGCGCCGGCGCGTTCTCGCCCTGCACCGCAACCGGCCAGACCAGCACCCGGCGCGGAAAGCGGTCGGCGAGGCGATGCAGGATGTCGCGAAGCACCGCGCCGGTTGGCGAGGTGACGACGCCAATCACCTCGGGCAGGAACGGCAGCTTTTTCTTGCGCTCGGCGGCGAACAGCCCCTCGGCGGCAAGGCGCCGGCGGCGGTCTTCGAGCAGCTTGAGCAGGGCGCCGATGCCGGCCAGCTCGAGCGAATCGACGATCAGCTGGTATTTCGAGCGGCCGGGATAGGTGGTGAGCCGCCCGGTGGCGATGACCTCCATCCCGTCCTCGGGCTTGACGGTCAGCCGCGTCGCGGTCGTGCGCCAGCACACCGCATCGAGCACGGCGTCGGCGTCCTTGAGGGCGAAATACCAGTGGCCCGAGCCGTGCCGCTTGTACCCGCTGACCTCGCCGCGCACGCGGACGATGGAAAAATTTTCCTCGATCGAGCGCTTGAGCGCCGCCGCCAGCTCGGAAACGGTATATTCCGGCCGGTTCGATTGGATGGGCGGTGCGGCGAGCGGCAGATCGTCCATCGCTCGATTATACGGGAGCCGGGAGGCACTCGCTAATGCGCATCCTCGTGGTGGGGTCGGGCGGGCGCGAACATGCGCTGTGCTGGGCGATTGCGGCGTCACCGCTGGTCGACCAGCTGTATTGCGCACCGGGCAATGCCGGCATCGCCGGAGAGGCCGAATGCGTGCCGATCGGTACGATGGATACAGCCGGACTTATCGCCTTCTGCCGGCAGGCGGCGATCGATCTGGTGGTGGTCGGGCCGGAGGCGCCGCTGGTGGCCGGGCTGGTCGATGCGCTCGAAGCCGCGGGGATCGCCGCGTTCGGGCCGGGCGAGGCCGCGGCGGCGCTCGAAGGCTCCAAGGGGTTTATGAAGGATCTGTGCGCGCGCGAAGGTGTGCCGACCGCCGCCTACCGCCGCTTCACCGATGCCGCCGCGGCCAAGGCCTATATCGCCGCCCAACATCTCGCCACACCAGGCGTGCCGATCGTGGTCAAGGCCGACGGGCTGTCGGCGGGGAAGGGGGTCGTCGTCGCCGCCACCCGCGATGATGCCTTCGGCGCGGTCGACGCCGCGTTTGGCGGGCGGTTCGGTGCGGCCGGGGCGGAGATCGTCGTCGAGGAATTCCTCGCCGGCGAGGAAGCGAGCTTTTTTGCCCTGTGCGACGGCACCAATGTTCTGCCGCTCGCCGCCGCCCAGGACCACAAGCGGGTCGGCGACGGCAATGTCGGCCCCAATACCGGCGGCATGGGTGCCTATTCCCCGGCGCCGATGGTGACCGAGGCGGTGCAAGGGCAGGTGATGGAACGCATCATTCTGCCCACCGTGCGGGCGATGGCGCGGGACGGCCGTCCGTACAAAGGCGTGCTCTACGCCGGGCTGATGCTCACCGAAACGGGGCCGCAGCTGATCGAATACAATGTCCGTTTCGGCGACCCCGAGTGCCAGGTGCTGATGATGCGGCTGCAAAGCGATCTGGTGCCGGCGCTGCTCGCGACCCGCGACGGTGTCCTCAACCGCGTCGATTTGCGCTGGTACGACGCCAGCGCGGTCTGCGTGGTGATGGCGGCCAAAGGCTACCCCGACGATCCGCAGCGCGGCAGCGAGATCCGCGGCCTCGACAGGGCCGGGCGCGACCCGGAGGTGAAGATCTTCCATGCCGGCACGAAGCGCGACGGCGACCGCATCCTCGCCGATGGCGGGCGGGTGCTCGGCGTCACCGCGAACGGCCCCGACCTCGCCGCCGCCCGCGAGCGCGCCTACCGCGCGGTCGACCTGATCGACTGGCCAGGCGGATTTTGCCGGCGGGATATCGGGAAGCGCAACGGGTAAGCACCCGCAACTCAACCTGCTGAGCGCTGCCTACGGGCATTACGGAAAACAGGCGCAGACGACAAGGGCATGCTTGCGCGTCGCAGCCTCACGGTGTTGAGCTGCTTTTCAGCGCCCCGGCCACGGCCGCGCCGGTTGTTTTATCGGTGAGGAATATAAAATTATTTATGTACAAGTTTTCGGCGAGTCGATCGGTTCCGTCCGCTTTCAAACTCGATAAGCTTTGCATGCGGTCCAGGGAAAATTGCTCGATCTCGACAAACTCCTTACCGAACACAAAATAGCCCTGGTACCCGACTGGCTCCAATAGATCTCTGATCATCTTCAGCGAGCCGGGTCGATGCCGCTCTTCCGATTCGACGAGAATATTGGGCCGGTCGCGTTTTATCAGTGACATAGCTCCGGCAATGGCCTCGACCTCGTGCCCTTCCACGTCGATCTTGATCATGCCAATCGTGAGGTTTGCAAGCTCCTCAAGCGTCACGGTATCCACCGCGACCGTGGCGTTTTTATAGCGTTGCGAAATTTGATCGATATTTCTCACATCGATCGTCGATAGCCATTCCGCATTCTCCGGGATCAACAAGCTGGCGCGGCCAATTCTGTCACTAACGGCACAATTTCTTACCCGTACGTGCGATGGCGATACAATGTTAAATTTGTACCTAAGCAGACGTGCCAATTGGGGAACCGGTTCGTAGCTGACTACCTGTTGTGAATACTGTCTCATAACGTAAGTGTATCGGCCGTGATTGGCGCCGACGTCGATAGACGTTTTCATTTCATCACATAAATATTTAATAAGATGCAGCTCTACTTCCCCTGATGCTTCTCTCAGGCAGCGCTCATCCATCTGAAGGCTGCTTCTGGCATCTATGACCGACAGGATTGGCGGCGCATAGTGTCCGAGTCGGGTTTTTACAGTCGCTCGCCAGCTCATTTTCGGCTCCATCTGGCCGATTTGAGTTAGGCACCGCCGCGGAGGTGGCAAACACCGCATGCGAGCGGTGTGACCTGGAACTGCCTCCGGATAGAACGGGTACTCTTACGGCGGGGACAGGTTGAATGCCAGCTAATCTAAAGGAGAGGTGCCATATCTTGTGTATCTCGGGAACATTTATTCGCCCGTACGTTGCAATTTTACTTAATATTAAGGATAATTTTATCGAGCACGAAGAGGTGGCTGCCGCGCCCGTACCTCTTTTAGGAAGTACCCTTATTTCGTTTAAGGAAGTGACGCATATAGGCTCGGCGCGCCGCGCCCACCGGCTTCGGCCCGTTACCCTCGCGGCCAGTTCATCCGGATCGGGTCTTTGCCGTCCCAGTTCTTTGCCGCTTCGCGTACCTGGTCGAAGATGCGCATGCGGGTCGGGGTGGCCTCGGCCATTTCGATGACGGTGCCGGGATGGCCCTCTTCGAGGAAATAGATGAACGGGCCGCGCTCGCTTTCGCCTTCCTGGCCGACATGCCAGCCGCTTGCCAGCGCCTTCTCGCGGATCTCGTGGTAGTTGACCGGCCAGCTCGACCAGTGCTGGCAGCCTTCCTTTCCGGCGTTGAGGAAGTCGTGGTAGAGGCTCGGCGTCGTGCAGCGCTGCTGGATCAGTTCGAGCTGGACGTCGCCCGAATTGGCCAGCGCGATGGACAGGTGCGGCGTGCCGTAGGGCTTGCCTTTGTAGCGATAGCCGGTTAGCGGCAACCGGTCGGCATAGAACCACGGGCCGACCCCGCACACCTCGACCCAATGCTTCATCGCCTTGTCGATGTCGCGCACGACGATGCCGATCTGCCGCATCTCGCCAAATATCCGGCTCATGGTGTTCCTCCTTATCCCGCGCTCGGCCGCTTCCTTAGCGTAATCGCTCAGCACCACGGCGCCAGCTTTTCGGCTTGGAACTTGCCGCTCGGCTCCGCCGTTGGCGGGGCATTGGGAAGGAGGCGATGATGACCTTTGATCTGTCCCGAAGCGAGCGGCTGGAGCGGTGGGCATCGGTTATCGAGAATTACGACGGCCCATTGAAGCCTTTCGGCGAAGTCGAGTTCATGCCTTCGGCTGCGCGCGCGCCGATGCGCCAAGCGTCGTCCCCGCTGGCGGTCGCCTATCAGGACCCGGTGCTGCGACGCGCCGGGCTCGGTAGTGACCGGTTTGGCGAGGGCGAGGCGTTCTTCGGCATGTCGCGCAGCGAGGCCCACCGGGTACTCTGCAGCTGCGGCTATATCGGTACGATGCGGGCGGCCGACGTGGCCGAACGCATCCGCGCCGTCGCGATGCGCGAGCGCCGCCGGTTGTGGCGACCGGTAAACCCGCTTCCGGCCCTGGCTCGCTGGCTTTCCGGGTGGCGCTCGCCGTCCGGATTTACCCGACCCGCCTAGCCCGCCACTCGCCGCTGCCGAACTGGCCGCGGTTGACGATGCCGCCATTCTGGTCGCTGGCCGAGCCGAGCTCGACGGTGCCGGCCATCCCGCCGTCGCCGACTCTGCCCTCGAAGCGGAACGAGATGGTGCTGGCCTCGTAGCGTCCGCCGAAAGTGAAACGCACGACGTCGCCATCGAGGCCGCCGGCGACCGGACCGTCGAACTGAGTGGAGCTTTGCCGGCCGCTGAGAGCGGCGCCGCGCTGTTCGAGGTCGAGCCGGTGCAGCCGCGTCCCATGCAGCAGCTCGACCTGCAATTCCCAATTCCCCGATAGGGTCAGCGCGGGGGCGCGGGCGGGGATGCGCTCGGCCTGGGCGGCGACCAGCAGCGCGGCAACCACCGCGTCGCCTACCTGCCCGGCCTCGCCGGGCTGGAGCTGGAACGGCTCGACCGCGATCGAGTTTTCGGTTGCGGAATTGTCGTCGAGCATGACCCGCGGCTCGCCGTCGAGCACACGCTGGCGCAGGGCGAGACCGTCGAGCGGGTAGCGCTCGCGGTCCCAGACGATCTTGAGCCGCGGCACGCGGTCGATTCCGGCCGGCTCCAGCACCTCGCTCGTCACGCCGGGAATCTCCGCCACGCGCGCGGCGATCGTGGCGCAATCGCTGTCCCATTTCGCCCGCTCGGCGGCGGGGTCGCGTTCCTCGAACCAGTATTCGAGCGCCGCCAGCACGCCGACGATGTCTTCCTTCGACACCTTCATCGGCCGGCCCAGGGCCTGGTGCGGCGAGCCGTTGCGCCAGGCCGCCTGCACCAGGCGCTTGTTGCCGAGCAGCAGCCCGCTAGTCTGCGGCCCGCGCAAGAATTTGCCACCGCTGTAGATGACGAGGTCGGCGCCGCGTTGGAGCCAGGGGCTCGGCCGCTCGATATGCTCGCTGGCGGCATCGACCATGATCGGAATGCCGCGCGGCTTGCAGACGCTGGCGATCTCTTCGAGCCGCACGCTGGTCAGGTGCTCCTGCTTGCCGAGCAGCACGACCAGCGCCACCGGCTCTTCCAGCGCCTTGTCGAGGTCGGCGCGGGTCTCGATCTCGACGACGGTGCAGCCGCACATCCGCACCGCCTGATCGTAGGCGAAGCGCTGCTGCCGTGGAATGATGGCGCGGTTGACCATGCCGTCGGTGAACGGCAGGCGCAGCATCTTCACCGGGTCATTGCCGGCGACGCAGGCGGCGGTGCCGAGCGCCACCGCGGCGGCGCTGCCGCAGGTGACGATGCCCCATTCGGCCTGGGTTAGCTCGGCAATGCGCCGGCCGGCGGCGTCCATCAGCTCGTCGAGGTTGACGAATTGGCGCGAGGCCGCGTCGATGGCGGCGCGCACTTGCGGCAGCATCAGGCTGCCGCCATGCATCGTCCGCACGCTGCAGCAATTGATGAACGGGCGAACGCCCAGCGCGAGATAGGGGTTCGGGCTCATACCGCCTCCGGTAGATTGCTCGACGACTATATCAGGGGCGCCGGTCTCGCGGCGCAGAGTGTTGCCGATCGTCTTGTTGCTGGCGCTGGCGGTCGGGCCGGCCGCCAGCGAGGACGCTGCCGCGCGCCGCCATTTGATTCGGTGCTGGCATGTCGAGCACGGTTATTATGAGCTGCACCGGCGCATCGCCGAAACCGGCATAGTGTGGCGGCGCCAGGAAATTGGAGCGGCAGTGGGCAGAGGTTCGTGACCGACGCAGAGAGTCCTGCTCGACGGGCTGGTAAGGCCGGCGTTGCCTCGACCGGAGCCGTAATCCAGGCCGAGCCGGCGCTGGTGCTGTTTTCCGGGGGACAGGATTCGACCACCTGCCTGGCCTGGGCGCTGGCGCGGTTTGCCGCGGTCGAGACGATCGGCTTCAACTATGGCCAGCGCCATCGGGTCGAGCTCGATTGCCGGGTGCGAATCGCCGCACGGCTAAGGCGCGAATTCCCGACATGGGGCGCCAAGCTCGGCGAGGATCACCTGATCGATCTATCGGTGCTGGGACAGGTCAGCGACACGGCGCTGACCGGGGACGCCGAGATCGCGTTTGCCGAAAGCGGGTTGCCGAACACCTTTGTTCCCGGCCGCAACCTGCTGTTTTTCACCTTTGCCGCGGCGATCGGCTACCGCCGCGGGCTGCGGCATCTGGTCGGAGGCATGTGCGAGACCGACTACTCGGGCTATCCCGACTGCCGCGACGACACGCTCAAATCGTTGCAGGCGAGCCTATCGCTGGGCATGGACCACCGTTTCGTGATCCACACGCCGCTGATGTGGCGCGACAAGCGAGCGACCTGGGAGCTGGCGCAGGCGCTGGGCGGCACGCCGCTCGTGGAGCTGATTCGCGAAGAGAGCCATAGCTGCTATCGAGGCGAAAGAGGCGAGCTGCACGATTGGGGCTACGGCTGCGGCGAATGCCCGGCCTGCGGCCTGCGCCGCAAGGGGTGGGAAGCGTTTGCCGGGAAATAAACTGCGGCATGGGCCGCTGTGCGGCCGCCCTGGCCCCGGATTTGTTGGGTGACGATAATCTTTCGATCACACCGGCTTTATTTCGATCCGGGCTCGGAACATAAGGTGATTTGTCGATGGCGTTGAATTATTCCCACTTCCTGCGGCGCCTTGCGCAGCAAGGAGGTTGCCGGATAGACGATCCCGGCTGTTGGCGAGGCAGATGAGCTACGCGGTCAAGGAAATCTTCTACACCTTGCAGGGCGAGGGGGCGCTGACCGGGCGCCCGGCAGTGTTCTGCCGCTTTGCCGGCTGCAACCTGTGGTCGGGGCGGGACGAGGATCGGGCAAGTGCCGCATGCACCTTCTGCGACACCGATTTTGTCGGCACCGACGGCACCGATGGCGGCCGCTACGCCGATGCCGATGCGCTCGCCGACAAGGTGGCGGCGCTGTGGCCGGAGGGACGGCGCGACCGCTTTGTCGTCTGCACCGGCGGCGAACCGCTGCTGCAACTCGACCTGCCGCTGATCGAAGCGCTGCATGGGCGCGGTTTCGAGATCGCGATCGAGACCAACGGCACGATCCCGCTGCCGGGCGAGCTCGACTGGGTCTGCGTCAGCCCCAAGGGCAACAGCGAGCTGGCGGTGCGCCAGGGTGACGAGCTGAAGATCGTCGTACCGCAGGACGGTATGGACCCGCTCGCCTTTGCCGAGCTTGCCTTCCGCCGTTTCTCGGTGCAGCCGAAGGACGGCCCCGACCGCGACCGCAACACCGAGCTGGCGATCCGCTTCTGCCTCGACCACCCCAAATGGCAGCTCAGCCTGCAGACCCATAAGATGACGGGGATTCGGTAAGGCTCTGAATGACGGAGAGGGATCGGGCTCAATCCGGCCAGCGGCGGTGCAGCCAGAACCATTGCTCCGGCCGCTCGCGGATCCAGGCTTCGAGCGTCCGGTTGACCTCCAGCATCAAGGCTGCAATGTCGGCGTCGCGATCGCCGCTCCGCGGCATCGGCAGCGGCGGGTGGACGGTGAGGCGGAATCGGGCGCCCTGCAGCCGCTCCACCCGCACCGGCAGCACGTCGCAGCCGAAGCGCAGCGCCAGCGCCGCCAGGGCCGGGGCGGTCATCGCGTCGCGCCCGAAGAACGGCACCGGGATCCCGTCGTTGAGCTTCTGGTCGGCGAGGAGGCTCAAATGGCCGCCGCGCCGCAGCGCCGCCACCGCGCGCCGCGAGGCGACCGCGCCTTTGGGGATCAGCTCGCCCTGGTTGCCGCGCAGGCGGGCGATCATCCGGTCGACGATCGGGTTGTTCGCGGCGCGATAGATCTGCGCCACGTCGATGCCGTATTGCCCGCCCGCGAGCGCGGCGATCTCCCAATTGCCGAGATGCCCGGAAAACATGATGACGCTGCGCTTTGCCGCGAGCGCCCGGTCGAGATGCTCGAGCCCGCGCGTCTCAACCCGCCCGCCCTGTGCGAAAACCTCGATCCGGCGCAGATGCGGGTATTCGAAGGCGACCCGGCCGAGGTTGTCCCACATGCCGCGGATGATCGCTTCGCTTGCGGCGGCGCCCAGCTCCGGCATCGCATCGGCCAAATTGGTTCGCGCCCGCTTGGTGACGCCGAGGCGCGGGCCGATGGTGCGCCCCAAAGCGCCGCCGAGCGCCGAGGCCCAATCGAGCGGCAGCCATCCGAGAATGCCTCCGGCGAGCGCCGCAAGCGCGGCCTCGAGGCGATGCGTCCAGCGTGTCGGCGGGACAGGCGGGTCAGCCGCCATGGGGGCGCGGCGGCAACTCGGCGAGGGTGCAACGGCGGAGAACCGGCGCCAGTGTCGCCTCCAGCGCCGGCTCGTCGCGCCACCGCACCTGCACGCGAAGAACCTCGACCTGCGAGCGCCATTCCGGCGGCAGGCGCACCCAGTCCTTGTGCGTGGTGACCAGTGGCGCCTGTTCCCGCTCGGCGATCTCCCGCAACTCGGCGAGGTCACTCTCGCGAAACGCGTGATGGTCCGGAAACGCCTGGATGCAGACCAGGTTTGCTCCCAGCCGGCGCAAAGTGGCGAAGAATTTTTCGGGACGGCCGATCCCGGCAAAAGCGACGACCCGAGCCCGGGCAAAATGCTCGCCGGAGATCGCCTCGAGCCGGGCATGCAGCACCGGCCGGTCGAACCCGATCAGCTCCGCCGGCCGCCGTGCCGGGTCGCCATCGAGCAGCACCACGGCATCGGCGCGGCCAAGCCCGGCGGCGATCTTCTCGCGCAGCGGCCCGGCCGGCAGCAGCCTTCCGTTGCCAAAGCCATATCCGCCATCGACGACGACAAGCGACAAATCCTTGGCGACGGAGGGGTTCTGGAACCCGTCGTCGAGGACGATCGCCCGGGCGCCGCCGCCGACCGCGGCACGCACCGCCGCGACGCGGTTGCGGGCTACCCAGCACGGCGCTTGGGCCGCGGCGAGCAGCGCTTCGTCGCCGACATCGGCGGCGTCATGGATTTCGGGCGCCACGGCGAGCGGACCCGAGAGCCGGCCGCCATACCCGCGCATCACGATGTGGGCGGCTATGCCGCGACGCTCCAGGATATCGGCCAAACTCAGAACGACGGGGGTTTTGCCGGCGCCGCCGGCGACGAGATTGCCGACGCAGATCACCGGCACGGGAGCGCGATAAGGGCGGGCGACGGCCCGCCGCAGCCGTCCCGCGGCATCGAGGGCGGCGCCGATCGGCGTCAGCAGCCCGGAGACGAGGCTGGCCATCGGCCCTTGGGGCTCGCCCCAGAAATCAGGAGCGCGCATCTTCCCGCGCCAACGGCGCCACCGGGTCGAGCCAGGGAGCCAGGCGCTCCAGCACCGCGTCGAGGGTGCCGGCTCCGGCGGCGACGGCGCGCGCGGCGCACTGCACCCGCACCGCCCGCAGACTGGCATCGGCCAGCAGTAGCGAGACCGCCCGGGCAAGGCCGTCGGCATCGGCCACGATCTCGGCAGCCGCGGCCGCGGTCAACGCGTCTGCCATTGCCGTGCAGTTGGCGGTGTGCGGACCGAATAGAACCGCGCAATCGAGCCGCGCCGCCTCGAACGGGTTGTGTCCACCCTTGTCGACCAGAGAGCCGCCGATAAAGGCGATACCGGCGAGGCTGTAGAACACGCCGAGTTCGCCGAACGTGTCGGCAAGGTAGATGTCGGTGCCGGGCGCGATCGCCTCGCCCAACGAACGGCGGGCCAGACGCAGCCCCTGGGCGCGCACCATCGCCGAAATATCGTCGCCGCGGGCCGGATGCCGCGGCGCGATGATCGTCAATAATCCGCGATGGTCGGCGGCCAGCGCGCGATGGACGGCAACCGCGATTTCGTCTTCGCCCGGATGGGTGCTGGCGGCGAGCCAGCGCGGCCGCTCCGCGATCTGCCGGCGCAGCTCGGCAAGCGCGGCCGCGTCCATCGGCAACTCCTTCGCCGCCGCCTTGAGGTCGCCGACGCTGGCCACTTTGGCGGCGCCCAATTCGCGAAAGCGCGCGCCCTGCACCTGGTCCTGCGCCAGGCACAGCGAGAATGCCGCGAGCATCGGCCGCGACAGCCCCGGCCAGGCCCGCCAGCGCGCATGCGAGCGAGCCGAAAGGCGAGCGTTGACCAGCAGCATCGGGATGTTGCGTCTCTTGGTCATCAGCACGAGGTTCGGCCATAGCTCGGATTCGACCCACAGCGCCAGATCGGGGCGCCAATGGTCGAGGAACCGCGCTACCGCGTGCGGCAGGTCGGCCGGAACGAATTGATGGCGGGCGCCGCGCGGCAGCCGCGATTCGAGCAGGCGCGCGGCGGTGACGGTTCCCGTGGTGATGAGGATTTCGAGGCCAGGCCTTTCCGCCAGCAAGCGCTCGATCAGGGCCAGCACCGACGTCGCTTCGCCGATGCTCGCCGCGTGGACCCAGACCAGCGGCGCCTTCGGGCGCTCGCCGCCGGGAATGCCGAGGCGCTCGCCAAAGCGCGTCTGGTCTTCCTTGCCGCGTCGGCGCCGTGCCTTCAGATAGGCCAGCACGAGCGGTGTCGCCGCGGCGGTCGCCCCGCGATACAAGGCCGGCAGGATCACCGCTGTTCCTCGCGGGCCAAGCCCGGGCGCGCCAGTGTCGCCGAGCCTTCCCTGTCGCGGACAGGGGCGGGCGGCGCGGGGCCGTGGCCGACCCGGCTCTCGGCCAGCGCGACCATCTCGATCATGCGCTGTTCGACCTGCTTGCGGGCGCGCTCGGCCCCGGAATCGTCCAGGTCGGGCTCGATGTCGATCGGCTCGCCCCAGATAAAGACGCCGCGGCCGAACGGCCACGCCACGTGCATCCGGTCCCAGGTCTTGAGCACCCGGCGTCGGCTGGTGGCAAACACGATCGGCACGATCGGCGCGCGGGCGAGGCGGGCGACCGTGACGATGCCGCCGCTGGCGATCATCGCCGGCCCGCTCGGTCCGTCGGGGGTGATGCCGACGCAATCGCCGGCAGCGAGTTGCTTGACCATTGCGCGCAACGCCGCGCTGCCGCCGCGACTGGTCGAGCCGGCGATCGACTGCACCCCGAAATGGGCGACCGCATCGGCGATGATGCGGCCGTCGCGATGCGACGAGATGAGCATGTGAATCGGCGCCAGCCGCTGCCACGCCATCGGGATCATCATCAGCCGGCCATGCCAGAAGGCGAGGATGAAGGGCCGGCCGGCGGCGCGCAGCCGGCGCGGATGCTCGGCGCCTTCGACCGTCCAGCGATTGGTGCGGTAGACGAAGCGGATATAGAGGTGGATCGCATAGCACAGCACCCGGCGCAGCCCGTCGCTGCGCAGGAAATGTCGGAGCTGGCGCTGCAGTCCTTTCATCCGCCGTGCGCCTCGACCGGGGTCAGCGCGTCGGCGTCGGCCGGCGCGAACTGGGTCTCGTAAAGCCGGGCATAGAGCCCGCCGCGCGCCAGTAGCTGAGCATGCTTGCCGCTTTCGACGATGCGGCCGCGGTCGACCACGCAGATCAGATCGGCGCTGACGATCGTCGACAGCCGGTGGGCGATGACCAGGGTCGTGCGCCCCTGCATCAGCCGGCGCAGCGCGGCCTGGACCTGGCGCTCGGATTCGTTGTCGAGCGCCGAGGTCGCTTCGTCGAGCAGCAGGATCGGCGCGTCCTTCAGCATCGCCCGGGCGATGGCGATGCGCTGGCGCTGTCCGCCCGACAGCCGAATGCCGTGCTCGCCGACCAGCGTGTCGTAGCCTTGCGGCAATTCGGCGATAAAGCGGTCGGCGCCGGCGGCGGCAGCGGCGGCCTCGATCTCTTCCGGGCTCGCCCCGAAGCGGCCGTAGGCGATGTTGGCGCGCACCGTGTCGTCGAACAGGCTCGCCTCCTGCGCCACCAGCGCCAGCGCGCCGCGCAGCGAGGCCAGCGTGACCGAGCGCACATCCTGGCCGTCGATCGCGATGCTGCCGGCGGACACGTCGTAAAGCCGCGGAATGAGGTTGAGCATCGTCGATTTGCCGGCGCCCGAGGGGCCAACCAGCGCCACGGTGCTGCCCGCCGCCACGGTCAGCGAGACATCGTCGAGCGCGACGGCATGCGGCTGATAGCCAAAACGAACCTCGGAAAATTCGATTCTGCCGCCAGCGACACGCAGCGGCAGGGCGCCCTCCCGATCGCGGATCGTCGGCTCGATGTCGAGAACCTCGAACACGCGCTGCGCCGCGGCGAGCCCTTCCTGCAGCGACGCATTGAGGTTGGCGAGGCTCTTCAACGGCTGATAGGCGAGCAGCAGCGCGGTGATGAAGGTAAAGAACGCGCCGGGGGTGCGGGCGCCCCCGATCACCTGGTAGCCGCCGTAGAGGATCACCACGGCGACCGCAGAGCCGCCGAGCGCCTCCATGATCGGCGAGGCCCGCGCCCGGGTGCGGTTGGCGCGATCGACCAGGCGAAACATGCGCTCGAACAGCGCGTTGGCACGGCCGGTCTCGTAAGCCTCCATGCCATAGGCCTTGACGTGGCGCGCGCCCTGGAAGGTCTGGTTCAACAGCGTGGTGATCAGCCCGGCCTCGATCTGGGTATTGGCCGAGACCCGGCGCATGCGGCGGCCGATGCCGACGATGGGCCGAATCGCCAGCGGAAAGGCGAAAAACGACGCCAGCGCCAGCACCCAATCCTCGTAGAACATCAAGGCCACGAGAAAAACCACGGTGACCGCATCCTTGCCGATCGCCGCCAGCACACTCGCCGCTGCGTTGCGCAGATAGACGACATCGGCAATAAAGCGCGAGATCAGTGTGCCGCTGGAATTGGCGTTGAAATAGGCGAGATCGGCGCGGATCAGCCGGGCGTAAAGGGCGCCCTGCACATCGGCGATGACGCGCTGGCCGACCCGGCTCATTAGCACTGCCTCGCCGTAATCGGCCAGGCCCTTGAGCACCGCCAGCGCCAGCGCCAGCCCGGCGATCGCCAGCAGCAGCGCCGACTCGCGGCCGACAAAGATGCGGTCGAGCGTCGGCTGCATCAGCCAGGCGCGCGCCGCGGTGCTGCCGGCGCCGATGCCCATGCAGACAAATGCCAGCACGATCCGCCGGCGGTGCCGCCAGATGAAATCCTTGGCCAGCCGCCGCACCAGCGCGATCGTCGGCGCCCGGCCGTCCGTCGTGCCCGATTTGCCCCGCATCAACCTCTGGGTGCCTTTGTCAAAGACGCACCGTCAACCCAACCGGGCCCGGCTGAGGCGCCGCCAGCGCCACTTCCGCAGTTTATGCGATATCGACGGATTGTGGCATCCCTGGTGCGTCCTTCGAGGCGGCGCTTCGCGCCTTCTCAGGATGATGGATTACCCAGGGCGCCATCAACAAGCGCCCGTCATCCTGAGGAGCCCGCGCAGCGGGCGTCTCGAAGGTCGCTGTCAGCTCCTGCAACAGCGTGACGACTACGCTCCCGCTACCGTCAGGTCGTCGATGCGCACGGTCGGTGCGTCCGCGCCGGTGAGGAATTCGAGGTCATTGGCCGCGACCATCCGCGCGAACATGTCCTTGAGGTTGCCGGCGACGGTCATCTCGCTGACCGGAAAGGCCAGCGTACCGTTCTCGATCCACATCCCGGCGGCGCCGCGGCTGTAGTCGCCGGCAACGCCGTTGACCCCCATGCCCATCAACTCGGTGACGTAGAACCCGCTTTTGACGTCGGCATAAAGCTCGGCCGGGGTTTGCGTGCCCGCCTCGATCCACACATTGGTCGCAGCGGGAGAGGGCGGCGAGGCCGTGCCGCGCGCGGCGTGCCCCGTGGTCGTCATCTTGAGCTGGCGCGCCGACCGCAGATCGAGCAGCCAGGTCGTCAGCACCCCTTTGTCGATCAGCGCGCGGCGCCGGTTGGCAATGCCTTCGCCATCGAACGGCTTTGAGCGCAGGCCGCGCTGGCGGTGCGGGTCTTCGACGATGCTGATCGCCTCCGGGAAGATGCGCTCGCCGAGTTTATCCTTCAAAAAACTGGTGCCGCGGGCGATCGAAGGACCGGAGATCGACCCCAACAGGTGCGATAGAAAGCTGCGCGCGACCCGCGGGTCGAAGATCACCGGGACCTTGGCGGTCGGCATCTTGCGGGGGCCGAGCCGCTTGATCGCACGCTCGCCGGCGCGGCGGCCGATCTCCTCAGGGGAGCGCAGGTCCACGGCGT
>DASQGR010000174.1:0-19168 GCA_035632515.1 Allostellaceae bacterium | reverse complement strand
GTCACCGGCGACCGCGACGCCTACACCTACCTGGCCGAAAGCATCCGTCGCTTCCCGCCGCAGCAGGCCTTGTGCGAGCTGATCGAAGCAGCCGGGCTTGAGCAGGTGCGATTTCGCAACCTGACCGGCGGCGTTGCCGCGTTGCATTCGGCCTGGCGGATCTGACGCATGGACCGCTTGCGCGGAGGCGGTATCGGCGAACCAAATACGTCGCGTGTTCGGCGTCTTTCGTAGTCTCGGTCATATCGTGCGCCTGGTTGGCATCGCGCTGACCCTGGCACGGTATGACGCGCTGTTCCTGTTCGAGCCGCTGGGAGTGGCGCCGCTGCTGCGCGCGGCGCGCGTGCTGCGCCGGCGCGGCTATGTGGCGCGTCCGGGCGAACGGCTCGCCGCGGCGTTTCAGCAGATCGGCCCCGCCTTCATCAAGCTCGGCCAATTGCTGGCGACACGGGCCGACCTGCTCGGCGACGAGATCGCCGGCGACCTCGCGCTGCTCCAGGATCGGCTGCCGCCGTTTCCGGCAAGCGAGGCCCGGGGGCTGATCGAGGCCGAGTTCGGCTGCCCCGTCGACGATCTGTTCCAGTCGTTCGACGATGCCCCGATCGCGGCCGCGTCGATCGCCCAGGTGCATTTTGCAAGGACGAGCGAGGGCAGGGACGTCGCGGTCAAGATCTTGCGGCCGGGGATCGAGCGCGCCTTCGCCCGCGACCTCGATCTGCTCGCCTGGCTGGCGCGATTGATCGAGCGGACCCGGCCGGCTCTGCGGCGGCTGAAGCCCATCGAGGTCGCCCGCACCCTGGCACAGTCGGTCGAGCTGGAAATGGATTTGCGGTTCGAGGCGGCGGCAGCCTGCGAGCTTGCGGAGAATTTTGCCGGCGACCCCGGGTTTCACGTCCCCGGGATCGATTGGCGCCGCACCGGGCGAGCGGTGATGACGAGCGATCGGATCAGCGGCCTGCGGATCGACGACCGCGCCGCCCTCGTCGCCGCCGGGCACGATATCGGAGCGCTGCTGCGAAAAGCCGCCGAGGTTTTCTTCAACCAGGTTTTCCGCGACGGGTTCTTTCATGCCGATCTGCATCCCGGCAACATGTTCGTCGAGGCCGACGGCGCGATTGGGGTTGTCGATTTCGGCATCATGGGACGGCTCGACCGCGCCAGCCGATTTTTCCTCGCCGACATGCTGGTCGGCTTCCTGACCGGCGATTACCGCGGCGTCGCCGAGGTGCATTTCGCTGCCGGCATCGTGCCGCCGCATCGTTCGGTCGATGATTTCGCCCAGGCCTGTCGATCGATCGGCGAGCCGATCCTCGGCAGGCCTTTGGCTGAAATATCGATTGCGCGGCTGTTGGCCCAGCTGTTTCGCGTCACCGAACAGTTCGAGATGGAGACCCAGCCGCAGCTTCTGCTGCTGCAGAAAACCATGGTGCTGATCGAGGGGGTCGGGCGGCAGCTCGATCCCGAGGTCAATGTGTGGATGATGGCGCGGCCGCTGATCGAAGCCTGGATGGCGGATAATCGCGGCCCGGAGGCGCGATTGCGCCAGCGGCTCGGCGACCTCAAGGAAATGCTCGACGACCTGCCGAAACTGCTGCGCAGCGCCGGAAGGCTCGTCGAGCTGTGGTCGCAGGAGGGCGTGGTGCTTCACGCCGAGACTCTGGCGGCCCAGGCGACGCACCGTGCGCGCCAGCTCGCTTGGCTGTTCGTGCCGCTCTGGCTCGCCGGCGGGGCGCTGGCGGCTATTGCCCTCGCGTTGTGGTTTGCGCGGTAGGGATCATCGAGCGAAGGGGGCATTTTCCTCTCGGAACCTGTATTATAGCGTCGCCGCATGCGGCGGTGGCCAAACAGCCGGATCGGGATCGGCGTCGCGCTTTTGCTGGTGCGGTAGCATACTCGGCGCGCGGATACGGAGGCGGGCATTGCAGGGCCGACGGATACTGCTGATCATCTCGGGCGGGATTGCCGCCTATAAATGCCTCGAGCTGATCCGCCGACTGCGCGACCGCGGTGCTGCGGTGCGCTGCGTCATGACGGAGGCGGCGAAGGAGTTCGTGACGCCGCTCTCGGTCGCCTCGCTGAGCGAGGACAAGGTTTACGGCGATCTGTTCTCGCTGACCGACGAAAGCGAGATGGGCCATATCCGGCTGTCGCGTGAGGCCGATCTTGTCGTCGTCGCGCCGGCAACTGCCGACCTGATTGCGCGCATGGCGGCCGGGATGGCGAACGATTTGGCGGCGACGACCCTGCTGGCCTCGGACAAGCCGATCCTGATCGCCCCGGCGATGAATGCGCTGATGTGGGCGCATCCCGCCACTCAGGCCAATCTGGCGACGCTGGCGGCGCGTGGCGTCGGCCGTGTCGGCCCCAATGCCGGCGATCTCGCGTGCGGCGAGGTCGGGTCCGGGCGGATGGCCGAGCCGGCGGAGATCCTCGCGGCGATCGAGCGCTGTCTCACGCGCGACCGGCGCCTCGCCGGACGCCGGGCGCTGGTGACGAGCGGTCCGACCCGCGAGCCGATCGATCCGGTGCGCTACATCTCGAACCATTCGTCGGGTAAGCAGGGGCACGCGATCGCCGCGGCGCTTGCGGCGCTCGGCGCCGAGACGATCCTGGTCTCCGGCCCGACCCAAGAGCCGACCCCGGCCGGGGTCAAGCTGATCGCGATCGAGAGCGCTGCCGAGATGCTCGCGGCAACCGAGGCGAGTTTGCCGGTCGACATCGCAGTGATGGCGGCAGCGGTCTCGGACTGGCGTGTCGAGGCGGTTGCTCCGCAAAAGCTGAAGAAAAACGGCAAAGGCCCGCCGACGCTGCGTCTCAGCGAAAATCCGGACATTCTCGCCACGATCGCCCGGCGCGGCAACGACCGCCCGGCACTGGTCATCGGCTTTGCCGCGGAGACCGAGAATGTCGTCGCCAACGCCACGGCGAAACGCCAGCGCAAGGGCTGCGACTGGATCCTCGCCAACGACGTCTCGCCCGGCACCGGAACCTTTGGCGGCGACAGCAACACGATCCACCTCGTCGATGCCGGCGGGGTCGAGGATTGGCCGGCCATGACCAAGCAGGAGGTCGCCGCCCGGCTTGCCGAGCGCATCGCTGTCCGGCTGGGGCCGATCGCGACGTGAGCGGTAGCCGGCGCCACGCCCCCCGCCGCCCGCCGTCGGCGCGGCGTGCTGCCTTTCCTGCCGGCGCGGGAGAGGCGGGGAGAGGGCGATGCCGCTGAAGGTCGAGTTGAAGATCCTCGATCCGCGCTTGCGGGGCTGGGGGTTTCCGGCTTACGGGTCGCGCCTCGCCGCCGGGCTCGACCTTCACGCCTGCATCGACGCGCCGCTGACGATCGAGCCGCAAGCGCCGCCGGCCTTGGTGTCGTCCGGCATCGCCTTTCGCATCGGCGATCCCGATTGGTGCGCGCTGGTCTTGCCGCGCTCGGGACTCGGTCATCGCCAGGGGCTGGTGCTCGGCAATGCGGTCGGATTGATCGATGCCGATTACGAAGGTCCATGTCTCATTTCGGTGTGGAACCGCAACCCGCCAGGCAGCGGAGCCACGGTCGCGATACAGCCCGGGGACCGTATCGCCCAGCTTGTCTTTACCCGGGTGGTGCGGCCGCAATTCGCTCTCGTCACCGATTTTACGCAAACCGGCGAGCGCCAGGGCCACGGTTTTGGCTCGACCGGTGTTGCTTCCGCTTGTCGGGACGGCCCGCCGCGGCGAAACTGAGCGGCGGGACAACGTGCGGGGAGGGGGCCGATCCAGGCGAAATGATCCGGCTGAACAAAAAGCTCCTGTTCGCGATCGAGGCGGTGCTCGATATCGCCTATAACGGCGGCGCGACGCCGGTGCGTTCGGCTGAGATCACGGCGCGCCAGGGCATTCCCCGGCGCTATTTGGAGCCGGTGCTGCAGGAACTGGTGCGGCACGGGGTGCTGATCGGCATCCGCGGCCCGAGCGGGGGCTATCGCCTGGCCCGTGAGCGCCGCCGTGTCAGCGTCGGCGATATCGTGCGCACAGTGCGCGGGCTCGAAACCGTCGAAGACCCGATCGAGACGCCGACCGGCAGCGCCCTCGGCCAGGAGGTGCTGCGGCCGCTATGGGTCGAATTGCAGGAGGAGACGATGCGCCGGCTCGACGCGCTGACGCTCGAAGATTTGTGTACCCGGGCGCATCGCGCCGGTATCGCCGGGCGGCTTGCCGAAGGCGGCGATTTCGCGATCTGAGCCTCGCTCCTACATCGGCGCCGAGCCGCCCATTGTCGTCCGGTGCATCACCCGGCGTTGCGGCAGGTCGTAATCCTGGATGGCGCGGTGCTGGACCGTGCAGTTGTCCCACATCAGAAGGTCGCCCGCGCGCCATTGATGGCGGTAGATGAAGGCCGGCTTGACGATGTGGTCGGCAAGCGCGGCGATCACCGCCTCCGCCTCGTCGTCGGCCATGCCTTCGATGGCGGTGCAGTCGTCGCGCATGACGTAAAGGCATTTGCGTCCGGTAGCGGGGTGCGTCCGCACGATCGGGTGTGTCACCGGTGGGTTGCGGTCGATTTCTGCCTGGGTCGGGGTCAAGGCGCGCTTTCGGCCCCGGAAATCGAAGGTCGCTCTGCGACCGTCGAGACGTTGCTTGAGGGGGGCGGGCAGGGCGTCCCACGCTGCGGCGGCGCTGGCGAATTCGGTATCGCCCAGCGGCAGGCCGAACAGGTCGGGGATCTCGTGCGCATAGAGCATCGTGCCGCGCGGCGGGCGCGCCGTGTAGCACATGTCGCTGTGCCAGTTTTCGCCGGCGCGGCGGACGCCGATCGGCTTGCCGCCCTCGGTCACATTGGACACCACGACGATTTCCGGGCTTCCCGGCACGCTCCAGCGCTCGCCGAAGATGTTGTACTCGATCTCGCCAAAGCGGCGGGTGAAGGCAACCTGCTGCGGCGGGGTGATCCGCTGATTGCGGAAAAAGATCACGCCATGCTCGTCATAGGCGCGTTCGATGAGCGAAAAGGCGTTGTCGCCAAGCGGCTGGGCCAGATCGACACCGCGGATTTCCGCGCCGAGTGCGGCGCCGGTCGGAATGACCTCGATCGACATGCGTGGCTCCTCTCTTCGGCTGGGAACTCTAGGCCGATGATGGCGCCTAATCCACCGGCTGCGGCCCGCGTCGGGCGCGCAAGAGGGTTGCTTTCGCGTTGCGGTACGCGCCGCGCGGGCTTACATCAACGGCAAGACCGGAGGCTATGGATGGATACCGCCACTGCGGCGCCGTCGCGCGGTGAATATCGCGGCCGCGTCTATGACAGCATTCTCGGCACCATCGGCGCGACGCCGCTGGTGCGGCTGAGGCGGCTCTGCGCCGATGCCGGTGTACAGGCAGACATCCTCGGCAAGTGCGAATTCTTCAACCCGCTCTCTTCGGTCAAGGACCGCATCGGGCTGGCGATGATCGAGGCGGCCGAGGCGGCAGGTCGCATTCGTCCGGGCACCGTGCTGGTCGAGCCGACCTCCGGCAACACCGGGATCGCGCTGGCTTTCGTGTGCGCCGCCAAGGGCTACCGGCTGATCCTGACGATGCCCGAAAGCATGTCAATCGAGCGCCGCAAGATGCTGATTTTCCTGGGCGCGGAAATCGAGCTCACCCCGGCGGCGAAGGGCATGCATGGCGCCATCGCCCGCGCCGAGGAGATCGTCCGCACGTTTCCTGACGCGCTGATCCTTCAGCAATTCGATAATCCCGCCAACGTGGAAATCCATCGCGACACGACCGCGGAGGAGATCTGGCGCGATACGGCGGGGGGCGTCGATGCGGTGGTCAGCGCCGTCGGTACCGGCGGCACTCTTTCGGGTGTCGGTTCGGTGCTGAAGCCGCGCAAGCCCGGGCTGCGCATGGTCGCCGTCGAGCCGGAGGACAGCGCGGTGCTGTCGGGCGGCCCGCCCGGACCCAACAAGATCCAGGGCATTGGCGCCGGCTTCATCCCGAGCATCCTCGACACGGCGCTGATCGACGAGGTTATCTGCATCGGCTACGACACCGCGCTGCGCACGGCGCAAAAGGTCGCGCGGCTCGAAGGGATCGCGGTCGGCATGTCTGCCGGTGCGGCCCTGGCGGCGGCGCTCGAGATCGGCGCCCGGACCGAGATGGCGGACAAGACTATCGTGACGATCCTTCCCGATTTCGCCGAGCGCTACCTGTCTACGCCGCTGTTCGAGGGTTTGTGAGGGCCGGCCCATGGAACTGAGCGAAGAGCAATTCCGCCGCTATGCCCGCCATCTGATCCTCGACGAGGTCGGCGAGGAAGGGCAGGAAAAGCTGCTGCAATCGCGGGTGCTGGTGGTCGGCGCCGGCGGGCTCGGCTCGCCGCTCTTGCTGTATCTCGCCGCGGCCGGGGTCGGCACGATCGGCATCGTCGACGACGACCGCGTCGATATCACCAACCTCCAGCGCCAGATCGTCCACGCAACGCGCCGGGTTGGCGACCTCAAGGTCGACAGCGCCGAGGAAACCCTGGCGCGGATCAACGACGGGGTGGCAATCGAGACCCACCCGCTGCGCCTCGGCCCCGATAACGCCGCAGCGTTGATCGCCGGGTACGATCTGGTCGCCGATGGCAGCGACAATTTTGCCACCCGGTACCTGTTGACCGATTTATGTGCGCGGTTGGGCAAACCGCTGGTGGCGGCAGCGCTGTCGCCGTTCGAGGGCCAGCTCTCGACGTTTCGCCCTTATCTCGGCGAGGGCCATCCTTGCTATCGCTGCTTGTTCCGCGAGCCGCCTCCGCCGGACATGGTGCCGCGCTGCGAGGAAGCGGGCATTCTGGGCGCGGTCGCCGGCGTGCTCGGCACGCTGCAGGCGGTCGAGGTGCTGAAGGAACTGCTGGGGCTGGGCGACAGCCTCGACGGCACCCTGCTGATCTACGACGCGCTGCGGGCGCGTTTCCATCGCATCCGAATCGCCAAGGATCCGGACTGCCCGACCTGCCGTGCCGAGGCCCTTGCCACGGCCCGTTAGTCGTTGTTCCGACTCTGAAATTCTTGAAATCATCGGGGAGGCTTGACCGCCTCGCGTCGACGCTTCATGACTGCCTCGGGGCCCTGGGGGGAAGTCATGGCCCGAGCATCGGGGGTAGCGGCGATCGCCGGGGTACTGGCGATCGCGGGGATGATTCTAGGATCGGCAGCCGCCTTCGGGGCCGGAGGCGAGGCGGTGGTGTCGCCGCATTTCGCCGCCCTTCATGCCGACAAGGTCAATCTGCGCGCCGGGCCGGGCAACCGCTATCCGATCGAATGGATTTATGTCCGCAAGGACTGGCCGGTCGAGGTCCTTGGCCAATACGACCATTGGCGCCACATCCGCGACTGGCAAGGAACCGAGGGCTGGGTGCACGAACGGATGATCACCGGGAAGCGTCAGGTGATCGTCAAAGGCGCGATCCGCGCCATCCGCCGTGACCCCGATCTCGGCGCCGCGCTTGTCGCCCGGGCCGAGCCCGGGGTCATGGCCCGACTGCTCGAATGCCGCGGCGAGTGGTGCCGCATCGAGGCTGGCGACATTTCGGGCTGGGTCGAGCGCGCCAATATTTGGGGCGTCAATCCGAACGAAGGCGTGCCGTAGGCCGGGGACATCTGCCGCCGCAGCGGGGGCGGGAGGGTGGCGCGGCCAAGCCCGCCACGACCGGCGAGGATCAGTCGAAATCCTCGGCAAGCGCAGCGCGTGCCGCCTCGGGCATCACCGCCATGTGCGCATAATTCGGATGGTCGAACCCGGCGATGACCCGGGCGCCGGGGGTCTTGAACCGGGCCACCTGCTCCGGGGTGAACCGGAACCAGACGAATTGCACCGATGAAGCCTTGCCCTCCGGGCTGGTGTTTTCGCGGGTTGGATCGGGAAGGCCGGCAATGCGCTCACCGGCGACTTTTAGAAAGACATGGTCCTCGATGCCGCCGAGCCGGGCCAGAACAGTCGCGCGCCGCGCGGGATCGTCGATTTCCAGCATGACCGTGGCAACCAGCTCATTCCCCTGTGGAATCATCGGATTATATGCCGAGAGCTCATCTGCGATCTGAGCCTCGCCGCCCTTTTCGATATGCAGCATCTCATGAACCTGATGCCGCACCGTTTCATAATTCTCGAAGTAAAACGTGGCGAAAGGACCGATTTCGATTCGCCGCTGCTTTTTCAGTTCGGCAATTGCCCGCCGTCGCTCGCGACGGGTCGCGGCATATTCCGGCATCGGGATGATGTCGGCGCGGGTCAACGCCCGCCTGGTTTTGGTGGGGGCGGTCATGACTATCTCCCGGCCGTCGCGGCGCCATTGATGGCAATGCCGTAGGCGCGAGCAAACAACTCGATCGGGTGGTGAGAACGCGTCGGGAGCGTCTCGTCCTTGGCCTGAAGCTCCATGCCCTGAAGCACATGCATTGCCGCGAGCGGGCATTCCGAGGCGACGAAGGGGTGGGATTCGCGCAACGCCTCTCGGGCCACCGGCCGGCCGATCTTTATCGCAGTATCGAAATTCTCCTTCATCACCCCCCAGGAGCCGCCGTGACCGGAGCAGCGTTCGATTACCTTGATCGCGGTCTCGGGCATGAGGCGCAACATCTCCGCCGATTTCTGGCCGATATTTTGGGCGCGGGCATGACAGGCGATGTGCAGGGTGACGCCGCCGCCGAGGGGAGCCAACCCAGCCGCCAGCCCTTCGCCTTTGGCAATGTCGATAATGTATTCGCTGATGTCGTAAGTCGCCGTCGCCAGCTTTTCGATCGCCGCGTCGTTCGGCACGATGAGCGGCCATTCAAACTTCAGCATAAGCGCGCAGGAAGGAACCAGCGCGATGATGTCGTAGCCCTTATCGATCCACAGACCGAGCGTGTCGGCCACATTCCTCGCGGCGGCGGCGACGGCGGCGAGGTCGCCGCCTTCGAGTTGCGGCATGCCGCAGCATTGCGGGTAGACAACTTCGGTTTCGACGCCGTTCTTGGCGAGCACCGCCTGGGCCGCCTCGCCGATGCCCGGGTTGTTGTAGTTGACGAAACAGGTTGCGTAGAGCACCGCTTTGCGTCCGGCGGCCGGGGCGGCACGGTCGACTGGCGGCGCGGTGCGCTTCGCCCGCATCGCAAAGCTGCGGCCGTGATAGACGGGAAGCGCGGCGTTGCGGTCGACCCCGAGGACTTTTTCCAGTATCGGCCGGGTCAGCTTGTTGTGCCGGTCGCTTGCCCAATTCGCCAGCGGTGCGGCAAGCCTCGCGAGCTTGCCGTTGCGATCGACCCGGGTCAGTTCGCGGCTGCCCAGCGATACATGTCCCTCGCGCTGCTCGACCGCACGGTAGCGCAGCATCAAATGTGGAAAATCGACGTTGAACTCGTGCGGCGGCACGTAGGGGCACTTCGTCATGAAGCACATGTCGCACAGCGTGCAGGCATCGGCGACCTTGTGGTAGTCGGCCTTCGCCACCGTATCGAGCTCACCCGTCGGTGAATTGTCGATAAGGTCGAAGAGGCGCGGGAACGAATCGCATAAATTGAAACATCGCCGGCAGAGGTGGCAGATGTCGAAGACGCGCTGCATCTCCGCCTCGGTCTTCTCGCGATCGGCGAAGTCCGGGTCTTGCCATGCGACGGGATGGCGGGTCGGCGCCTGCAGGCTGCCTTCGCGCATCGTAAACCTCTTATTTTTCGACTGAAACGAGAAGGGCGCGAGAGCGTGGCTCCCGCGCCCTGTCGCTCAACGACTCAGGGGACTAATTGTTCAGAGAGTGTCGAGTGCGCGCTGGAAACGTCCGGCATGCGAGCGCTCTGCCTTGGCCAGGGTCTCGAACCAGTCCGCAATCTCGTCGAAGCCCTCTTCGCGGGCGGTCCGCGCCATACCCGGGTACATGTCCGTGTACTCGTGAGTCTCACCGGCGACCGCGGCCTTGAGATTGGCCGAGGTCTCGCCGATCGGCAGCCCGGTGGCCGGATCGCCGACCTCCTCGAGATACTCGAGATGGCCGTGTGCATGGCCGGTTTCGCCTTCGGCGGTCGAGCGGAACACGGCGGAAACGTCGTTGAACCCCTCGACGTCGGCCTTTTGTGCGAAATACAGGTAGCGCCGGTTCGCCTGGCTCTCGCCGGCGAAGGCGTCCTTAAGATTGGTTTCGGTTTTGGTGCCTTTTAGGGAAGCCATCCTACCCTCCTTGTCGTCCGTCGCCCGGACAAAGCTGATCTGTTGCCGACTTCCTCTTTATGGGTCGGGCAAGACGCTGAGTCAAGGCTAATTTAGAATTATTCTAAAATATCGGAGCGCGATGCGCAATCCTGCCGACGAACGCGGATGATGACGTCCACCCGGCTGATCTCGGTCCCTGCCGGCGCCAGCGGCAACTGGCCGACCATCACCGCGGTGCCCGGGATGTCCTGCAACATGCCGGTCGATTCGCAAAAGAAATGGTGATGATCGTCGATATTGGTGTCGAAGTAGGAGCGGCCGGGCTCGACCACGACCTCGCGCAGCAGGCCCGCGGAGGTGAACTGGTGCAGCGTGTTGTAGACCGTCGCCAGGGAAACCGGGATCGCCGCAGCGGTCGCCTCACCATGCAACTGCTCGGCGGTGACGTGCCGGTCGGCGGAATCGAACAACAGCCGCGCCAGGGCCATGCGCTGGCGGGTTGGACGCAAGCCGGCGGCGCGCAAGCGCGACAGAATGGCCGAGGTGGGCAGGGCAATGTCCATCGGCGAGATATAGGCAGCGTTTTCAGGAAAATAAAGCGCCCGCTGCGAGTCGCCGTCAATCGCCGGTGACCAGGCGGTCGATCAGCTCGCGGACGGTGGGGACATACCCGTTGGCATAGAAGGGGTCGGAGGCGAATTGGTAGGCGTTGTGCCCGGCGAACATCAGCTCGGATTCGACATCGTCCGAATGGCAGATCTGCTGCAAGGTCTTCTGGATGCAAAAGCTGCGCGGGTCGGCCTTTTTGCCGGTGGTGCCCTGCTCGGTCTGGGCCCAGTTCGAAAATTGGCAGGCGCTGAGGCAGCCCATGCAGTTGATCTGGTCGTTGCGGATTTCGAAGGCCTGCGGCGGGGTGACGAAAATCAGGGTCGAATCGGGGGTGCGCAACGCCTCGGTAAATCCCTCGGCGACCCATTTCTGCGCCGACTCGCGATCGTGCCCGGTCAGGTAGACGATGCGCCCGCGGGCGCCGACCTTGAACTCGGCGACATGCTCGCCGATCGGCTCGATCGCGTAGGCGACCTGATGCTCGGCCCGCTGCTGCAACTCCTCGAGGAAGCGGTTGCGCACCGCCGACGAGTAGAACCCGGTCGGGCTGAAGCGATTGAGGAAGACATCGCCCTCCTTCAAGGTCAGCAGCTTGCGCTTCCACGCATCCGAGATCGGACTCTCCTGAGTGAGGAGCGGGCGGGTGCCGAACTGGAAGGCGACCGGCGCAATCTCGGGGTCGTCGATCCAATGCGCCCAGTCGCGCAGATACCACACCCCGCCGGCCATGAAGATCGGCGTCGTTTCAAGCCCATATTCGGTCATCAGGCTGCGCAATTCGCGCACCCGTGGGTAGGCCGGCTCGGGCGAATCCGGGTCTTCGACATTGGAGAGCCCGTTATGGCCGCCGGCAAGCCACGGATCCTCGTAGACGACGCCGCCGAGCCATCCGCGGAATTTGTGATAGGCGCGCTTCCACAAGGCGCGAAAGGCGCGCGCCGACGACACGATCGGGTAGTAGTAGACACCGTAGCGGGCGCAGATCTCGGCGATGCGGTACGGCATGCCGGCGCCGCAGGTGACGCCGTGAATGAGACCCCGCGCGCCTTCGAGCACCCCGTGCAGCACCTCCTCGGCGGCGGCCATCTCCCACAGCACGTTCATGTGAATGCGGCCCGCGCCGTTCGAGCGCTCATGGGCCACGCGCGCCTGATGGATGCCGCCGGCAATCGCATAGGCGATCAGCTCGTTGTGCCGCTCTCGCCGGGTCGTGCCGTGATAGATCTGCGGGATTGGCGCGCCCGAGGCGTCGAAACTGTCGGCGTTGACCCCGGAAAACGTGCCGACGGCACCCGAGGCGGCCCAGGCGCCCGAGCTTTCGCCGTTCGACACCGAGATGCCTTTGCCGCCTTCGACCAGCGGCAACACCTCGCGTCCCGATATCACAAGCGGAATAAGCGGTCTCAGCGACTTGCTCCCTGCCGCGCTTCGGCCGCGGAATCGCAGCCCGTTGTCGGGGCTATTATATCGGGTGCATCGGAGAAAACGGAAGCGACGCCCCAATTGAACAATTGCCGCGCCCTCGCGGGATCGTTGACGGTATAGGCAAGCACCGGATAGCCGGCAGCGCAGACCTCGTTAACGGCCGACTCCGTCAGGTACCTTTGGTCGATGTTGATCGTCGCGCAGCCGAGCCCTTGGGCAATTCTTGCCCAGCCGCGCGGCGCTTTCCGCCACAATATGCCGCGGGGACAACGGGGCAGGCGCTCGGCCGCTTCGGCGATGGCTTCGAGCAGAAAGCTGGAGATCAGCACAACCGGCAAATGGCCGGAAAGCCGCTCGAGACATGTGGCGACCGCCGCCGCGGTGGCCCTGGCCAACCCGCGCTCGGCCTTTATCTCGATATTGACGCCGAGACCCAGTTCATCGCAAACGACCAGCGCCTCCTCGAGCATCGGCAGCGGCTCGCCGGCAAATCCCCCATCGAACCAGCTGCCGGCATCGAGCCGGCGGATTGACGACAGCGGCAATTGCGAAATGCGGCCGCTTCCGTTCGTCGTCCGCGTCAAACTGTCGTCATGGCACAGCACCAAGGCGGCATCGGCGCTCAGCCGCACATCGAACTCGACCCAAACGCAACCCAGCGCCTTTGCCGCGCGGAACCCCGCAAGGGTGTTTTCCGGCGCATAGGCCGCCGCGCCGCGATGGCCGATAACGAGCGGAAGGGTCAATGCCTGGCCCACCGCAGACGCTCCGTACCCGTCAGCTTCAGGAGTGGCTGGGGCATCCAGGGCGCCCCGGACCAGGCCCGAGGGTAACGGGGGAGAAAACACGGCTCAAGCTCGACGCGGTCGGCAATGGGCGCGGCGCATTTCAGCTCGCCGCGTCCGCAATGCCTCAGCCGGCGACCTGGGCCGGCTGCTCCTGGCGGCGGGCACTGCCGAGATCTTCGCCGGTCGCCTGATCGACCTGGCGCATGCTCAACTTGACCTTGCCGCGGTCGTCAAAGCCCAGGACCTTCACCTTGACCGCGTCGCCGACCTTGACGACGTCGGCCGTCTTGCCGACGCGCTGTTGAGACAATTCGCTGATGTGGACCAGCCCGTCCTTGGCACCCAGGAAGTTTACGAAGGCGCCGAAATCGACGACTTTCACGACTTTGCCGTTGTAGATATGGCCCTGTTCGGGCTCGGCGACGATGCCCTTGATCCAGTCGATCGCCGCCTGGGCCGCCCCGGCATCGACTGCGGCGATCTTGATCACGCCGTCGTCGTTGATGTCGACCTTGGCCCCGGTGGTCTCGACGATCTCGCGAATGACCTTGCCGCCCGAACCGATGACCTCGCGGATCTTGTCCTTGGGTATCGAGATCGTGGTGATGCGCGGGGCGTTGTCGCTGACCTCGTCGCGGGCGTCGGTCAGCGCCTTGGCCATCTCGCTGAGGATATGGGCACGGCCATCCTTTGCCTGCTCCAGCGCGATGCGCATGATCTCCTCGGTGATCGAGGTGATCTTGATGTCCATCTGCAGGGCGGTGACGCCGCGATCGGTGCCGGCGACCTTGAAGTCCATGTCGCCGAGATGGTCCTCGTCGCCGAGGATGTCGGACAGGACGGCAAAGCCGTCCTTCTCCTTGATAAGGCCCATCGCAATCCCGGCGACCGGGCGCGCCAGCGGCACGCCGGCGTCCATCAGCGACAGCGAAGCCCCGCAGACCGAGGCCATCGACGAGGAACCGTTCGACTCGGTGATCTCGGACACCACGCGGATCGTATACGGAAAGCTTTCCTTGCTTGGCAGCATTGGCCGCAGCGCGCGCCAGGCGAGCTTGCCGTGGCCGATCTCGCGGCGTCCCGGCGAGCCCATGCGGCCCGCTTCGCCGGTCGAGTAGGGCGGGAAGTTGTAGTGCAGCATGAAGTGCTGTCGATATTCGCCTTCGAGCGCATCGATGATCTGTTCATCCTGGCCGGTGCCCAGCGTGGCGACGACGAGCGCCTGGGTCTCGCCGCGGGTGAACAGCGCCGAGCCGTGGGTGCGCGGCAGCACGCCGACCTCGGCGGTAATCGGCCGGACCGTCTTGGTGTCGCGGCCGTCGATGCGCGGCTCGCCGCGAATGATCGCGCCGCGGACGATCTCCTTTTCCAGGTCCTTGAACAGCTTTGCCGCCAGTTCGGCGTGCGCCGCATTGTCGGGAAACAGGGCGACCGCCTGGTTCTTGGCCGCCTCCAGGCGGTTGCTGCGTTCCTGCTTGCCCTGCTCGCGATAGGCTTCGGCGAGCGCGGGGCCGATGGTCTCGCGCACGCGCGCCTCGATCTCGGTCTTCTCCGGAACCGCCTCGGCCATCGGCCACGGCTCCTTGGCGCAAGTCTCGGCCAATTCGATGATCGCCTCGATAACCGGCTGGAAGCCCTGGTGGCCAAAGGTCACCGCGCCGAGCATCACGTCTTCGGACAGCTCCTGCGCCTCCGATTCGACCATTAGCACGCCTTCCGCGGTGCCGGCGAGAACCAGGTCGAGCTGCGAGCGCGGCAGGTCGGCCGCGGTGGGATTGAGCACATACTGGCCGTCGATATAACCGACGCGTGCGCCGCCGATCGGCCCATAGAACGGGATGCCGGAAATCGTCAGCGCCGCGGAGGCGCCGACCATCGCGACGATGTCGGGATCGTTTTCAAGATCGTGGCTCAGCACGGTGCAGACGACCTGGGTCTCGTTGCGGAAACCGGCAACGAACAACGGCCGGATCGGCCGGTCGATCAGTCGCGAGACCAGCGTCTCCTTTTCTGTCGGGCGGCCTTCGCGCTTGAAAAAGCCGCCGGGGATCTTGCCGGCGGCGAAAGTCTTTTCCTGATAGTTGACGGTCAGCGGAAAGAAATCCTGCCCGGCCTTGGCCGTCTTTGCCGCAACCGCGGTGCACAGCACCGTCGTCTCGCCGTAGGTGGCGAGCACCGCGCCGTCGGCCTGGCGGGCGATCCTGCCGGTCTCGAGCACGAGGCGGCGACCGCCCCACGTCAGTTCCTTGCGGTAAACCTGAAACATTATCGTTCATCCTTTGCGAACATAGGCGGCAGCGCCCGCGCAGGCGAATTCCTCCGCGCGCTGCCGGCGTTTCTTGTGCGGCTCAACGGTTGTCGGCCGGGCCGCGGCATGGCGATGGTGCAAGTCATGAACCGGCCATGCGAACCAGCCGTTCAGCGGCTGGTCCCATTGCCGGGAAGCGGGCGACGCGTCTTACCAACAGGTCAACGCCGCAGCCCGAGGCGCCCGATCAGCGTCTCGTATCGCGATGCGTCCGATCGCTTGAGATAGTCCAGCAGTCGGCGCCGCTGACCGACCATGACCAGCAGGCCGCGCCGCGAATGAAAGTCCTTTTTGTGCGTGCCGAGATGGTCGGTCAGGTTGCGGATCCGTTCCGAAAGGATCGCGACCTGGACCTCGGGCGAGCCGGTGTCGCCGGATTTCACGGCATACTCGGAGATGAGCGTCTGCTTGCGCTCAGCAGTAATCGACATCGGGATGTTCCTTCAGCAATTGATCATCCGCACCGGCAGAAGACGCCCGTTTTCGATCCGCGCCAGCCCAATCAAATGCTGGTCATGCCGCGCACCGACGATCGTGCCGTCGTCAAACCGGTCGAGGCTGGCACCTTCACGGGGGCCGGCCAGTTCTATCTTCTGGCCGTGGCGAAGTCGGGCGGCCTCGTCTGCCGTCAAAGCCAGGGCCGGGATGTCGTCCAGCGCGGCTTCGATTGGCAGTAAATGCCCGGAAGCAAACAGACTATGCCCAAGCGCCGTTGCCAAATCCAGCGAAATTGCTTCGGCTTCGCCGAACCGGCCGACGGAAAGCCGGCGCAGCGCCACGATATGGCCGACCGTGCCGAGCGCCTCGGCGAGGTCGCGAGCCAGGGAGCGGATATAGGTGCCTTCACCAACCGTAGCCCCGAAATCGGCGTGATCGCGGTCGGGGAGGGCGGTGAGGCGGAGCTCGGCGATCTCGATCGGACGCTCGGCAAGGTGCGGCGGCTGTCCCGCGCGGGCCAGCGCATAGGCGCGGCGCCCGGCCACCTTGATCGCCGAATAGGCCGGCGGGCGCTGCAAAACGGTGCCGGTAAAGCGGGGCAGGATGGCCCGAATCGCATCGGGCTCGGGACGCGCCGGGCTTTCGGCGATTGCTTCGCCCTCACTGTCGTCGGTGTCGCGGGCGATCCCCCATCGGATGCGAAAGCTGTAGCGCTTGGCCGCCTTGCTGAGAAACGCGACGGTCTTGGTCGCTTCGCCGAGCGCCACCGGCAGGATGCCGGTCGCCAGCGGGTCCAGCGTCCCGGCGTGCCCGGCTTTGACTCCGGCAGCACGGCGCACGCGCTCGACGACACGGTTCGACGTAATGCCTGCCGGCTTGTCGATGATGATCCAGCCGTGACGGCGTTCAGCCATCGTCGTGCTGTTCGCGTCCCAGGTCGCGCTCGACCGCTTCGCTATGGAGAAGAGCGGCAATTCGCTCGGCGCTGTCAAAGGCATTGTCCAGGGCAAAGGCAAGATTGGGAGCATGGCGCAGCCTGACCGCCCGTGCGATTCGGCCCTTGAGGAACGGGGCGCTGCGCCGCAGGGCTGCAACAATGTCGGCGGCGTTGGCGCCACCCAACGGCATTACGAAAGCGGTGGCATTGCGCAAATCCGCACTGACCTGGACCTCCGTCACAGTGACGTTGGCATCGTGCAGGACCGGGTCGCGCAGCTCGCCCGGGCGCAAGAGTAGCGCCAGCGCATGACGCAGCTCCTCGCCGACGCGAAGCTGACGCTGGCTGCGTTGTCCCGCCGTAGCGGGGTCACCGTGTTCGCGGCGTGGCATAGGATCGGCAACCGCGGAGCTGACTGCCTGCTTATAGCGCGCGGGCGACTTCCTCGACCTCGAAGCACTCGATGACGTCGCCGGTCTGGATGTTCTCGTAATTCTCGAACGCCATGCCGCATTCGTAGCCGTCACGGACCTCGCGGACCTCGTCCTTGAACCGCTTCAGAGTCTTCAGGCTGCCCTCGTGGATCACGACATTGTCGCGCAGGAGGCGCACCTTGGCGCCGCGCCGGACGACGCCGTCGGTCACCATGCAGCCGGCCACCTTGCCGACGCGGGTGATGTTGAACACCTCGCGGATCGACGCGTTGCCGAGGAAGCGCTCGCGCAGGGTCGGGGCGAGCATGCCGGACAGCGCGTTGCGGATGTCGTCGATGACATCGTAGATGATCGCGTAGTAACGGATCTCGACCCCGTCGCGCCGGGCCAGATCGCGCGCCGCCGGATTGGCGCGCACATTGAAGCCGATGATGAACGCGCCGGTCGCCTTGGCGAGGATCACGTCGCTTTCATTGATGCCGCCGACCCCGGAGTGGAGGATGCGAACGGCAACCTCGTCGGTCGACAGCTTTTCGAGCGATCCGCCGATCGCCTCGACCGAACCCTGCACATCGCCTTTGATGACGATCGGCAGTTCCTTGGCGGTGCCGGCGGCGATCTGCGAGAACATCTCGTCGAGCGTACCGCGCCCGCTGGCGGTCGCGGACAGCTCACGGCGGCGGCGCTCGCGGAATTCGGCAATTTCGCGCGCCTGGCTTTCGCTATCGACCACGACGAAATCGTCGCCCGCAAGCGGGGTGCCGTTGAGGCCCAAGACCTCTATCGGGGTGGAGGGGCCGGCATCGCGCCGGTTCTGCCCGCGGTCGTCGACAAGCGCGCGCACCCGGCCCCAGACACTGCCCGAGACAAAGATGTCGCCGACCTTCAAGGTGCCGCGCTGGATCAGCACGGTGGCGATCGCGCCGCGGCCGCGTTCGAGCTGAGCCTCGAGAACGACGCCTTCGGCAGGCCGGTTCGGGTTTGCCTTGAGGTCGAGCAGCTCGGCCTGCAGCAGGATGGCTTCTTCGAGCTTGTCGAGATTGGTCTTCTTCAGCGCCGAGACCTCGACATCGAGGACGTCGCCGCCGAGCTCCTCGACGACTAGCTCATGCTGCAGCAATTCCTGCCGCACCCGCTCGGGTTTCGCATCCGGGCGATCGATCTTGTTGATGGCGACGATGATCGGCACATCGGCCGCCTTGGCATGACGGATCGCCTCGACCGTCTGCTCCATGATGCCGTCGTCGGCAGCGACCACCAGCACCACGATATCGGTGGCGTTGGCGCCGCGGGCGCGCATCGCGGTGAACGCCTGATGGCCCGGCGTGTCGATGAAGGTGATCTGCTTGCCGCTGGAAACGGTGACGCGGTAGGCGCCGATGTGCTGGGTGATGCCGCCAGCCTCGCCGCTGACGACGTCGGTTTCGCGCAGCGCATCGAGAAGCGAGGTCTTGCCGTGGTCGACATGGCCCATGACGGTCACGACCGGCGCCCGCGGCTCCAGCATTTCCGGGGTGTCGGCCTCGCCGCGCATGCCGATCTCGACATCGGATTCGGCGACGCGGCGCAGCCGATGGCCGAATTCGGTGACGATCAGCTCGGCCGTATCGGCGTCGATCGTCTGGTTGACCGTCGCCATCACGCCCATGCGCATCAGCGCCTTGACGACGTCGACGCCACGCTCGGCCATGCGGTTGGCAAGCTCCTGAACGGTGATCGTCTCGGGGATGATGACCTCACGCACGATCTTGACCTGGTCATTGCCCTGCATTCGCATCCGCTCGCGCTCGCGGGCGCGGCGGACCGAGGCGAGACTGCGCATCCGCTCGCCTTCATCGTCGGAAAGCGCGCGGGTGACGGTCAACTTGCCGGTGCGGCGACGCTGCTCGTCGCGCCGAACCGGGGTGGCCGGGCGCCTTGCGTCGGGCCGGCCCCGGCGGAAAGCCGTTGCGGCTTCCTCTTCCTCTTCGGCGGGTGCTGCAACCTTGCCGGCCGAAACCAGCGCGGCGCCCTTTGCCGCAGCCGCCTTGCCTGCCCGCTCGGCAACTTCGCGCCGCGACTCTTCCTCTTTCCGGCGCGCTTCCTCGCTGAGCGAACGCTGGCGTGC
>DASQGR010000173.1:0-10105 GCA_035632515.1 Allostellaceae bacterium | reverse complement strand
GACGGGCTCCCGTCGACGCCGAGGCGCCGACTGCCGGATGTGCTACTGCAACAGCTTGAGCAGCGACTGCTGCAACTGGCTGGACCGCGACAACGCGGAGACGCCGGCCTGTTGCAGAATTTCGGCCTGCGTGAGTTGCGTCGTCACCTGCGGGATGTTGGCATCCTGCACCACGCCGCGCGCCGCGGTGAGGTTGGTGTTGGTGACCTGGAGGTTCGCCACGGTGGCCTGGAGCCGCTGCTGCACCGCGCCGAGCTGGCCGCCCTGGTTTTCGAGCTGCTGCAGCGCGTAGCTGAGGATGTTGATCGCCGCGCCGGCGCCCGCCTGGGTGCTGACGTTGATCGACGACAGCGCCTTCAGTGCCGAGCTCGTGCCGAGGCCGATATCCGATGCCGTCGAGCCAAACGCAAAGCTCTGGTTCGACTGCACCGTGACCAGGCCCTGGATGGTGGCTTCCTGCGCCGCACCACTGAGCGTGATCGTCGAGGTGCCGCCAGCCGCCAGTGTGCCGGTCCCGGAGTAGCCGGTGATCGAGATGTTGTCGCCCTGCGACTGCGTCAGGACCAGGTGATTGCTCGCATCCACCGAAGCGGTGACGCCGGTGGTGCCGGCCTGCTGGTTGATGGAGCTGACCAAATTGGCGAGGCCGGATTGCGTGACGCTCGTCACCGTCGCCGAGACGTTGGCCACGTTGGTCTGAGTGCCGGGAGTGCCGGTGCCGTTGCCTAGCTTGAACGAGATCGAGCCGGCGGTGACCGTAAAGGCGACGCTGGTATTGGCGCTGGCCGTAACGTTCGTCTTGTTGGTGACGGCGTTGATCGATTGCGCAACGCTCTGCGCTGACTGATTTGCCGTGACGGTGACCAAGGCGCTGCCATTCGAGCCGGAGACGCCGAAGCTGCCGGCGGTAAACGCGCCCGCACCGCTTGCGGTAATCGCGTAGGACGAGCCGGTGGTGTCGGCGACGCCGCCGGTGCCCACACCGTTGGCGACGTAAACGCCCGAGCCCGCGGCCGATGACTGATAGGCGCCGATCTGGTTCGCCGCGGTGCTGCCGATCGAGAAGCCGATCGTCTGGCCGGCCTGCGCGCCGACCTGGAACTGCACGCCCTGGAAGGTGCCGTCAAGCAGGCTCAGGCCGTTGAAGTTGGTCTGGTTGGCGATCGTCGATACCTGGGCGGTCAGGCTCGACACCACCTGCTGCAGCGAGGCGAGCTGCGCGGCGGTGGCGGTGCCGTTGGCCGCCTGGTTGGCGATGCTCTGAATGCTCTGCAGGATGTTGACCTGCTGGTTGATCGCGCCGTTGGCGGTCTGAACCAGCGAAACCGCCTGGTTGGCGTTGGAGATCGCCTGGGTGACGCCGCTGATCTGTGCGGTGAAGCCCTGCGCCGAGATGTAGCCCGCCGGGTTGTCGGCCGGGCTGTTGATCGCGAGGCCCGAGGAGAGCTGCTGCTCGAGGGTGTTCGTGGTATTGGCCGTATTTTCTAGCGAATTCAACGCGTAAAGCGCGCTGACGTTGGTGTTAATAACGCCGGATAGCATCTCGTTTCTCCTACTGCCGGGGCCTCGTGGCGGGGCCCGACGCCGCTTGGGGTGACCGCGCAACCGACAGCCAAGTTTTTGGGGCTCGGCATCGGATACAAGCCATTCACCCCAAAGGAGACGGACGCTTTCCGATTTTGTTGCACGCTTTGCGCAAATTCCGCCGGCACGGAGGCAACCGGCAGCGCCTTTGCGGCTCGCAAAAGGCGGGCGCCACCGGCGGGCTAGGGCAGCCAGGCGCGCTTCCATTCGTCGAGATGGTCTTCGAGCACCCAGTCGCGCACCACCGCCTGGCGCAGCTCTTCGCCGGCGCGCTGCGATGCCGCACGGTCCGCCGTCATGTCGCGGATCGCACGGATCCAGTCGCGGTGCTTGTTATCGACGCGGGTTACCGGCAGATCGCCCCGATAGGGCAGGATGTCGGTGCACAGCACCGGGTAGCCGAGCACCCCGTACTCGAGCAGGCGCAGATTGCTCTTGGCTTCGTTGAACGGGTGATGCTCGAGCGGGGCAACGGCGAGGTCGAGATCGAGCGAGGCCAGTTTTTTCGCGTAGTCGTGCAGCGGCGCCCATTCGTGATACTCGGCGACAAAGGGCCGAAGCGCATCGGGGCACATCCCGAAAAACACCCAGTCGACCTCTTTCGCCGTCGCCTCGACGACCGGGGCGATCAGCCCGAGATCGCCGAGATGGCCGACCGCCCCGGCCCAGCCGACCCGCGGCTTGCGGTCGAGCCGCCGCTGCGGCTTGAGGCCGAGCCAGCGCGATTTTTCGAGCCGGTTGGGCATCACCACGGTCTCGCCGCAGAAGCGGCCATAGGCGCGCGCCATCGGTTCGGTGCTGACGACGAGGCGGTCGCACAGCGCCAGCGCCCGCTTTAGCCGATCGGCGATATCGGGTGCGATCGACGGGCGATGCGCGCTTTTCGGCGGCAGGTTGGTGATCAGATCGTCGAGCTCGAAGACGCGGAACGCCTTCGAGGTATGCTTGACCCACTCGATAACCTCGATCTGCCCGTATTCGAGCTGGCGCTGAAAGACGATGCTGTCGGGCGCCATGCGTGCGACCTCGGGCGGGGTCATCAGGCGCATCGTCTCGTAGGCGTGGATCACCCCGGCTTGGAGCAGCGCCCGGCTCGGCGCGATGATCCGGTACTCGCCGCAGCCTTCGCGGTCGGCCGGATAGACCAGCACCCGCTCGCGCGGACGGAATTCCGGGTCCCAAGTCGGCGCGCCCTCGGTCTCGACCGCAAAGCCGAGGCCGAACGACGACAGGTTGCGGTTATGGGCGGGATCATGGGCGATCTGCGGCATCCATTTGCGGAACATCGCCAGCTTTTCGCGGGTAAAGCGGGCGTTCTTCTCTGCGGTCGCCGTCCGCTCGACATCGGCGCGCAGGCTGGCGCTGGTCTCGTGCATCAGCCGGGCATAGGGGGTCCACACCACCAGATAGCCGGCCTCGCGCAGCTTGAGGCAGTAGTCGACGTCATTGAACGAAACGGCGAACTCGCCCTCGTCGAACCCGCCGACCTGGTCCCAGACCTCGCGCCGGGTGACGCAACAGGCGGCGGTCACCGCCGACATATCCTGGGGCACTAAAAACCGGCCCCAATAGCCGGCGGCATTGCCGGGGTCGCCATTATAGGGATGATCGGCCGGAGCGCCCCAGCCGACCCCGAGCAGCACCCCGCCATGCTGGATGCGGCCGTCGGGATAGGTCAGTTTGGCGCCGACCACGCCGATATCGGGCCGCCGCGCCAGCGCCATCATCTCGCCGAGCCAGGCGCCGTCGAGCGGCGCGGCGTCGTTGTTCAAAAGACAGATGTAGTCGCCCTGCGCCGTCTCGCGGACCGCGCGGTTGTTGAGCGCCGAAAAATTGAACGGCCCGGGATGCCGCAGCACCCGGATGCGGCTGCCGATATCGGCGTATTTATCCTCGATCGCCTGGAGATAGGCACAGGCATCGGCCTCGTCGCTGCCGTTATCGACGACGATCAGCTCGTAATTCTCGTATTCGGTGATCTTGAGGACCGTCTCGACGCAGCGTTTGAGCAGGCCGAGCTGATTCTTCGTCGGGACGATGATCGACACCAGCGGGTCGGGCCCGTCATGGCGATAGCGCACCCGGCAGGTATGCGCCGGCACGCCCTGCTCGGCGGCGGCGGCGATGCCGAGCCGGTCGAGATGCGCCTGGACGATCCGCGTCATGTCGGCGCAGATCGCCGCGACCGGCCGGCGCGAACGGCCGGAGACGGTCAGCCGGTGATAGAGCACGTCGGCGACATGGCCGAAACCCCGCGCCCCGGCCCGCTCGGCGAGGCGCAATGCCATATCGTATTCCTCGGTCCCATCCCAGGCGGGGTCGAACCCGCCGATGGCAGCGAAAGTGTCGCGCCGCACCGCCAGCAGCGCGCCGACATAGGGCAGGCTGCGCATCAGGTCGAGGTTGAAGTCCGGCTTGAAATGCGGCGCGGACATGATCCCCTGAGGGTCGATCCGCGCCTCGTCGGTATAAAGGGCCTGCCATTCGGGATGGCGGAAAAAGGCATCGGCGACACTGAACAGCGCATGCGGCGCGAGCTGGTCGCCGGCATCGATCAGCGCCACGAAATGTGCCGCGCTGGCGGCGAGATGGCGCGACAGATGCTCGGCGGGACGCTCGCCCGCAATGTGCCAGACAATACGCTTCTCGGCCGCCAGCACCGTCGGCATCTCCCGTTCGGCGACGATGTGCAGCAGCCAGTCGCCGGCGATCTGCGAGCCGAGCGACCGCAAGGTGAGCGCCAGATGCGGCTCGGTGCCGGCGGGCAGGATCATGCCCAGGCCCAGAATCGGCATCAGCGGCCACTGCCGCACCCGCTCGGCAACCCAATCCGCCCGCGCCACCGCCGTCGAGCCGCGCGCCATTACCCAGCGCGGGAAGGCTTCTTCGACGGCGAGCGGCTGCGGCAGCTTTTTGCCGTCGACGGTAATGGCGCCGGTGCCCCGCTTGAGGTTGGCCGCTTCGTCGAGCGCGCGACGCAGCCGCTCGCGCAGTTCGCCCGCCTCGTGCTGCGCCCGGTTGAGCCGTTGGGTCACCTCGACCAGAGCGCGGTCCTGTACCTGGCGTTGCGCGCGGGCCTCGCGCAGCCGGCTGCCGGCTTCGCCGACGATCGGCAGAAACAGATCGCCGGCGGTTTCGAGCTCGCACCGCACCGCGTCGCAGATTTCGCCAAGCCGCGGGTCGACGGCGCGAAACGCGGCATAAACCGTTTCAACCCACGCCTGCATGCGGCCGGAACCGGCCGCGGCGGTGTCGCTGACCCGCCGCCGACGCAGCTCGGGGGCGAGAAAGGCATCGACCGCCGCCTCTGCCGCCGCGCTCTGCTGCGGCCAGGCCAGGTCGAGCTCGGCGACAAGCTGCGCCGCTACCGGGCGCCAGCCGCGGGCGCCGATCAACGCCTCGTAATGCACGATCGCCCGGCGCCGGCCCCGGGTCGCGCGCTCGGCATCAAACAGATGGCCGAGCCACAGCAGCAGGGCGCGCGGTGTGCTGATCCCGTCGCGGGCGTCAAGCGAAGCCGCGACGTCAAGCGGGTGGCGCAATGCGAGGATGTAACGCGGGCTGATCCGCTCCTCGTCGAACAGCATCGACCAGAGCGGCATCAGCCGGCACAGCCGCGGGTCCTTCAGCGCCCACAGGGGTGCCTCGGCAAAGTCGCGCCTGACGATCGCCGCGAGCTCGCGCCGGCCATCGGCGGCTGGCTCGCCATGCTCGAATCCGCCCGGCAGCGGACGGATGTCGTCCCACGCCGAGCCGAGCGCCGACAGCAGCCGATCATGCGCCGCGACGATGTCGGTATGTTCCCAATAGCCGCGGGGATTGTCGATTGTCGCCGGCATCAGCCGCTCGCCGAGCGCGACGCCGAGATGATGCAGCATGCCGGTCAGGGCCGAAGTGCCGCTGCGGTGCATGCCGAGCACGACGATCGCCGTCGCGCCGGCAGCGCCGACGCGCAGCTCGGCAAACCCGCCGGCACCCGCTTCCGCCGGCTGCCGCGCGTCGGTCGTTGCCCCGGCAAGCGTGATGTCGTTCATGCCTTGCCCTTCCCCGCGCAATTTGCCGCTTTTATCACGAATTTCCGTTCTTCGTCAGGTCAACTTTGCGCATCGATGGTGCCAGCCGGTCGCGCGGCGACGCCAGATGTGTTTTCGCGGCAAGAAACCCCTTGCCGAGCGGGCACGGCCTTATGGCTCGCAATCCCGCCCCGGCCTAAGGCCGGATATCGGCGAACAGGGTCAGGTTCTGCACCTTGGCGAAAGCGAGCTGCGCCGCCTGCAAGGCGGTCAGGCTCTCACTGTAATTCGCCAGCACCTGCGGCAGGTTGGCCGATTGCAGGTTCGACAGCTGGATCTTGGCGTTGCTGGCGAGGGCGTTGTTCTGCGTCTGCACCGACTGGATCTCGCTGAGGCTGGTGCCGAGCACCGCCTGCGCGGACAGCACGCTGGTCTGTGCCCCGGTCAGGTTGGCCAGCACATTCTGCAACGCCTGCTGCGACAGCGTTACCTGCGCCGCGGTCCCCAGCGGCATCTGCAGCGCCGCGACCAGGTCATGCACATTCTGGAACAGGCTGGTTCGCGCCCCCGGCTGGACCGCAAAGCTGTCGCCGGGAGCGGGGCTGCCGTTGATCTTGAGATCGATGCCGGCAAAGGCGAGGTCCGATCCGGGCGAATAGCCGCCGGAGGCGACGACCCCCTGGCTGGCGAGAAACCCGGCGCTTCCCGGCGCGCCGGTGCCGCTGGTCACGCTGTAGGTGAGGCTGTTGCCGGGGCCGGCGGCAAAGGTGACGCTGTACTGCGTGCCGGCGAGGCTGGCGGCCGTCACCTGCGATCCGCTGGTAACCCCGCCGACAACGGCATAGGCGGTCCCGGTATTGCCGCCGCCGGCCGAAACCGCCACCCCGCCGGCGCCGGCAGGGATGTTCATGAAAATGTTTTGGCCGGAGATCGTCGAGGCGACATTGAGCGACGGCGCGATCTCGATCTGATTGGTGCCGTTGTCGCCGCTGAAGACCACTTGGCCGGAGGCCAGGGTCGCGAAAGCCGGCGTATTCGCGGTCGTGCCGGCAAACAGATAGGTGCCGTTAGGCGCCTGGGTATTGGCCAGCTGGACGAGCTGCTGCAACACTGTCTGGGCGCTCGCGACCAGCGATTGCCGGTCGGAGCTGTTCGCGGTGCCGTTGGCGGCGGCGACCGCGTTCTGGCGCAGCTGCACCAGGAGATTGGTCACCTGCTGGAGCGTGCCGACACCCGTCTGCAGCGTCTGGGTTGCGGCCTGGCCGTTGGCGGTATCGTAGGTCAGGTGAGCGATCTGGTTGGTCACCCCGACCATTTGCGCCGCACCGCCCGGGTCGGCGGTGGCGTCGAGCATGGTCTGGCCGCTGGCGATCTCGCGATTGAGCTGGTTGACCGTCGTCTGCTGGGCCAGCATGTCGGCGAGCGAGCCGAGCAGGAATTCGTTGGTGCTGATGCGCATAGTTTGGGCCTTTATCGGGCGACAGCGGTCAGCAGGCTTTGGAACAGCGTCTGGGCGCTGGCGATGACCTGCGCCGCCGCCTGGTAGGCCTGCTGGTATTGCACCAGATTGGCCGCCTGCTCATCGAGATTGACCCCGGAGATCGACTGCTGAACCGCGTTTGCCTGGTTCAGCACACCTTGCGCCGCATTGGCCGCGACGCTTGCCGTCTGCCCGGCGCTGCCGATGTCTCCGACCAGCGCCGCATAGGCGCTGGTGAGGGTTTCGCCGGATATCAGGTGCTGGGTCGCCAGCCCGCTCATCGCCAGGATGTTGCCATTGCTGGCGATGCCGCCGGGGGTCAGGACAAAGCTGTCTCCCGCCGCCGCAGTGCCGGGCGACAGGGTGAAGGCCGCCACCTCGCCGGCGGGCGCGGGGCTCGGATAGCCGATCGCGATCGCCGCGCCGCTGCCGGCACTGAAGCTGCCGGAGGCAATCACCGCGTTGCTGCTCGACACCACGTCGAACGTGGTCGCCGAGGTGAACTTGACCGTCAGCCGCTGGCCGAAATAGGTCGAGGGCACGACAGTCGTTCCCGCCGGCAGCGCGCCGCTGGCGGCCGGGCTGAAGGCGCTTGCCGTCACATTGCCGATATTGCCGCCGGGCGTGGCGACATAGGCCGCCGCTGCGGCGACGGTGGCGGGGTCGGTGAGCGTAACGGCGAGCGTCTGCGCCGCGGTCGCCGTAGGCTCGAGCTTGAACGAGTCGCCGGTATTGATCGTGCCGGACACGGTGAGAACCATGCCGTCGAGGCTGAGGCTCGGGCCGGCGCCGAGAGTGCTGACCTGTCCGGTCGCGGTATTGGTCGCCTGGTATCCGCCGGCGGTCTTGGTGACGATGTAGTCGCCGGGAGTGAAGGCGCCGGTATCGACGATCGCCGCGCTTAGCGTGCCGGTGCCGGTGTTGGAGGTGGCGGCCAGGACGCTTGGGCCGCCGACCGAGAACAGGCTGCCGCCGAGCGCGCCGTTGAGGTCAAGCCCCAGCGATTGCTGGGCGTTGACGGCCTTGGCGAGGGAGACGGCAAGGCCGCCGACCCGGTTCTGCGCGGCGACGATTTGCGCCTGCGACGCCAGCAGGCCGCCGACCGTTCCGCCGCTGAGGCTGGCGGTGATGTCCTGGCCGGTCGGCAGATAGCCGATCGTCGTCGTGCCGGCGCCGTAGATCCCGGCGTTCGCGAGAAGGCTGTTCGAGCTTGCGGCGCCGACCAGGATCGCCCCGCCGGTGGTGTAGATGTTGACGCTGTTGGCCGGCCCGCCGACGATGGTGATCCCGATCTCCTGGCCGAGCTGCTGGATCAGGCCGTCGCGGGTGTCCATCAGCGCATTCGGCGGCCCCGCCGCCCCCGGCGCCGAGCGCATCATGATCTGCTGGTTGAGGCTGGCGATCTGCTGGGTCAGCGAATTGATCTTGTTGACCGCGTGCACGAGCTGCTCGTTGACCGTCGCCTGGCCGGCGGCGATCTGGTTGCCGAGCGAGTTGAACCGCGAGGCAAGCGACTGGGCGTCACCGAGAAAGACCTGGCGATTGGGCAGGCTCGTCGAATCCTGGCCCACCGTGTTCATCGCGGCGAAAAAGCTGTCGAGCGTGGCGCTGAGCCCGCCCGCCCCGCCGGAGGCGACCGGGAAGATCGCCGCCAGGGTCTGGACGTTGTCTTGCGCCACCTGAGCGGCCTGATTGGCCGAGGTGGCGGTGACCGTCTGATTGAAGACGAACTGATCGAAGGCGCGCTGAATCGAGGTGACGGAGGCGCCCTGGCCGGCGCCGTTGAAAAACCCGGGCAGCTGCACCTGCCGCACCGACTCGACGTCGTAGCCCGGGGTGTTGACGTTGGCGGTGTTGTTGGAAACCGTCTCGAGCGCCTGGGTGGCGGCATTCAGACCGGTCCATCCGGTATTGATGAGTTGGGTCAGGCCGGCCATGTCACTCCCCTTTTCTCAACCCTGCCCGAGAAGCTGCCCGGCGCCGCTGCCGCGCAGCCCGCTCGCGCCGGTTCTGCCGCGGCGCTGCCGCAGCTCGGCGGCCAGCCGTGCGGCTCGCGACTCGCAGCTTTGCCGTGCCGCAACAATCTCGCCCGCCAGCTCGCCGAGTGCGACGCCGAGCTCTGCCGGCAGCGACCTGGACAACGACCCGGGCATCGACTGGAGCATCGACTCGGGCAGCGACCCGGGCATCGACTCGGGCAGCGACCGCCGGGCCGTCTCAAGCTCGTCCAGTCCGTCGAGCAGCCGGGCGCGACGATCGACGAGGCGGCGCACCGTCGTGATCGGCCACCGTTCGAACCCGCCCTTGCGCTCGATGCGAAACAGCCGGACGAGCCGCCGCACCGCCCGGCTTTCGCGCAGGGCCAGCTCCAGCCCCGGCCCGTCTGCTGCCGGCCCATTTACCCTCGGGTGGTCGCTCATCGCTTCGCCCGCCTATTGCGACGCAGCGGTGAAACTCACCGGCACCAGCGATACCGGCGGCAGCAGCGGTATCGGCGCGCCGGCCGCCTTCGGCTGCGGCGCCGGCGCCGGGGAGGTGGGAGCGGACCCCGTCACCGCGGCCGCCGAGGCGCTGCCGGCGACCTTCTGCAGCTTGCGGACATAATCGATGTCGGTCGCCCAGCCGCCGGCGAGCAGGCCCTGCGCGTAGGACACGACATCCTCGCCCGCGCCCAACGCCGCCTTGTAGCGCGGGCTGCTGGAGACCAGCGTCACGAAATCGCGCACCGACCCCTCGGCGTCCGGATAGGCACGGAACCCGACGCGGATCGAGACCAGCTGACCGTTCTCGTATTCGTGGGTCGCCGCCTCGACCTTGGCGCCCGTCCACGACGAACCGGCCTTGATGCCGAACAGATTGTTGCCAACGACCGAACGGCCCCAGCCGGTTTCGATCGCCGCCTGAGCCAGCAGGATTTTCGGCGACACGCCGAGCTGCTGCCCGGCCTGCTGCAACAGCGGCATCAGCTTTTGCGAGAACGCCGCGATGTCGTCGGCGGTGGCACCGCCCGAGGCATGGCCGGGGTTCG
>DASQGR010000172.1:0-6875 GCA_035632515.1 Allostellaceae bacterium | reverse complement strand
GGCGCGTACCTTGTGGCTGACCGCGCTGGGATGGCCGGTGGTCGAGCGAATACTGGCGATCAATCGGGTGATCCGCGAGGAAGCCAGCGCCGGACTTTCCCCCGCCGTCCGTGCCCTCCTGATGGATGCGCTCGACCACATCAAGAACAATCTCGACGCCGCGGAAGCTGCGGCGAGCGAGCCGGCCGAGCCGGAATAGGTGCCCTCCACTCCCGTTCCGGGGAGGGGGGTGCCGGCTGACTTGCCGGATGACCGGGAGTCAGCCCGGGCCGGTCGTTACACTCTCGATCACCTCGGCCTCGTGCGTCTTGAGGTTGAACTTGAGCCGAGGCACGCGTTCGAGATCGGTCCCGGTGACGCGGACGAAGCGGGCGCCGTCCGGGTAGTCGATCGAGTGGATCGCGCGGATATCGTAGGTGCCGGCATGGCCGGGCTCCAGCCGGTATTGCCGCGCGATCTCGATCTCGGCCGGGCCGGGACCGTCGCCCTTGGTGCGGCGCCACTCGGTCATGTCGGTGTATTGCGTGGCCTGGCCGTATATCGCCCATGACGCGCCGTGATCGTGCGGCGGCGATTTCGCAGCCTTGGCATTGACGTGCGACAGCACGACAAAGCCGAGCTCCGGGTCTTCGTACAGCGTGTGACGGCCCGGCGGCATCGACAGCACATGCTTGTCGACAAAAGACTGTTCGGCGAGCAGACGCTCCAGGTTCCGCCGCACCGCCTCGCGCCCGCCCGGGCCCTTGTCGGATTTCAGCGCGTCGCGGCAGTCCCGGCAAAACGCGTCGAGATCATAGGACATCGAACCCTCCTTAGCCTCGCGGCGACGCCGCATTGATTCACAAAGAGGCAGCGAGGCGGTGAGAGACCGAGCGACGGCAATCTTATTGCCTCACCGCCTCGTTGCGAAATTTGTTGGCGCCGTGCGCCGATCACGTCGCGAGGTAGCCGCCATCGACGTAAAGCTCGGCGCCGGTGATGTAGGAGGCTTCGTCCGAGGCCAGGAACAGCACCGCGTTCGCCACCTCTTCGACCCGTCCGTCGCGCCCCAGCGGCACCTGTTCGAGCATCTTGGCGCGGACCACCGGGTCGGCGGTGCGGCCCGAGGTGCGCATCGGCGGCATCAGCCCCGGATGGATCGAGTTGACCCGGATGTTGTGGCGGCCCTGCTGCACCGCGCCGACCTTGGTCATCGTCCGCACCGCGCCTTTCGACGCGTTGTAGGCGGCGTGGATGCCGCGCTGGCCGGTGACGCCGGAGATCGACGACAAATTGACGATCGACCCGCCGCCGGCTTTGCGCATCTCGGGGACCGCGTACTTCATGCCAAAGAAGCAGCCGCGCGCGTTGACGTTCATGATGTTGTCCCACGCTGCGGTGTCGAACAAATCCTCGACCGCGCTGCCGCTGATCCCGGCATTGTTGACCAGGATGTCGAGCTTGCCGAACTCGGCGATTGTCGCCTCGACCACCGCCTTCCAGTTGGTCTCATCGGTGACGTCGAGATGATGGAAGGTGGCGGCGCCGTTGGCGGCGACGATCTCGGCGGCCACCTTCCTGCCCTCGTCGTCGAGCATGTCGGCGATGACCACCTTGGCGCCCTCGCGGGCGAAGATGCGGGCGGTGCTGGCCCCCATGCCCGACGCGGCGCCGGTGACGATCGCGACCTTGCCTTCGAGGCGCATCTGTTCCTCCCGCTATCCTTTGTCATTCCCGCGAAAGCGGCAATCCAGGGTAACATTTTGGTGTCGGCCCTGGACCCCCGCTTTCGCGGGGGGTGACGATAACTCGTCAATTCACCCCGACCGCCTCGCCCATCGTGTCGCCGATCGGCTGGCGGACAACCAGATCGGCCATGTCGTCGAGCCCGGTGGGCTCGCGGTTGACGATCACCAGCTGGGCGCCGTTCTGCTTGGCGAGCTGCGGAAACCCGGCTGCCGGATAGACCACCAGCGACGAGCCGAGCACGATGAACAGATCGGCCGCCAGCGTCTCGATCTCGGCGCGCTTCATCGCCGGCACCGGCATCGCCTGGCCGAACGATATCGTCGCGGTCTTGACGTGACCGAAACACTGGTCGCACGGCGGCACCGACCCCTCGCGCTCGAAAGCTGCACGCAGATCGGCGATCTCGTAGCGCTGGCCGCAATCGAGGCAGGTGGCGTAGGTGGTGTTGCCGTGCAGTTCGACGATCTTGTCCCTGGGGACGCCCGAAGCTTCGTGCAGCCCGTCGATGTTCTGGGTGATCACCGCCGCCACCTTGCCGCGCCGCACCAGCGCATCGACCGCGCGGTGGCCGCGGTTGGGCGCCGCGGCCTGGAAAATCTCTTCCATTGCGAAACGCCGGCGCCAGGTCTCGCGCCGCGCCTCCTCGGAGGCGAGGAATTCGCTGAAATCGATGGGCGCCATCTTGGTCCAGATGCCGCCGGGGCTGCGGAAATCGGGGATGCCCGACTCGGTGCTGATGCCGGCGCCGGTGAACACCACGGCGCGGCGGGACTGGTCGAGCATCCGCTTGAGGGCGGCGGCGCCGCTGTCGGTCTGCATGAGGCTATTTTCGCAAATGCGCCGAGGCGCGCCAAGTGCCCCGTCAGTCGACCATCGTCAGCACGACGCGGAACCGTGCGCCGCCGCTCATCATCCGGTCGTAGGCCTCGGCGACGCGAGAGAGCGGGTAGGTCTCGTTCATCGAGCGCACTCCGGTCAGCGCGCTGAAGGCAAGCGTCTGCTGCGAGTCGATCGAGGTTCCCGAATACCAGCCCTTGACCGACCGGCTGCCCATGATCAGCGGCAGGGGGTTGATATTGAGCGACTCCGGCACGCCGACGATCAGCAGCGTTCCCCGGACGGCGAGGCCGCCCTGCACCGCGTTCATCGCCGCGCCGCTCGTCGCCGTGGCGAGGATGACCTTGGCGCCGCCGAGCTTCTGCAGCGCCGCGGCAGGATCTTCCGCCTGGCTGTCGATGTAGTGATGCGCCCCGAGCTGGTGCGCCAGCGGCGACTTGTCCTGGCCGCGGGCGATCGCGACGGTCTTGAAGCCGAGCTTCACGGCGAACTGCACGCCGAGATGGCCAAGGCCGCCGAGGCCGAGCACGGCGACGACCTCGCCGGGCCGGGCGTCGCTGTTGCGCAGCGCGTTGAAGGTGGTGATGCCGGCGCACATCAGCGGCGCCGCCTCGACCGAGGACAAATCGTCGGGCACGCGGGCGAGCGCGCTCGCCGGGGCAATCATGTAATCGGCATAGCCGCCGTCATGTGTGACGCCGGTCACCAGCGTCTCGGTTTCGCAGGCAAAGGCGTCGCCGCGTCGGCAGGAATCGCAATACCCGCAATTGCCGCCGTGCCAGCCGACACCGACCCGCTGGCCGGGATGCCATCCGGCGACCTGCGGCCCGACCGCATCGACGGTGCCGACGACCTCATGTCCGGGAACGCGCGGGTATTCGAGGTTGGGGAAGAGGCCTTCCTTGGTCATGCTGTCGCTGTGGCAGACGCCGCAGGCTTCTACCTTGATCCGGACCTTGCCGGCGGCGGGTTCGGGAATATCCCGCTCGACCAGCTCGAACGGACCCTTCGGACGCGAAACCTGGGCGACTCGCATCTTCGGCATGGGGAGCCTCCTGCAAATAATCCCGAGGATGCCAGAACCGCACCACACGCGCAGAAAATCGACGCATCCTGCTGAGCAGGCAGGCTAAGATCGCCGCATGTATGCGCCATGACCGGGGAGGACAGGATGGAGCTGGGCCTGCGGGGCAGAAAGGCGCTGGTCACCGGCGCGTCGCGCGGCATCGGCCGGGCCTGCGCCGAGGTGCTGGCGGCCGAGGGCTGCGATGTCGTCATCGTCTCGCGGACGCAGGCCGATCTCGATGCGGCGAAGGCGAAAATCCTCGGCCAGAGCAACGTGTCGGTGCGCACCTACGCGATGGACCTCGCCGACGGCAAGAATGTCGACAGGCTTGCCGCGGAGTGCGCCGACACCGAGATCCTCGTCAACAATGCCGGCGCGATCCCGCGCGGCACCATCGCCGAGATCGACGAGGCGCGCTGGCGGGAGGCATGGGACCTCAAGGTCTTCGGCTACATCAACATGACCCGGCGCTTCTACGCGCTGATGGCGGCGCGCGGGAGCGGGGTCATCGTCAACATCATCGGCGCCGCCGGCGAGAGCGTGATGTCGGGCTATGCCGCCGGCTCGTCGGGCAACGCCTCGCTGATGGCGTTCACCCGCGCGGTCGGCGGCACCGCGCCGAATGACGGGCTCAGGGTCGTCGGCATCAATCCCGGCCCGGTCGAGACCGACCGCATGGTGACCCGGCTGCGCCGCGAGTCGCAGGACAAATTCGGTGATCCCGAGCGCTGGCGCGAACTGACCAAGGGCATGGCCTTCGACCGCGCCGCGACCGCGACCGAGATCGGCAATATGGCGGCGTTCCTCGCATCCGATCTGTCGGGCTATACCACCGGCACGATCGTCACCATCGACGGAGGCAGCACCAGCCGGCGCTCGGTGCTCTAATTGCGGCCGTCATTGCGAGCGCACCGAAGCAACCTCGTGCGGAGCGCGCACTGCCATCGAGATTGCCGCGTCTCCTTCGGCTCCTCGAAATGACGGATGAATAGGAGGACGTCATGGATCTGGGTCTGAGGGGCAAGAAGGCGCTGGTCACCGGCGCGTCGAAGGGGATCGGGCGGGCCTGCGCCGAGGTGCTGGCTGAGGAGGGCTGCGACGTCACGCTGGTGTCGCGCACCGCCGCCGATCTCGAAGCGGCGCGGGCGGCGATCGCGGGAAAGCACAATGTCGCGGTCCGGGTGTTTGCGCTCGACCTCAGCGACAGCCGGAATGTCGACAAGCTCGCGGCCGAATGCCCCGATATCGACATCCTCGTCAACAATGCCGGCGCGATCCCCGGCGGCAATCTCGACGCGGTCGACGAGGCGCGGTGGCGCACCGCCTGGGACCTCAAGGTCTTCGGCTACATCAACATGACCCGCCGCTTCTATGCGGAGATGCGCGAGCGGCGGCGCGGCGTCATCGTCAACGTGCTCGGCGCGGCCGGCGAGAACCCCGATTTCGACTATATCGCCGGCTCGTCCGGCAACGCCTCGCTGATGGCGTTCACCCGGGCGATGGGCGGCGCCGCACCGCGCGACAACCTGCGGGTCATGGGCGTCAACCCCGGGCCGGTGCTGACCGAGCGCCTCATCACCTTGACCAAGACCCGGGCGGAGGCGCGGCTCGGCGACGCCAATCGCTGGCAAGAGCTGATGCAGGGGCACGCGTTCGGCCGCGTCGCCAAGCCCGAAGAGATTGCCTGGATGGTGGCCTTCCTCGCCTCCGACCAGGTTTCCGGCTATACTACTGGCTCGATCGTCACCATCGACGGTGGCGGCTCGAGCCGGCGCGGCAACATATAGTGCCGAATGTAGCGCGGAAGCCAACCGGGGACTCGTATGGCGAGCGCATTGTGCTGCAGGTCGTCGTTGCCGTCGGCTCCTTGGTTCCGATCTCGGCCGGCGCCGCCGGGATCGCGCTGGGTCCGGCGATGGTGGACATGGGCGCCACGCCGGCGCTCGCCGACAGCCATTTCCGCTACCTGTCGGGGTTGCTCCTCGGTATCGGCCTTGGCTTTATCACGACGGTCCCCCGGATCGAGACCCACGCTGCACGCTTCCGCCTTTTGGCGGCGATCGTCGTGGTAGGCGGCCTCGGCCGGCTGCTCTCGCTTCTCACGCACGGCTATCCGAACCCGGGAATGCTCTTCGGCCTCGTCATGGAGCTGGCGGTGACGCCGGCGCTCGCACTATGGCAAGCCCGGGTGGCCGGTCGCGCCGCAGCGCGGGGAACCTAGCCGTTTTCGCGACGTTTGACCGGGTTGGACCGGGGCGGAGGGACATCCCGATCCGGCGACAGGGGATCGGCAATGCGTGTGTGTGAGCGGAAAATTGCAGTTGTCATGGCGCTGTGCGGCATGCTGGCCGCCGGCGCTCAGGCGCGAGCCCAGCAACCCGCATCGAGTGCGGATGTGGAGTCCAATCGCTTCACGATCCTCGAAGAAAACGACTCACTCTTCTTCAATACCGACAAGCACTACACCCAGGGCCTGCGTCTCTCCAATCTGATCGGCGGCTCGCCGGCGCCGGGCGGATTTTGGGACGGGCCATTCAACCTGCTCAGCTTCGGCCCGTTCTTCCCGTCCGGCGGTACGCGCAAGACCGCGATCATCGCCGGCCAGAGCCTGTTCACCCCGAAAAACCTGGCGACAAAGCCGCCCGACCCGCGCGACCGGCCCTATGCCGGCTGGCTCTACGGCGGCGTCAGCCTGCTCCAGGAAACCGATAAGCGGATGCTGGAGAATTTCGAGATCGATTTCGGCCTGGTGGGTCCGGGCGCGCTCGGCAAGCAGACCCAGAACGATTTTCACCAGTTCATCGGCATCAACGAGGCGAAAGGGTGGAGCAGCCAGCTCCAGCACGAGTTCGGCGGCATGATCAATTACGAGCGGCTGTGGCGGTTCCCGCTGTTCGGCGACAACAGCTTCGGCGTCGACGTCGTGCCGCAGCTCGGCGCCACCGCGGGCAACGTGTTCACCTACGGCTCGGCCGGCGGGATGCTGCGCATCGGCCGCGGGTTGCAGGCCGATTACGGGCCGGTGCGGGTGCGCCCGGCGCTCTCCGGCACCGATTATTTCGATCCCAACGGCCTCGACGACGGCAGCGGCAGGTATTTCTTCGTCGGCACCCAAGGCCGGGTCGTCGGCCGCAACATCTTCCTCGACGGCAACAGCTTCCGGACCAGCCGCAGCGTGCCAAAAAAGACGCTGGTCGGGGACGTCGAGGCCGGGCTGTCGGTCAATTGGTTGCAGTCGCTGCGT
>DASQGR010000171.1:0-7884 GCA_035632515.1 Allostellaceae bacterium | reverse complement strand
CAGAGCCACGACAGCCCCGATATGACGGCTCATGAAGCTTCTTTCTACGAGGAGAACAGTTTTCTCGTTAGCATTGCGCCGGCTGTTAGGGGTTGATCTGGATCAAACCGGCGCCCGCCTGTTCCGGATGCCGTCAAATGGGCTTTGAATATTTTGCGGCGAGGATCCCCACGTTGTTGCTGTTTGGGGCTGACCCTCGTCGCTCAAGGGAGCTGAGAGCTTGGGATGCCGGCGACGGATGATGAGAGCGAGGGCGGCAAGCGCGTTTCGCTAGCGGCGCTGTTTGTCGGATTTTTCAAAGTCTCGATGCTCGCCCTCGGCGGCGGGCTCGCCTGGGCTCACCGCGCGGTTGTCGATCAGCGACACTGGATGAGTGAGGAGGAATTTGCCGACACGGTGAGCCTCTGCCAGTTCTTGCCCGGGCCAAACATCATCGGCATCGCGGTCTGTGTCGGGGCGAGGCTGCGGGGGGCAAGGGGTGCGCTTGCGGCCGCCGCGGGCTTCACGCTGATCCCTGGCGTGGCCGGGTTCGCCCTTGGGGCGCTGTACCTCCGGCACGCTTACCTTCCCGTCCTGCAGAACATCCTTGGCGCCGTCTCCGCGGCTGCCGCCGGGCTTTTGATCGGAACCGGGATGAGGCTGCTGCGGCCACATCGGACGCGCTGGACGGCGATGCTCTTTGCTGCGCTTGCCTTCGCCGGCATGGTGATCATCAAGCTGCCGCTGCTTTTCGTGCTGGTCGGGCTGACCCCGCTGAGCATTGCGGCAGCATCCCTCGACAAGCCGCGGGAACGATGAGCAATCCCTCCGCACCGGTCGCTTTGACGCTGCATCTTGCCCTGCTGTCGTCGATCAGCTTTGGCGGGATCCCGTCGGTGCTCCCGGATATCCGCAATTTTGTCGTCGCCAATAATGGCTGGCTGACCGACCAGGAATTCGCCAATTATTTTGCGATCGTGCAGATGATACCCGGTCCCAACATGATCTTGATGATGAGCTTCATCGGGTGGAAGGTGTGGGGACTTCCCGGAGCCTTCGCGAGCGCCATCGCGACGTTCGGACCGCCTTGCGCGATCTATTACGCCGGCTTCCGGCTGTGGGATCGGTTCCGCGACGCCGCGTGGAACCGGGTCGCGCGTCGCGGCCTCGCCCCGGTGACGATCGGGCTTGTCATCGCCGGCGGCGCCGCGATGGCTCAGGCCGCCGACGCCAGTTGGCCGGCGGCGGCGATAACGGGTGCGGCGGCGGTGCTGCTGTTGACGACGCGCCTCAATCCGCTGTGGATGCTGCTGGCGGCCGGTGCCCTTGGCGCGCTCGGCCTGGTGTGACGCCGACCGATGCCCCGGTGGAGCGCCGGATTTGACACGATCGCCTTCTCGGCCCCGGCCGGGAAGATTGCGCGGCGAGCGCTTTGCCGGCGAGGCGATCGCCGTCCTGCGCTACGATCCCGTCGCAGCAACCCGTCCGCCGCAGGAGGAAGCACCCATGGCGCCCAAGCTGGTCGACTACCTGCTCTATGAGCCCGAGGACAACGGCATTCTCTGGATCAAATTCAACCGGCCGGAGCGGATGAACGCCCTCGTCGGCACTTCCGAGGAAAACGGCACGGTGGCGAAGGTCGGCGAATACATGCGCGCCGGCGATGACGATCCCAATATTCGCGTGATCGTGCTGACCGGCGTCGGCCGGGGTTTTTGTTCCGGGGCCAATCTCGGGTCCCGCGCGTCGGCGGAGGTGACCGGCGAGAATTTTCCCGGCAATCGGGGCGCCCATGAGGGGCCCGACGCCGCGCGCCAGCACTTCTTCCACGGATTTACCGACCTGCACCGCGACATCTCGCTGATCCGCAAGCCGACCATCGCGATGATCAACGGCCCCGCGGTCGGTTCGGGCATGGACATGGCCTTGCACTGCGATATCCGCATCGGCTGCGAAAGAACCCGCTTTATCGGCTATCACAACGCGGGTCAGATCATCGAAAACGGCGGCTCCTACTATCTGCCCAAGATGGTCGGCCTCGGCCGGGCGCTGGAATTCGCCTATACCGGGGAACTGAACGCCGAGCGGGCCTACGAGTGGGGCCTGCTGAACCATCTCGTGCCGCTGGAAAAGCTGGAGGAAACCACGCGCGAGTTGTGCGCCAGGATGATGGGGATTCCGCCGATGGTGCAGTGGATCAGCAAGCGCATCATGCGCGCCGCCCTGGACAGCTCTCTCGAGACCACCATGGTGATGACCTCCAACGCCGGCGGCATCCTGCAGGGTTCGGAGGACGCGAAAGAGGCGCGGCGCGCCTTCATGGAAAAGCGCAAAGGCCGGTTTCGCGGCGTGTGAGCACAAATCCCTGCGCCGTGCCGGATGGCGATCGATTCAGGAAGGCGTTGCCATGTCTGTCGAGATGATCGGCTGGATCGCGCCACGGGTCTCGTCCGAGATCATTCCGCCGTCCGGGCCTCCTTTTGCCGCGGAGGTGGTTGCCGAGACGGCGCGCATTCACGAGCGGGCGGGCTTCGACCGCGTGCTGATCGGCTATTTTTCGGATGCGCCCGACGGGTTCCTCGTCGGCGCGCACGCCGCGTCGGTGACCGAGCGTCTCGGCTTCCTGCTGGCGCATCGGCCCGGATTTGTCGCGCCGCCGGTCGCTGCCCGCAAGCTGGCGACCCTCGACCAGCTCAGCGACGGCCGTCTGGCGGTGCACATCATTGCCGGCGGCAGCGACGCCGATCAGGCCAAGGACGGTGACTGGACCGACCCTGAGACCCGTTATCGCCGGTCCGCGGAGTACATGTCCCTGTTGCGCCGGACCTGGACCGAGCCGGCCCCGTTCGACCACGCGGGCGAGTTCTACCGGACTCGCGGGACCTATTCGGAAATCCGCTGCCGGCAGCTTCCGCACATCCCGATCTACGGCGGCGGCGGCTCCGACGCGGCGATCCGGGCGCTGGCCCCGCACGTCGACGTCTTCATGCTATGGGGCGAACCGCTGAAGGACACGGCCCTGTTCATGGATCGCGTGCGGCGGGAGGCAGCGCTCGCCGGCCGCAACCCGACCTTCAGCCTCTCGACCCGCCCGATCCTGGCGCGAACCGAGGGCGAGGCCTGGGACCGGGCCAGGTCTATCCTCGACCGGGTGCGGGCCAATCGCGGCGGCGCCGTTGCGCCGACGCGCCAGAATGTCGGCTCCAAACGGCTCCTGCGCGCCGCCGCCGAGGCCGAGATGCACGACACCTGCCTGTGGACGCCCCTCGCCGTCGCGACCGGCGCTCAAGGCAACTCCACCGCCCTGGTCGGCACCCCCGAAACCGTCGCGAAGGCGATGCTCGAATACTACAAGCTCGGCGCCACCAGCCTGCTGATCCGCGGCTACGATCCCCGGCCGGACGCCGTCCAATATGGCGAGGAACTGATCCCTCGTCTCCGCGAACTGGTGGCGGAACACGACGCCGCGAGCTCCGCCGACCGGCATCGACAGCAAAGTCGAGGGCAAGCCGACCCGCATCATCGCCCGTTCCAGCGGTAGCGCCCCCTATCGTGCGCGCTGCCCGGCTTCTATGCCGTGGCTGCGGCCACTTTGCGGAACCGCAACAGCGCGAGCCCGAAGAACAGTCCGCCAATCAGCGCGACCGCCAGAAACTCCGGCCAGACTATGCCGAGGCCGGCGCCGCGGTAGAGAATCGCTTGAGCGAAGGAGACAAAATGGGTTGACGGCGATACCTGCATGATCGTCGCGAGCCAGGGCGGCATGCTTTCGAGTGGCGTATTGCTGCCGGAGAGCATCATCATCGGCATGTAGATCAGCATGAAGAGAAGGCCGAGCTGCGGCATCGAACGCGCTATCGTGCCGAGGAAGATGCCGATCGCGGTGGCAAAGAACAGGTAAAGCGCCACCCCGAACATGAACAGCGGTACCGAGCCGGCGATCGGGATGCCGAGCAGCGCCCGTACGACCAGGTAAAGCGACAGGCCGACCGCAACGATGATGACGAGGCCATTCGCCCAAACCTTGGACATTGCGATCTCGAACGGGGTCAGCGGCATCACCAGGAGGTGGTCCATCGTCCCGTGCTCGCGCTCGCGAACGATCGCGGCGCCGGCCAGGATGATCGCCAGCATCGTGACGCTGCCGGTGATCCCCATCACGCTGGTGAACCATGCCGTCGCCACATTCGGATTGAAGGCGATGCGCACGACCAGATTGACCAGCGGCAGCGGGCTTCCCCCACCATGGGAGAGGAAGTCCGCGATCTCGGTGGTGATGATCTGCTGCGCATAACCGGCGCCGAGGCCGGCCTGCACCATCGCCGTCGCATCGACATTGACCTGCACCGCGGGCCGGCGGCCAGCGACGATGTCGCGTTCGAAATTCGGCGGGACGTCGATGATGAACGTATACTTTCCGCTATTCATCAGCGGGACGATGTCGCGCTCGGCGACCGGACGCGGCGCCTGGAATTGAGGGGGCAGGAACGCATGTGCGATCCGGCGCGACAATGTGGAATTGTCCTCGTCGACGATGCCGACGGAGGCGCTGTGCAGTTCCTGTGAGCTGCTTTGCGCCTGGCTGATCACCGCGATCGAGAAGGCGTAGATGACCAGGCCCAGCAGCACATAATCATTGAGGAAGCTTTGCAGCTCCTTTGTGCCGAGCCAGAAGATATTGGCGAGCTTGTGCATCCGGCCTCGTCCTCTACCGCTCCTGCTTGCGCAACAGCAGCAGGCTCAGGGACGTCAAGACCGGGATGAACACCGCCAATTCGGCAAGCGTCGTCGCAAGGTCCTCGAATCCGAGGCCCTTCGTAAAGGTGCCGATGCTGATCGGAAGAAAATAAGTCATCGGAAAACCGCGTCCGATGACCTGCGCCATGCCCGACAGCGCCGATGTCGGAACCAGCATTCCGGCGAACTGGGTGGCCGGCAGCACGGTCAGAATGGCGGTGCCGAACAGGGCCGCGATCTGCGTGCGGGTGAAAGCGGAAATCAGCATGCCGTAGGCGGTCGTGGCGGTGACATAGATCACGACCCCGAGCAACAGGGTCGGGAAGCTGCCCTTGAGCGGTACGCGAAAGACGAACAGCGCCATGACGAACATCAGGACGAAATTGACCATCGCCACCCCGACGTAAGGCAGCTGCTTGCCGAGCAGGAATTCGGTGCGGGTGACGGGTGTCACATAGAGGTTGGTGATCGAGCCGAGTTCCTTTTCCCTGACGATCGCCAGTGCCATCAAGATCGCCGGAAACAGCGCGAGCAGCATCGATATGGTTCCCGGCACCATCGCATAAACGCTGTTGAAATCCTGATTGTATTTATATCGGATCTCGATGTCGGCGGGAGGCGGCGGCATTGGCTGTGTCGTCTTCACCGCCGGGTCGCTCAGGTAGAGTTCATGCATTCCCTGGAGATAGCCGCGGATCGTCTGGGCGCGGAACGGCATCGCACCGTCCACCCAGGCACCGACCGAGACCGGCCGTCCGCGCGCGATGTCGCGGCCGAAGCCGGGTGGGATTTCGATCCCGGCCCGGATGTCGCCGTTCTGAAGGCGCTTCTCGAGGTCGGCATAACTGGCGAGCGGCGGCTTCTCGACGAAATAGGGCGAACCACGCAACTCTTCGAGATAGGCCCGGCTTTCGTGGCTCTGATCACGGTCGAGCGCCGCGAAGGAGAGATTGTTGACGTCGGTCGAAATGCCAAATCCGAAGATGACCATCAAAAAGACGGTGCCGAACAAGGCGAAGCCGAGCCGGATCGGGTCACGCAGCAATTCCAGCGCTTCACGGATCGTATAGGCGAGAAGCCGGCGCGGACTGAACCGTACGGCGGCCGTTCGCTGCCGCTTTGGAGCGTTGACCTCTGCTTGTGGCGCCGCCGAGGCGGGGACTTGCTGCCCCTTTCCGGGAGAAAAAATGCCCGATGATGCCGCTTCGAGATAGAGGACGAAGGCGTCTTCGAGCGTCGCGGCGCCGCGAGCCTCGATCAGGCCCGCCGGCGTGTCCGTTGCCAACACGCGCCCGGAATCCATCAGCGAGACCCGGTCGCAGCGTTCAGCCTCGTTCATGAAATGGGTCGAGACGAAGATCGTCACATTGTCGTCCCGCGACAGGCCGATCAGCAATTCCCAGAACCGGTCGCGCGCCAGCGGATCGACCCCCGAAGTCGGTTCGTCGAGTATCAGCATTTCCGGCTCGTGCACGATGGCGACGGCGAGCGATAGCCGCTGCCGGATGCCGAGCGGCAGGTCGAGAGCCCGCTGGTCGAGGTAATCGGCAAGGCCAAACCGTTCGATCAGCTCGGCAATTCGCGCCTTGGCGTTGAGTGGCGGCAGGTGGAACAGGCGTGCGTGAAGAACAAGGTTCTGGCGCACCGTGAGCTCGGTGTAGAGCGAGAACGATTGCGACATGTAGCCGACCCGTTTGCGCGCGCCGAGGTCGCGCGCGTCAAGGGGCTCGCCGAACAGCAGCGCCTCGCCTGCACTGGCCGGCAATAGGCCGGTCAGCATTTTCATCGTCGTCGTCTTGCCGCAGCCGTTCGACCCGATAAAGCCGAAGATCTCGCCGCGCTCGATGGTGAAACTGACGCCGTCGACGGCGGTGAAATCGCCGAACCGGCGGGTGAGCCCGCGCGCCGTGATGACCGGCTCGCCATCGACGCGGCGCCGCGGTGGTATGTGCAGCGCGATGTGACCGGCGCGCTGTTGCTGCGGCAGCAAGGCGATGAAGCTGTCCTCGATCGTGCGGGTCCCGGTCGTTTGCTTGAGCTCGGCCGGCGACCCGGCTGCGATCACCTTGCCGGCGTTCATTGCGACCAGCCAGTCGAAGCGCTCGGCCTCCTCCATGTAGGCGGTCGCAACAAGGACGCTCATCTGCGGGCGGCGCGACCGTATCCGGCCGATCAGCTCCCAGAACTGGCGGCGGGACAACGGATCGACGCCGGTGGTCGGCTCGTCGAGGATCAACAGGTCGGGATCATGGATCAGGGCGCAGCACAGGCCGAGCTTCTGCCGCATGCCACCCGACAATTTCTTTCCCGGGCGGTCGGCAAACGGCGTCAACCCGGTGCTGTCGAGAAGCTCGGCGATGCGCCGCTCCCGCTCGTCTCGCGATTGTCCGAACAGGCGGCCGAAGAACTGGATGTTCTCGCGGACGCTGAGGTCCGGGTAAAGGTTCTTGCCCAGCCCCTGCGGCATGTAGGCGATGTGCGGACATATGGCGGCGCGGTGCCCGGCATCCGCGATATCGCCGTCGAGTACGCAGACCGCGCCGGATTGGATTTGCCGGGCGCCGGCGACGATGCTCAGCAGCGACGACTTGCCGACGCCATCGGGCCCGATCAGTCCGACGAGGCCGCCGGCCGGCAAGGCAAGCGTCACCGCATCGAGGGCGATCGCATTCCGATAGCGCTGGGTGACCTGATCGAGCTGCGCGACGAAACCGCCGCGGCCGCTCATGAGGATGCATCTCCCCGCAATTGGACGGGCCACGCGGCAGCCGGGTCGGTCCGCACATAGGCGATGCCGGGAAGACCGCTTCTCACAAGCTCGGTGCGGGTGCGCAGCCGCTCGGGATCGATCCGGACGCGGATGCGAAACATCAGCTTTTCGCGCTCGTCCGTGGTTTCCACGGTCTTGGGAGTAAATTGCGCCTGCGTGGCGATGAAGGCCACCTTGGCCGGGATCGGGTGCGCGGGATACGCGTCGAGAACGATCCGCGCATCGGAGCCAAGCCTGATCCGGCCGGCCTCGGCCGTCGGCAGGTAGATGTCCATGTAGACGTATGACGTGTCGAGCATGGTGAAGACCTTGCCGCCCGCGCCGAGCACCTCGCCTACATTGGCGACGCGGTATTGGATCCGGCCTTCGCGCGGAGCAACCAGGGCATTGTCGGCGAT
>DASQGR010000170.1:0-2659 GCA_035632515.1 Allostellaceae bacterium | reverse complement strand
CACGGGCTCCTCGGATCGGCGGCCATCGCCTCGCGGAATTTCGCGGTGGCCAGCGCCGCATCGCCGTTGGCCGATGCCGCCTTGGCCTCGTTGCGCAGTTTCTCGGCGATGCTGTTGCCGCTCGACGATCGTTCGAAGCGGGCGCGGATGGCCGGGCTCATCCGGCTGGTCAGCTGCGTGAGCTCCGCGGTTTTGTTCTGCGCCCGCAGGGCGTTGGCGAGCCCCATCAGCGCATCGGAATTGCCCGGCCGCGCCCGCAGCACCCGGCGATAGGTCGCCTCGGCCGCAGCATTCTGGCCCATCTTGGTCTCGACATCGCCGAGCACCATCTCGGCGCCCCAATTGTCGCGATGCGGCCGCGACAAAAGCCGGGTCAGGAACGCCTGTGCCCCGGTGTAATTCCCGGCTGCGGCCATCCGCTTGGCATCGTTGACCTGGGCCCAGAAGGTGGCGCTTTCATAGGCGGCCGCGAGATCCTTCTGCTCGTCCGGCGCCGCCTTGATCGCTCGGCCGAGCAGAGCGCGTGCCTCGGCGAACCGCTGCTGGCGAAGGCGGATCAAGCCGAGCCCGGCAAGGGCCTGGACATCATCCGGGTGAGCGCGCAGATCGGCGGCGAACTGGCGCTCGGCGGCGGCGATATTGCCGCGCTTCAGGTCGGCGTAGGCTTTGCTCTGCGCCTCGTCCATCGCCCCGCCCGCGGGCTGTTTGGCGAGGTCGGCGAGCAGTTGCTGGATATCGCTGTCCTGCGGGTACTGGGCCAGGTATTTTTGATACGCCGCTTTCGCCGCCGGTGAGCCGCCGAGCCAGGTCAGCGCCTGTCGCCACGATTTGACGGCATTGGCTGCAACCATCTGGTTCTTGGTAAGCTCGGCCAGCATGTCGATACCCTGCATGCGGGTCGACTCGCGATACGTATAAATCTGCGCCAGCGCCAGTTTGATTTGCGGATCGTTGGGCGATTCCCGGGCCAGCTTTTCCATGCCCTGGCGGGCTTCGTCCCAGCCTTCCGGCGTGCCCGCCAGCGTCATGTAATACTCGACGCCGTAAGTCGATGGCGGCGGCCCCTTGAAGATCTCGCGGTATTTCTTGATCGCCTCGGCGGTCTGACCGCCCTGGGTCAGGCGCCGCGCCTCGTCGAGATCGGTCGAGCCGATCTTGCCGGCCCGGATCGCATTTTCGAGATCGGCGATGTGCGGGCTGTCCGGCGCCACCTGCTGCAATTTGGCAAGGTAGCGCTGCGCGTCGGCGGGCTTGTTCTGCTGCACCGAGAGGACGCCGTACTGATACAGCGCCTCCGGATTGTTCGGGTTGATTTCGAGCAGCTTGTTGAGCGCCTCGGCCGCCAGGTCCGGACGATCCTTGAGCCGCCAGTAACTGGCCTTGTCGAGGAGCACCTCCTCGGCGGTCTCGGCTGCCAGCGCCGTCACCGTCGGGAGTGCGGCCGACAGCAGTAGCGCCAGCGCGAGATTGCGACCCCACGCCCTCATCCCCGCCTCTCCTGCCGCATTGCTTTCGGCACCGAACCGCTCCGCATCAACCGTTCCGGCGCCCCGCTCAAGGCGCCGCTCGAGCGCCCAAGCGTGCCGTCGCCAGGCGGCGCAGCAGCCAGTAGGCGGCCAACGCGACGATCAGGACCCCGATCAGCGTAAACAAAATCAGGATGAGCGGCGAATTGCCGAGCCACCACCGCAACTTGGTCAACGCCGGCAGGTGCCCCACCGAATACTCGTTGCCGATGCGGAAGCTGGTGACCTTGCCGTTGCCGGCAATCATCAGATCGCCCTGGATCGACGGGTTGAGGTCGCGATTGCGGAAGGTGCTGAGTACCGTCAGCAGCTTGTCGGGCGAGGAGCCGGTGATGATCACGGCGCTGTGTGACGAGTTGAGCGGCGATTGCAGGCCGATCATCGCCGCCAGATTGTCGCCCTGCGAGACCAAGAGCTGATCGACCCGCGCGCGCTCCCGCTCGACGTTGGGGTCGAGCGCGGTATAGACGCGGTCGATGGCCGAGGTCATGCCGATGCGCAGGCGCCCGCCATCGACCCGCAATTTGCCGTTCTCAGCCCATTTTGCAATCAGCGGCTGGCGCGAGATCGAGCCAAGAACCAAGAGATCCTTGTCGGCCTCCTTATCGACCCCGCTCGCGGTCACCACCGTATGACGCACCACCGGGAACCCGGTCGAGTCCCCCATCATCCCCATCAGCGTCAGGTAGGCCTCGATATCCTGCGCGGTCAGCTGGTCGGGGATCACCACCGCGGTGTCGCCGAGATCGGCGAGCCGGGTGAACGGGTATCCGGAATTGACGAAAAAGGCGAGGTTGGGCAGCGAGGTGAACCGATCGGTCTTGGACAGGTCGATCGTCGAATCGGGGTCGATCGACTCCTGCACATTGTTGGGCAGCACGTCCTGGCATTCGCCCTGTTTGATCGGCCCGTCGCGAGGATATCCCGCATCTGGTACGGCACTTCCTGGCGCGCTTCTGCGCCGAGGAAAATCGCCACATCACCGGCGTCAGCGGCGATGCGATGGCGCATCTTTCGCAACTCGATTGGCCGGGCAACATCCGGCAACTGGAGAATGCAGTCTACCGCGCTGTCGTGATGAGCGAGAGCGATCAACTCGTGCCTTCCGATTTCCCGCAAACCGCAAACTTGCC
>DASQGR010000169.1:0-2782 GCA_035632515.1 Allostellaceae bacterium | reverse complement strand
CGCGGCAGGTTGCGGTTGTAGATCTTGCCGTAGCGATGGTCGAAAGCGAGGTCGCCAAACCGGTTGCCGGAATGCAGATGCAGGTAGTTGCGGATGTCGTGCCGGGTCCAGCCCTTGGCCGCGATCGTGCGGGCGTGCTCCGGCCCGATGACGACGGTGCAATGGCCCGATGACACTGCGTTGTTGTTCGCGATCGTCGACATCGCCGTGCAGATTGTATCGAGGATGCCCTCGGGATCGTCGGCGACATGGTTGGTGCAGCTGTGCGGCGGCTCGGCCGCGATGACAAAGACGGTCGAGTCCTCGGGCGCGAAGCCCTTCTCGACATGGTACGGCGCGAACGGGCTCGCCGCCTCGTTCTCCGCGACGCAATAAGTGTACTTGCCGGGGTGGCCGAGAGTCGATTTGTCGAGATCGCCCGGTGTGCCGCCGCCGACATTCAGGAGAATGAGACGGATCGCCCGGCCGATCGTCGCGTTGGCGCGATTGCCCGAGCCGAACGCGTTGACCCCGCCGTTCATGCCGATCTCTCGCGCGATCGGGCCGTTGACGACCAGCAGCGGCCCGGCCATGTGCGTCGTCGCCTGGACGCCGTTGAGGTTGAAGGCGGGCGCGGTCAGCGCCAGCATCGCCGCGCGCACCACCGGCGCGTAGTCCGGCTTGCATCCGGCCATCACCATGTTGACCGCGAGCACCTCGCGCGTTAGCCCGCCATAACGCGGCGGCACCCGGCATTCGAGAAACTCAGGCTCGCCGCCCAACGCCTTGATGCAGGCCGCGACCTTCTCGCCCGTCGGCGGCACCACCGGCAACCCGTCGGTCCAGCCTTGCTCGAAATACCACTCGACAAGGTCGGTGCCGGTGGGGACGCGGGAGATGGTAGCGGTGGTGTCGGGCATTGACCCCCTCACCGCCGCGAATAGTGCGCGCCCATGCTGGTCGCGTAGCCCGGCTCGACGCGGACATCGACGAGGGCGACACCGCCGGCTTCGACCGTCTCGATCGCCTGGCGCAGCGTGCGCACCAGCTCTTTGGGGTCGCGCACCGGACCAAACCCCGTCGCGCCCTGTCCGCGTGCGAGCGTGGCGATGTCGGGCTCGGGATCGGCGATGCGCTGGCCGATCCAGCGGTTGGCGACCGGGCGCTCGCGCTGCCGCGCCATGCGGTCCTGGTGCAGCTCATCGTTGAAGAACGAGTTGTTGTTGGCGACGACGATCAGCACCGGGATGCGGTAATGCACTGCTGTCCACAGCGCGGTGATGCCCATCAGGGTGTCGCCATCACCGAGCACCGCGATCGGAAGCCGCCCGCTGCCCTTCAACGCCAGCGCCGCACCCACCGCCATGCCCGGCCCGCCGCCGATGCCGCCCCCGCCGTCACCGCCGAGCATGTCGAGCGGATGGTTCGTCTCCCACGCATGGCCGCCCCAGGCGAGCGGGGTGCGGATGAGACAGGTGGTACGCCCGCCGATCGCCTCACGCAGCGCGCCGGCGAGCGAGACCGGGGTAATGACCCCAGCCGGCGGCTCAGGCGCGGCTTCCGCCGCACCCGGTGCGGGATCGGAGCGCGACCGCTTGCGCGGCTTGAGCAACGGCAGGAGCGCCGCGACCGCGATATCGGGGGCGACCGCGAGGTGAATATCCGCGGGCGGGAGACCCTGGTAATCCATACTCCAGCCGTTGTGCAGCTGGTGGTCGAGCGAGGCGAGGATGACCCTGGCCTCAATCGGGTCATCGCCAGAAGCGGTCTTGAGGGCGCCGCCGAGGTCGACCCAATCGAGGCTGAGGATCACGTCGGCCTCGCGCAGCAGGACCAATGCTTCGGGGCTCGGCTGGTTGCCGGCGGGCGGCCCCTGCAACCGGTGCGCGGTCGGAAAGCCGGAGCCGGTTTTGGGATCGGTCATTACCGTAGCGTCGAGCGCCTCGGCGAGTTGGACGCGACGGGCCCAGGCGTCTTCGCCGCGAGTGAAACGGCCGACCATGACGACCGGACGCTCGGCCTTGTTCAAAAGTTCGGCGGCGGCGGCAAGCGCGGCTGGGTCGGGCGCGGCGGAGGCTGGAGCTTTGAAGCGGGCAGCGTCGGGCAGTGCCGGCAGATCGCCAATACGCTGCTCCTGCAACGCCGCGTCGAAGCAGACATAGACCGGGCCTTGCGGTGCGGTCGTCGCCATCTTGTAGGCGCGCAGGAGGGACTCCGGCACCGCGCCGACCGAGTTGGGCTGGTCGTCCCATTTGGTGTAGTTGCGAATGAGGGCGCCTTGGTCGGCGGCAGTGTGAATCCAGTCGATCCACGGCCGCCGCTTGTCGGCGGCGACCGGCCCGGTCGCGCCGAGCAGGATCACCGGCGTCCGGTCGCACCAGGCGTTGAACACCGCCATCGTCGCGTGCATCAACCCGACATTGCTGTGGACGATCGCACCCATCGGGTTGCCGGCGACCTTGGCGTAGCCGTGCGCGATGGCGACCGCGTGCTCCTCGTGCAGGCACAGCAGCATCTGCGGCGCCTGGTTGCCGAGCAGGTTGACGAGGCTGTCGTGCAGCCCGCGATACGAGGCGCCGGGGTTGAGCGCGACATAGGGCAGTCCGATCTCGCGCAGCATCAGCGCCATCACGTCGCTGCCCCAATAGTCGCCGGTTTCATTGGCGAGAGCCGGCCGCTCGATCGCGCCCGGGCCTTGTCCCGCGTCGGTCATCGATGCCCCCTGTATCGGACAAGGGGATTAGATCAGCCTCGCCAGGAAATGCCAGCGCTTAACACAAACGGGGCCGCGCCTCATGCCGCG
>DASQGR010000168.1:0-8529 GCA_035632515.1 Allostellaceae bacterium | reverse complement strand
GGGCTTGACCCAGGGGTCTACGAATAACTTGAGACAATTCGTGGATGGCCGGGACAAGCCCGGCCAAGGGCGATGAAGGAAGCAGAAATTTTCCCTAGAAAAACACCAGGGTGCGCACCTCGATGCTTTCGCGCGGCGGGGCGTCCGGCGGGGTCTGCGGATCGTCGAACGCACCGTGGGCGGAAAACCGGGCCGCACCCTCTCGCGCGGAATCGAAGCAGCGGATCAGCACCGCTTCGTCCGGCTGCATCTTCGGGAAATAGTACCAGCGCTGGTTCGGGTTGTAGGTGACCGCGTAGGTCTCGCCGGTGCGGTCGGGATAGCGCAAATCGGAGCCGACCAAATTTTCCTGTTCGAGACTCTCGGCGTCGCACAGCGCCAGCGGCGAGCGCAGCAGCGGGCCGGCGATCGGCCGCCACACATTGTTGATCGCGAAGCGGTGCTTCAGCAGTTCCTCGGCCTCGTCGCCCATCAGGTCGCGCACCCTCTGCGGCGCCGACCAGGCGGTGTAGTCGTTGTGGACGCGGCCGGCCGGCATCTTGACGCCGCTGCCCTTGATCGCCGCCTTGGCGGCGTTGCGCACGATGTGGTCGAAGGCGACGACGCGCCTGGCCCCGGTCGCCTCCTTCATCAGGCGCTCGCATTCGGGATAGTAGACCCGGGCGATGATGTCCTCGTCATAGAGGTCGGAGGCCGCGGTCTTGTGGTGGACGAGGACAAAGCCTTCACGGTCGAGCGACAACGCAGCGCCGACCGCGCGCGCATCGTGGACGGTGACGTTGTGCTCGATATTTTCGGTGTTGCGCGCCGGCACGCCCGGCGGCGGATCGTAGTTGTAGGAGTACGGCTTCTCGGCCATCGGCACCATGAAGTTCAGCGGCGCCACGATTCCTTGCAGCTTCGCCTGTGCCAACCCGTCCATAAGATCCTCCGCCGATCGATATCGCTATATTCGCCGAGTCTACACGTTCAGGCCGCGCCGACCTAGTGCCGGCTTAAGCCGCCTCGGCTTGGGGCACGGTGGGGCCGTCGCCGGCGAGAGTGGTGCGGCGGACGTCGCGCGGCTCCTCGGCCGGGAACGGGCGGCCGCGATGCATGGTCTGGCGATTGTCCCACATGACGAGGTCGCCGACCGCCCATTTGTGCGAATAGACGAATTCGCGCTGGGTCGCGTGCTCGATCAGGTCGCGCAGGAAGGCGCGCGCCTCGGGGATCGGCCAGCCGACGATCGCGCCGGCATGCGAGGCCAGGTACAGCGACTTGCGCCCGGTCACCGGGTGGGTGCGCACCAGCACCTGGCGCACGGGCTTGAAACGCTCGCGCTCCTCGTCGGTGAGGTCGAAAAAGCCGATCTGCTGGCGCGAGTAAATCTGCGAATGCTCGCAGACGAGGCCCTCGCACTGGGCCTTGGTCTCGTCATCGAGCGCGTCCCAGGCGGCGCGCATGTCGGCGAATTCGGTATTGCCGCCCTTCGACGGAATTTTCCGTGCGTGCAGCAGCGAATACTTGGCCGGCACCGCCTTGAACGAGCTGTCGGAATGCCACAGCCGGTTGCCGATCGAGAACAACCGGCGGCGGTCGTCGCGGGCCATCGGCCGGTTATGCTGGTCGAGGTTCGAGACGTCGGCAAAGGTCGTCGGCAGCCGGTATTCGTTGGCCGCGCGCAGGCCCGTATGCAGCGCCAGCTCGATCTCGCCGAGGCTGCGGGTGAAGGCAAGCTGCTGCTCGTCGTCGATGTCCTGGTTGTGGAACACCAGCACCGCGTATTTGTCCATGCCGGCATGGATCGCCGCGACCTCGTCGGCGGTGAGGGCCTTGCGCATGTCGATGCCGGAAACCTCGCCGGCAAAGCACGGGCCGATCTGGCGGATGGTGACGGTCATGGCAGGCTCCTGCGAAGTCGCGCAATTCTAGGCTCGGCACCACAGGCTGTCAGCGTCCAGGGTTGCATCGCCGCCCTGCGCCCTATCGACGGCGCGCAGCGCCAAGAACTTCACCACAGAGGCAGTGAGGCAGCGAGATACTGAGCGACGGCAATCTCACTGCCTCACTGTCTCTGTGGTTTAATCGCCGCTGCGCGGCCGAGGAATTCAATACAAATAAGACCCACCGTTGACGTGGAGGGTGTGGCCGGTGACGAAACCGGCCGCGTCGGAGGCGAGGAACACCGCGGCCTGGGCGATGTCTTCGGGCTGGGCGATGCGGCCGAGAGGGTTGGCGGCGGCCATCTCGGCGATTTCCGCTTCGCTGCTGCCGTAGCGCGGCTGGGCGGTGTCGGTGAGGCCGGGGGCAATCGCATTGACCCGGATGCGGTGCGGCGCCAGCTCCAGCGCCATCTGCCGCGTCATCGATACGACGCCGCCCTTGCTGGCGACATAATGCACGCCGCGCGGCGATCCGCGAAACGCCGCCCCGGAGGTGATATTGACGATGACGCCGGGCCGGCCGGCGGCGACCATCGCCTTCGCCGCGGCCTGGGCGCAAAAGACGCCGCCCTTGAGATTAACGTTGTGGACGAAGTCCCAGTCGCTTTCTTGCATGTCGAGGAAATCGACTCGCGGGAACACCCCGGCATTGTTGACCAGGATATCGATGCCGCCCAACTCGGCGACGACCGCATCGACCATCTCGCGCACCTCGTCAAGCCTGGCCATGTCGGCCTGGATCGTCACCGCGCGGCGGTTGCGCCCGGTCACCGATGCCGCAACCGCGCGCGCCGCGTTCTCGTCGTCGAGCCAGTTGATCGCGACATCGGCGCCGGCTTCGGCGAAGGCAAGCGCGATCCCCCGGCCGATCCCCTGCTGTGCCCCGGTGACCAGCGCCACCTTGCCCGCGAGCCGCATTGCCATTCCTCCTGCTAGTGCCGCAGCAAGCCACCGTCGATCGGGATCACCGCGCCAGTGACATAGTCGGATAGGTCGGTCGCGAGAAATTCGATCACCCGGGCGCAATCCTCGACCGTGCCGAGCCGGCGCAAGGCGATCTGCTCGGCGCGGTTCTGGTTGGCGGTGCTGCTGCCCGGAAGCACGGTCTGCATGATCCGGCCGGTGGCGATGACCCCGGGCGCGATGCAGTTCGCGGTGATGCCGTGCGGGCCGAGATCCTGGGCGAGATAGCGGGTGTAATGCGCGATCGCCGCCTTGGCCGCGCCGTAATGGGCGTAGCCGCCATCGGGCGAGGCCGACAGCCCGGCGACCGAGCTGACGGTGATGATCTTGCCGCTGTGCTGGGCCTTCATCACCGGCCCGACCGCGTTGCAGCTATAGACCGTGCCGAACAGGTTCATGCCGACGACAAGCTGCAGCAGCGCCGGGTCCAGCGTCGCGGCCTTGGTGTCGAGCGGCCGGCCGCGGCCGCCGCCGGCATTGGCGACGAGCACATCGACCCGGCCCCAAGCGGCGACGACGCGGTCGACCATCGCCTGCACCGCATCGGCGTCGCAGACATCGAGCTCGAACCCCATCGCGCTGCCGCCGGCGGCCTCGATCTCGGCGACCGTGCTGTCGGCGGTCATGTCCCGCGCCTCGGCGTCGAACTCCTCATAGGATTTGAGATTCAGATCGGCGACCGCGACCTTGGCGCCGAGTCTGGCCAGCCGGCGGGCATAGGCGCGACCCAGGCCGCGCGCCGCGCCGGTGACAATCGCCGTCTTGCCCTCAAGCTGCATTGCCCATTCTCCGCCTCGCGACCCTCTGCCGGATGCTAGCAACCGGCCGGGGCGGTGTCTCAGTTTGAATGTCGGCGACAGGTATGTGACGATCCCCGTCAGCCGCAGAGCGGCAGGAGGAGCACATGGATACGATCACCCCCGAGAGACGCCTCCCAACCGACATCGACGCGCAACCCGTGGTACAGGCGGCGAAGGCCATACAGCCGACCCTGCGCGAGTACCGGGAGGAGATCGAGCGCGAACAGCGGCTGCCGGCCCCACTGGTTGCGCAGCTGCGCGAAGCCGGCTTCTACCGGCTGCTTATCCCGCGCGCGCATGGCGGCCTGGAGGTCGACCCACTGACCTATCTGCGCGTCGTCGAGCACCTGTCGGAGGGTTGTGGCTCGGTCGGCTGGAATCTTGCCAACAACAGCATCGGCCAGCTCGTGACGCTCGGGCTGCCGCCGGAAGGCACCGACGAACTTTACGGCAACGGACCGGCCAACCTCGCCGGCACCGCAGTACAGGGTGGCGGCGAGGCCGTGCCGGTCGACGGCGGCTACCGGGTCAGCGGCCGCTGGCAATTCGGCAGCGGCTGCCAGGAAGCCGCCTGGATGCTCGGCAGCTTCCAGATCCTCGACAACGGCGAGCCGCGCCGCAGCCCGGAAGGCCGGCCGATGTTCTGGCGCGGCATCTTCAAGCGCGCCGAAGCCGAGATCGTGCCGGGCAGCTGGGACGTGGCCGGGCTGCGCGGCACAGGCAGCTTCGACTGGACGGTAGACAACGTCTTCCTGCCCGAGCGGCGGACCATGCCGCATCTCGGCGCGCCGCTCGACAACCAGTGGAACCGCTGGCCGGGCATCACCTACCAGCTGCCGGCGCAATGCTGGGTCGGTCCGCACCACAGCGCGGTCATCACCGGCATCGCCCGGGCCGGGATCGGCGCGCTGATCGAATTAGCCGGCGGCAAGCAGCCGCGCGGCCGCCCGGCGGGCTTGCTGTGCGAGAGCCCGCAGGTGCAGGACTCGGTCGGGCGAGCCGACACGATCCTCGACGCCGGGCGCGTCTATCGCAACGCGATGATCACCGAGCTGTGGAACACGGTCGCGGGCGGAGCGGAAACCACGCTCGAACAGCGGGCCCGCTGCCGGCTCGCCTCGGTCTACGCCGCCGACAGCGCGCGCGAGGCGATGGATTTGGTGTACCGGCACGGCGGCAGCACGTCGTTCAAGCGCGAGAGCCGTCTGGCCGAGTGCTGGCGCGACTTGCACGTCGTCGGGCAGACCGTCACGATTGCGCCGGAATGGTACCCTATCGGCGGTCGGGCCTTGCTGGGAATCGACCCGGGTCCGCGGCTGCGCTAGCGCCGGCCGGCGCCTCGCGGTCAAGTGCGGGAGGAGCACATGCGCTTCGGCTTTTTCGACCAGCTGCCCTGTGCGCCGGAATTCACCGAGGCGCAGCGCTTTCACGACATCATGGCGCAGATCGACCTGGGCGACGAACTCGGCTACGACACGGTATGGCTGGGCGAATTGCATTTCAGCCGCAGCTTCTCGGTGCTTGCCGATCCGCTGATGGTGCTGGCCGCGGCGGCGCAGCGCACCAAGCGCATCCGCCTCGGCACTGCCGTGACCCTGTTGCCGATGCACAATCCAGTAAAGATCGCCGAGGAAGCCGCGATCGCCGACATCCTCAGCAACGGCCGCATCGAGTTCGGCGTCGGCCGTGGCACCGCGCCGGTGCACTACGCCGGCTACGGCATCCCGATGGAGCAAAGCCGCGAGCGCTTCGACGAGGCGCTCGACTATATCCTCGCCGCCTGGACCAACGAGCGCTTCTCCTACAGCGGCAAGTATTTCCACGCGGAAAATTTGACCCTGGTGCCGCGTCCGGTGCAGGTGCCGCATCCGCCGGTGCGGATCGCCGCCAACAGTCCCGACACCTTTCCCTTCGCCGCGCGCCGTGGCTTCCCGATCTTTGCCACGCCGCTGATAAACCCGCCCGACAAGCTCAAGGAAGGGCTGGCGGTCTATCGCGGCACCTTGCCGAAGGGCGACTGTGCGCTGGCGTTTCCGGTGCATGTCGCCGTCAGCCGGGCGCAGGCGAGGGCGGATTGCGAGAAGGGGCTGATGCGCTTCCTGCGCGAGGCGGGCGAGCGGCTGCGCCCGCTCGGCGCCGGCGACATCAAAAGCTTCGAGGCATTCCGCCTGGTCCTCGCCCGCATCGACAAGGTGACGTTTGACGACATGGACCGCGACATGGGCGTGTTCGGCGACCCGGCCTATTGCATCGACCGGGTGCATCAATTGCACGAGGAATACGGCATCGACGAGTTCATCTGCTACTTCAACCAGGGCGGGCTGATGGACCATGCGATGGTGCGGCAGTCGATGACCCGTTTCGCAAAGGAAGTAATGCCCCGTTTCCGTTAAGCGATAGCCAATTCGCCCGGTTTGATTCTGGTTCGATCAGAGCAGGCGCGAGTAGCCGCGAGAATTTCTCCCTGCGCTACCGAAATCCCGCTATATTCGAGAGCAGGGGTGCTGGAAATGACTACGCGTCGGGGGGCGCGATCCAGCAAAGTGACCGAAGCGCGAGGCGGCAGCGGTCGGGGAGAGTTAATGGGTCGGATTGGGTGCCAGAGCTTACTTGGCGCCGGCTTGGCCGTGTTGCTGGCGATCGCGCCGGCGATGGCGCAGGACGCGCCCGCGTCACTGGGCCAGACCGCGCCGCGCCCGGCCGGGCCGGCCCCCGACCCCGCCGCAAAGCCGACCAAGAAGACGGTGAAGACCTCGGCAAAATCCGCGGAAAAAACCCCGAAAAAAGCCGCGGCGAAAACCGTCGCGAAGAAGCGCAATCCAGCGCATCACGACCGCAAGGTCGCGGAGCATCCGCCGGAACGAAAGTCAGGGGACAAGCAGCTCGCCTCGACGACGCCGCGGAAGCCGGCCGCGCCGCAAAAAACCGCAGCCGCAAGGCAGAAGAAACCCCAGACCGCGTCGTACACGATCACCACGACTCGCAACGACGTCACCTACCTCACCACCCGGACCGTGACGGTCCCGCGGACGCCGGCGCCGACCACGGTAGCGACCGCGCCGGTCACGTCGCCAGCCAAGTCCCCGGCCAAGTCCCCGGCCAAGTCCCCGGCCAAGCTCCCCACCACGTCGCCAGACAACTCCCCGGCCAACTCCGCGGTGGAAAGCCGGCCAGCGCCGGCCGCCGCGGCGGCAGTGCGGCCGCGGGAGGCGGAGCAGGCCGCGACGTTTGTCGCCAGCTTCCTCACCGAGGCGTTTCGCATCGCCCGGTCGAGCGGCGCCACTCCATTGCAGCGCCGCGCCCAGCTCGCCGATTTGTTCAACGTCAAGATGGATGTCGGGCGCATGGCGGTCTCGACGACCGCCAACGAGCTGACCGGAACCTCTTCCGACATCCAGCGCCGCTTTCGCACGATCCTGGTGAGCTATCTGGTCGAGACCTACTACCCGCGGATCGAGCTGGCCTCCGACGCCGCGGTCAAGGTCGACACCGTCGCGGCGCCGCCGCTGCCGGACGGCACGGCGGTGGTGTGGACAACCTTCTCGAAATCGGGGTGGTCGCCGCAATCGGTGAAATGGCACCTGAGCCCGGCTGGCGACAGCTTCAAGATCGTCGATATCTTCAGCGCCGGCGCAAGCCTGGTGCAGATGGAGCGGGACACCTTCATCTCGGTGATGCGCAATGGCGGCCTCAGCGAGCTGATGGCCAAGCTCGACGCCCGCACCAAGGCGCTGGCGAGCGCGGAGCCGAACTAGGCGCTAGCTAAAGCCCCAAAGCAGTTTCCTTCCCGCGGGCTTGACCCGCGGGTCAACGTCTTTGTTTGCGAGCGGCGGAAGGAAAGGACGTGGATGGCCGGGTCACGCCCGGCCAAGGGGCAATACGCAAAGCGCTTCGGCCTTTCCCGGAGCGGGTGCCCTCACCTCACCCCTTCTCCGCTTGCGAGGAGTTGGGGGAGGTGGGGCTCTTAGGGCTGATGCAGCGCCTACCCCTCGATGCCAAGCAGCCTCGCTGCGGTGCCGCCGAGGATCGCGATCTTGTCGGCGTCGGTGATACCCGGGATCGAGAGGATGTGCTCGACCGGCGCGGTGTTCCACGGGAACGGGTAGTCAGTGCCCATCACCACGTTCTCCACCCCCATCTCGTGGATCAGATGGCTCACCGCCTCGCCGGTGAACATGATCGTATCGGCCAGGATCTGGCCGTTCCGCAGATATTCGGTCGGCCATTTCTTCGGGCGCGGGCCGACCCGGTCCGGGAATGTCTTGATCACCGCGTCCGAGCGGTGGGCGTAGGACGGCAGGAAGCCGCCGCCATGCGCGCCGCAGATCTTCAGGCCCGGGAAGCGATCGAGCGTCCCCTCGAAGATCATATGCGACAGAGCGATCGTGGTTTCGAGCGGGTTGCCGATCGTATTGGTGAGCAGGCCGTTGCCGGCGAGGCGCCCACTCGGCTCCAGTTCGCGGGTGCCAAGCGGATGCATGAAGACGAGGACGCCGAGTTCCTCGCACTTCTTCCAGAAGGGGTGGAATCTCGGATTGGCCAACTCCTCGCCGGCCACGCTGCCGCCGACGCCGACACCGCGGAAGCCGAGCTTCTTCACGGCATACTCGACCTGCTCGGCGGCAAGATCGGGATGCTGCAAGGCGGCGGTCGCGAAGGCCACGAACCGCTCGGGATTGGCGGCGCAGAACTCGACCAGAGTCTCGTTCTGGATCTTGATCAGCTTCTCCGCCGCATCACGCTCGGCGCGGTACCAGTAGGGATTGATGCTAAGCGCCTCGACGTCGATGCCCTGGGAATCCATGGCAGCGATGCGCGTGCTGGTGTCGTCCATCAAGAGA
>DASQGR010000167.1:0-5326 GCA_035632515.1 Allostellaceae bacterium | reverse complement strand
ATGCGCGGTGAACACGGCGTCGGCATGCCGCGCCGCAAACCGGCGGCCGGTATCGGACGACCCCGCCTGCACCAGCACCGGCCGCCCCTGCGGGCAACGCGGCATGTTGAGCGGGCCGGCCACCCGATAGAAATCGCCGCGGTGATCGATCGGCCGGATGCGATCGGCTTTGGCGTAGATGCCGTTGGCCCGGTCGTCGACGACCGCGTCCGCGGCCCAGCTGTCCCACAGCGCGTTGACCACGGTCATGAACTCTTCGCCGCGGGCATAGCGGTCGGCGTGGCTGACCTGGCCGTCGCCGCCGAAGTTGCGCGCCGCCGTTGCCAGCCACGAGGTGACGATGTTCCAGGCGGCGCGCCCGTTGCTGATATGGTCGATCGAGGCAAACTGCCGCGCCAGGTTGAACGGCTCGGTATAGGTGGTCGACGCGGTCGCAATCAGCCCGATCCGACGGGTCGTGACCGCCAGCGCCGCCAGCACCGTGATCGGCTCGAGCCAGGTCCGCGCCGCCTGCGACGCATCCTCGCCGAGCGCGAGCTGATCGGCGAGGAAGATCGAATCGAACAACGCCGCCTCGGCCCGCTGCGCCAGATCCTGGTAGTAGCGGATATCGGTGAGCGCCAGCGGCGAGGCCGCGGGATGCCGCCACGACGCCTCATGATGGCCGCGGCTGGCGATGAACAGGTTGAGGTGCAATTGCCGCTTCATGCCGTCCGTCCCGACTTCTGCGCCCGCTTCCCGCGGGTGGCCGTGGAAGCATAAGCGCCGCCCGGCCCTCATCATAGGGCCGTTTGCCGATTCACTGCGCGGCGGCGGTAACCGCGAGCACCGCAGCCCCGTAGCGGTCGAGCTTGCTGCGGCCGACCCCGGGGATCTCGGCCAGCGCGTCGAGCGAGGCTGGGCGGCGTCGCGCTACCTCGACCAAGGTCGCGTCGTGGAAGATCACGTAGGGCGGCAACTCCTGGCGGCGAGCCTCGTCGAGACGCCATGCGCGCAGGGCGGCCCACAGGCTCTGCGCCGCCGGGTCGAGGCCCATGCCAGCGGCGGTTTTGCCGGGTTTGCGCCCGGCCCGGCGCGTGTCCACCGCCTCGCGGCGCAAACGCAGCTCGCGCTCGCCGCGCAGCACCTCGCCGGCGCTTGGCGCCAGCATCAGCCCGCCATGTCCCTCGGGATCGGGTCGCAACAGTCCGTGCGCGAGAAGCTGGCGCAGCACCGACAGCCAACCGCGGCGATCGAGCTCGGTCCCGACCCCAAAGGTCTTGAGCCGGTCATGCCCGAGGCTGCGGACCCGTTCCGTCGCGTTTCCGACCAGCACGTCGACGAGGTGCTGCGCCCCGAAGCGCTGGCCGGTGCGGTAGACCGCGGACAAAGCCTTTTGCGCGGCGACGGTGCCGTCCCAGTCCTCCACCGGGCCGCGGCAATTGTCGCAATTGCCGCAAGGCGGGTGATCGTGCTCGCCGAAATAGCCGAGCAGCGCCTGTCGCCGGCACGATGTCGTCTCGCAAAACCCGATCAGCGCCTCGGATTTCTGGCGCTCGATCCGGCGCTGCCGGTCGCCGACGTCGCTGGCCTCGATCAGGCGCAGCAGGTTCATCACGTCGGCCATGCCATAGGCCATCCAGGCATCGGCCGGCAGGCCGTCGCGGCCGGCCCGGCCGGTTTCCTGGTAATAGGCTTCGAGGTTCTTCGGCGCATCGAGATGCGCGACGAAGCGGACATTGGGCTTGTCGATGCCCATGCCGAAGGCGACGGTGGCGACGACGATGATCCCTTCCTCGCGCAGGAAGCGATCCTGGTGGCGCGCCCGTATTCCCGCCGCGAGCCCGGCATGGTACGGCAGCGCCTCGCGCCCACGCTGGTTCAGCCAGGCGGCGGTGTCCTCGACCGCCCGCCGGGTCAGGCAGTAGACGATGCCGGCATCGCCCGGATGCTCGGCATCGATAAAGCGCAGTAGGTCGTCGCGTGGATTGTTCTTGGGCACCACCCGGTAGAACAGGTTCGGCCGGTCATAGCCGGCGGCGAACAAGCGCGCTCCTTCGAGGTGGAGCTGCACGGCGATGTCGCGGCGCGTCGGCTCGTCCGCGGTCGCCGTGAGCGCCAGCAGCGGCACGGCGGGAAAGTTCCGCTTGAGGATGCCGAGCGCCTGGTAGTCGCGGCGGAAATCGTGTCCCCATTGCGAGATGCAGTGCGCCTCGTCGATCGCGAACAGCGCGAGGCGGCAGCGCCGCAGCAGGTCGAGGCAGTGCGGCATCGCCAGCCGCTCGGGCGACATGTAGAGCAGGTCGAGCGCGCCCTCGTGGGCGGCGCGCTCGATGGCGCCGGCCTCGCCCGGAGGCAGCCCGGAATTGAGTGCGGCGGCGCGCACCCCGGCTTGCCGCAGCGCGTCGACCTGATCCTTCATCAGCGCGATCAGCGGCGAGACGACGACGCCGAGCCCGGGGCGCAACAGGGCGGGCAACTGGTAGCACAGCGATTTGCCGCTGCCGGTCGGCATCAGCACGATCGCATCGCCCCCGGCAACGACATGCTCGACGATCGCCTGCTGCTGGCCGCGAAAGCTCGGATAGCCGAAGACCCGGCGCAGCATGGCCAGCGGAGCTTGCGGATCGTCGTCGCTCACGCGCTCTCCTGAGGTGTCACAAGATGAGCGCCGGGGCGCGGCAGATGTACTCAAACCCCGAGATGGCGGTGCAGAAGCTCCGGCTGGCCCCGCACCGACTGCGCGGTCATTTCCTCGATGATATGGCCGTTGTTGAGGATGTAAATCCGATCGGAGAGGCTCAACGCGGCGGAGAGGTTCTGCTCCACCACCACGATCGTCTGCCCCGCCTCGGCCAGGCTGCGGCAGGTGGCGAGGAGGTCGCGCACGATGATCGGCGCCAGCCCCTCGAACGGCTCGTCGAGCAGCACGATCTTGGGATCGCGGACTAGCGCGCGCGCGATCGCCAGCATCTGCTGCTCGCCACCCGAGAGGTCGGTGCCGCGGCTGCGGCGGCGCTCCTTGAGCCGTGGAAAGGTCTCCCACACGCGCTCGACCGGCCAGCGCGATTTGGCCGTCAGGCCGGCAAGCACCAGGTTTTCCTCGACGTTCAGGCTGCCGAAGATGCGCCGGTCCTCCGGCACCAGCTGCAGCCCGAGGGCGGCGATCGCATGCGGCGGCAGCCCCTGCGTCGCCGTCCCGTCAAATACGATCCGTCCCGACCGCGGCCGCACGAGCCCGATGAGGCTTTTCAGCGTCGTGCTCTTGCCCGCCCCGTTGCGGCCGAGCAGGGCCACGACTTCGTTCTTTTCGACCCGCAGCGATACGTCGAACAGGATATGGCTGTCGCCGTAATAGCTGTTGAGGCCCTCGACCTCGAGCAGGGCGCTCATTCCGCCGCGACCCCGCCGAGATAGGCTTCCTGCACCAGCCTGTTGCGCTGGATCTCCGCCGGCGTGCCCTCGGCAAGCAGCGCGCCCTCATGCAGCACGGTGATGCGCTCGGCCAGCTCGAACACCGCGTCCATATCGTGCTCGACGATGATCAACGTGCGGCCGCGGCTGATGTTCTTGAGCAGCTGCACCGTCTCGGCGCGCTCGCGCGGGCTCATCCCGGCGAGCGGCTCGTCGAGCAGCAGCAGCGTCGGCGAGGCGGCAAGCGCCAGCCCGATCTCCAGCCGCCGCTTTTCGCCGTAGGCGAGCTCGGCCACCGGGACGTCGGCGCGGCCGCCGAGCCCGACCAAAGTCAGCGTGCTTTCGACCTGGGTGTCGAGCCCCGGAACCCGGTCGATGCGGCGCAGCAGGTCGAGCGAGAAGGTGCCGCGCCGCTCCGCCAGCGCGGCGATGACGATGTTTTCGCGCAAGGTCAGGCGCTGGAACAGCTGGTTGACCTGATAGCTCTTGGTCAGGCCAAGCTGGCAGACCCGGGCGACATCCATGCCGGTGATGTCGCGCCCGTGGAAGAAGATGCGGCCGGCGCTCGGCGCCATCTCACAGGTCAGCATCTTGAAGAAGGTGCTTTTGCCCGCGCCGTTGGGGCCGATAACGCCGCGCACCTCGCCCTGCTCGACGGAGAAGTCGATATCGCGGTTGGCGGCCAGGCCGCCGAACGATTTGCTGAGCCCGCGGGTTTCCAATACCGGGCCGGCAAACGGCGTCTCGTGGCGCCGGCGCGACGGCCCGACACTGGCGAGCGGCAGCGAAGCGGAGGCAAGCGCCGGCGCTTCCTCCGGTGCGGGGGGAGGCTGCCGCGCGGTGAACAGCGCGACCAGATCGCTCAGGCCGCCGATGATCCCGCGCCGCAGAAAACACACCAGCAGGACGAAGACCACGCCCAGCACCAGCTTCCACGCGGCGCCGAGGCCGAGCGCCGCCTGGAGGAAATCGCGCAGGAACAGCCACACCACCGCGCCCACGAGCGGGCCGAACAGAGTGCCGCTGCCGCCGATCGCGGTCTGCATGACCAGCTGGCCCGAGGTGTCGAACGTGAAGGCGTCGGGCGGCATGAAACCCTGCAGCACGCCGAGCAGCCCGCCGGCAAGCCCGGCATAGGCGGCGGCGATGACAAAGGCGGTCAGCTTGTAGAGTCCTACCGCATGGCCGACCGCGCGGGCGCGGATCGGGTTGTCGCGGATCGCGCTGAAGATCGCGCCGACCGGCGAGCGCACGATGCGCAGCGCCACGGCGATGCCGAGGAAATAGCAAACGGCGAGGAACACATACATCGACCAGCCGTTGCTGACCTGATAATGCCATCCGAAGAGCTCGAATCTCGGGGTCGGCACGCCGGGCAACCCGTTCTCGCCGCCGGTCCACGCCGCCAGCGGCGAGAATTCGATAAAATAGAACATCTCGGCGATCGCGACCGTGATCATCGCGAAGTAGATGCCGGTGCGGCGCAACGCGATCGCGCCGACGAGCACCCCCGCGATCGTTGCGCCGATCGTGCCGACGACGAGCGCGCCCAGCACGTTGGTCATCAAATTATTGGTCAGCAGATAGGCGGCGACAAACCCGCCGGTGCCGTAGAACGCCGCCTGGCCGAACGACAGCAAGCCGGTGTAGCCGAACAGGATATCGAAGCCGATGCCGAACAGGCCCCAGACCAAAATGCGATTGATCGTCGTCGGTGTGAAACCGAGATGCGGCAGCACGAAGGGCGCGGCGATCAGCGCCACGGCGACCAGACCCTCGACTACGAATGGACGATTCCGGATCATCGGAGCGCTGCTTTCATTCGCGCCCCGCGGTGCCGAGCAATCCATAGGGCCGCAACACGAGCACCAGCGTCATGGCAACGAACAGCATCACGTAGGCATAGCCGGGGTTGAACATCGAGGTGATGCTG
>DASQGR010000166.1:0-4579 GCA_035632515.1 Allostellaceae bacterium | reverse complement strand
GGTTGTTAAGGGGGCGAAAGCAAGGTACGGCTGCCGTGCCGCGCACGTCGTGACGGAGCCGGCAAGCCAACACCATCATATCACGGAACACCCATCTCCCTACCGGCATTCGCTATGCCGCGCAGGGAGCGGCGGTGGCCGCAGGAAAGTCCGCTAGCTCCCGAGCATTCTCTGGAGCAGTTCGACATCCTCGGCGAGCGCTCGGTCGGCGCGGGTCAACTCCTCGATCTTGCGCACCGCGTGCATCACGGTGGTGTGGTCACGCCCGCCGAACTTGCGGCCGATTTCCGGCAGCGAGCGCGAGGTGAGCTGTTTTGCCAGATACATCGCCACCTGGCGCGGCCGGGCGACGACACGGGCGCGGCGGCTTGAGATCATCTCGGCCATCTTGATGTTGAAATGTTCGGCGACCCGGCGCTGGATCTCGTCAATCGTCACCCTGCGCTCGTTGGCGCGCAATAAATCCTGCAGCAGTTCCTGGGTCGCTTCGAGGGTGACCTCGCGGCGCACAAGATTGACATGCGCGGCGATGCGGTTGAGCGCGCCTTCGAGTTCACGGACGTTGGAGGCGATTTTGTGGGCGAGGAACTCCATGACCTTCTGCGGCAGATGCAGACCCATCTGCTCGGCCTTCGACTGGAGAATGCCAAGGCGCAATTCGTAAGTGGTCGGATGAATGTCGGCGACCAGGCCCCAGCCGAGCCGGGAGCGCATCCGTTCCTCAAGCTTTTCCAGATCGGCCGGCGATTTGTCGGCCGAGATCACGATCTGCCGGTTTTGATCGACCAGAGCGTTGAAGGTGTGGAAGAACTCCTCCTGCGTCGACTCCTTGCCGCTGATGAACTGCACATCGTCGATCATCAACAAGTCGACCGAACGGAACTGCTCCTTGAAATCCATCGTCGAGCGAAAGCGCAACGCCCGGATGAATTGATACATGAACTTTTCGGCCGACAGATAGATGACCTTGCGCGCCGGCGCGTGGTTGCGCACATGCCAGGCGATCGCATGCATCAGGTGCGTCTTGCCCAGACCAACCCCGCCATAGAGGAAAAGTGGGTTGAACGGCACCGAATGGGTCGGCGCCGCGCAGGCCTCGGCGACCCGGCGAGCCGCCGCATGGGCCAGTTCGTTCGGCTTGCCGACGATAAAGTTCTCAAAGGTAAGGCGCGGATCGAGCGGTGCGGATAGCTGGCCCCTGTCCAGTTGGCCCTTGTCGTCGGCAGTATCGGTGGGCATGGCATCCCCCACGATCGCGGGAACGATTGCCTCCGGCGTCTCCGCCGTGACGGGCTGCGGCGGTACCGCCGGGCTGCGGCCATGATGCGCATCGACGACAAAGGAAATTCGATTGATCGCCTGGTTTTCGGCGCGCCACAGCGTCAGCAGCCGGTCGGCGTAGTGAGTCGCGACCCAATTGCGCAGGAACCGTGTCGGCACGGCGATGACCCCCTCTCCGCCGGCCACCCGCTCGACCGTCATCGAGCGGAACCAGGAGCGGTAGGCGGTTTCCCCGACCTCCCGCCTCAAACGACCGAGAACCCGAATCCAATCTCCCGGCGAGCCTTGCGGTACAGGACCAATCCCGCCGGCTTGAGTCACTTCCCCGACCAATGTCGCCCCCTGACAGATTTACAGTATCGGCTTCAAAGGTTTTTCCAGACGACCAATAACCAGTTCCTGCTGGTCAATATTGCAGCAAGAAGCAGCAAGTACTTTTACGAAAATAGCTCCATAACGCGCACACTTCTGACATGCGAGTCGTTTAATTACTGTGATTTTTGCGGACAACCGAAATCAACACGGAGAGATCGTGGTTTTTTGCTCCGTCACTTCAGACTTTAGCTTATGTTGCAGATTCTTGGCAACAGCATTGAAACGCGACGGAGAGGAATTTTTTTACGCGTGACTGGTTTGCAGCACCATGCCGGACACGCCCGCGATGGGGCGTGAAGAAGCGGCCTATAACGCGTTGATTCGGGCTGCTAATCGGGACAGCTTGCGCGCCACGGTGTTGCGATGCATCACGCCCTTGGTGGTGGCGCGATGCAGCTCTGGCTGGGCGTTCTGCAGCGCCGACTGCGCCGCCGCCTTATCGCCGCTTTCGATCGCGGTCTCGACGTTTTTGACAAAGGTACGCACACGGCTCATCCGCGCGCGGTTGACCGCGGTGCGCTTTTCGGTCTGCCGAAGCCGTTTTTCCGCCGATTTATGGTGAGGCATGCTCGCTCGCGTGGGCCAGAGAGAGCGCGCTTATATCGACGGCACGCGCGGGCGTCAACCTGAGGCGGGCGCATGCCGGGCTAGCGGTTGCGGAAAGCCGGCTTGCGCTTTTCGACAAAGGCCGCCATCCCTTCCTTTTGGTCTTCGGTGGCGAAGGTCGAATGGAACAGGCGCCGCTCGAAGCGTACGCCTTCGGCCAGGGTTGTCTCGAAGGCGCGGTTGACTGACTCCTTGACCATCATGGCGACCGGCTGCGACATGCCGGCGATGCGCTCGCCGACCGCGACTGCTTCTTCGAGCAATTTCTCGGCCGGAACGATGCGGCTGACGAGGCCGGCGCGCTCGGCCTCGTGCACGTCCATCATCCGGCCGGTCAGGCACAGATCCATCGCCTTGGCCTTGCCGATAAAGCGCGGCAGGCGCTGGGTGCCTCCGGCGCCCGGCATCGTGCCGAGTTGAATCTCCGGCTGGCCGAAGCGCGCGGTTTCGGCGGCGATGACGATGTCGCACATCATCGCCACCTCGCAGCCGCCGCCAAGCGCGAAACCGGCAACCGCGGCGATCACCGGCTTGCGGCATTGCCCAACCCGCTCCCAGCCGCGGGTGATGAAATCCTGGGTGTAGGCTTCGATGTAGGTTTTGGCCTGCATCTCCTTGATATCGGCTCCGGCAGCAAAGGCGCGCTCGCTGCCGGTGAGCACGATGGCGCCGATTGCCGGATCGCCTTCGAGCGCGTCGAAGGCTTCCCCCAGCGCCTCGATCAGCTCGCCGTTGAGGGCGTTGAGCGCCGTCGGCCGGTTGAGCCGGACGATGCCGACCGCGCCCTGGCGCTCGACCAAAACGGTTTTTTCGTGGGGATCGCTCATCGGAACCTTCCTAACGCTGACGCTTGGCGCAAAAGAATGTCGAGCGGCCGGACTGCACGATGCGGCGTACGCCCTCGGCGCAGGTGCAGGCCGGGCAGGGCTCGCCCTCTTTGCCGTAAACCGCCCAGCGGTGCTGGAAATAGCCCAGTTCGCCGTCGGCCTGAACATAATCCCGCAACGATGAGCCGCCGGCCTCGATCGCTTCGGTCAACACGTCGCGGATCGCGGCGGCGAGCTTGTCGGCACGGGCACCGGCGACGGTCCCCGCCAGCCGCCGCGGCGACACTCCGGCGCGATAGAGCGCCTCGCAAACATAAATGTTGCCGAGTCCGGCGACGATGCGCTGGTCGAGCAGCGCCGCCTTGATCGGCGTCATCTTGCCGGCGAGGGCCGTCGTCAAATAAGCGCCGCTGAAGCCCGGCTCCAGCGGTTCGGGACCCATCCCGGCAAGCAGCGGATGCGCGGTCTCCTCGCCGCGCCGCATGAAATCGAGCAGGCCGAAGCGCCGCGCGTCGTTGAAGCGCACCACGGTGCCATCGTCGAGGGTCAGGACGACGTGGTCGTGCGTCGCATGCGGGGTGGCGGCATCGCTCGTGGTGATCCGCCCGGACATGCCGAGATGGAGCAGCAGGATGCCGTTGTCGTCGAGTTCGATCAGGATGTATTTGCCGCGCCGCCTGAGCGCGCCGATCGTGGCGCCGGTCAAGGTGCGCGCCAGCATCGGCGGAAACGGCCGGCGCAAATCCTGGCGGCGCAGATTGGCGTCGACGATGCGGCGACCGGTCATCTTCAGCGCCAGGCCGCGCCGCACGGTTTCGACTTCGGGAAGTTCGGGCATGAAGCTATCTTCCTGCCCGATGCCCGAGAAAGAGACAAGCCAAGAACCCGGCGCCGAGACCGATTTCGGCTTTCGCCGCGTCCCCGAGACGGCAAAGGCGCCGCTGGTGCGCGCCGTCTTCGACAGCGTCGCGAGCCGCTACGACTTGATGAACGATCTGATGAGCGGCGGCATCCACCGGCGGTGGAAAGACCGGCTGATCGCCTGGCTCGCCCCGCACCCTGGTCAGGTGCTGCTCGATGTTGCCGGCGGCACCGGCGACATCGCTTGCCGCGCGCTGCCGCGTCTCGCCCCGCAGCACGGCGGCTATGCCGTCGTCTGCGACGTCAACGAGCAGATGCTTGATGTCGGACGCGCGCGGGCAATCGACGAGGGCATCCTCTCGGGGCTCGAATGGGTGTGCGGCGACGCCGAGGCGCTGCCCGTCGCCGACAACAGCATCGATCTTTACACGATCGGCTTCGGCCTTCGGAACGTCACCCATATCGAACGCGCCCTGGCGGAGGCGCGTCGGGTGCTGAAGCCGGGCGGGCGGTTTCTCAGCCTCGAATTCGCGCCCGCGGCGGCGCCGTGGCTCGCCCCGGCGTACGAGCTCTACAGCTTCCGCATCCTGCCGCTGATCGGGCAGATCGTCACCGGCGACCGCGACGCC
>DASQGR010000165.1:0-5167 GCA_035632515.1 Allostellaceae bacterium | reverse complement strand
CGCTTGAGCAGATTAGCGCCTGGCGGCGGCGAAGGTGACCTTGTCCACCTCGCCGCGACTTGGACATCCTCTTCCGGGTGCGGAAGAAGCTGCAGAACGATCTATGACCGGCGCAGCTCGTCCTTGAACCAATCCAACGCGGAAAGCAACTTCCTTAGCGCAGTATCACCGGACAGTATCGCCAAGGGTATGCTCCGATTTGAATTAATGGTCGAATCTGGCATGTCCACACCATCAATCTCATTGATGCGCCGGAGCAGCTCCCGCCGCTTGTTCTCGTCATCGAATGGCGGCTTTCGAAGATAATTGAAATTAATCCAGACCCGCCCGTCCGTAGACAGAAAGGCAGGATAAAACCTTTCACCCTCCCTTACAAATTCCGGACCCATAGAGCCAATTTTAGATCCTTTACCAAACCATGTATTGATGCCGTTCGCATCCATCCATTCCTTAGTTTTTACAGCGACATCAAAAGCACCTATACCGAATTTCTGTTTAAGCTCCTCGTAGATCGCCGGCAAATCCCACTGCCGTTGTGGAGTTGCGACCCCCTTGTTTTGCCGTGCTTCCTGAGTCTGACCGTAGACCATTGGCACAAGCGTCTTTAGACCCTCTCCTTCGAATTGACGTAGTTCAAGCGCCAGCACCTCCGCCGGATCCATTTGCTCGTTAAGGAATTCGACTATCCGTCTGAGTTCAGTAGGGATTTGGTCCGCAACGAAAAGCATTCGAACCTTGCCGGCGCGCAAATTTGTCTTGACCTGTTCCCAGAAGGCAGCGGCGTCCCGCTCGGGACCGAGCGCACGCTCTATTGCCTCGCTTGGATCCTCTCCGCGCTCTGCGCAATCGACTTCGAATTTGAGGCGAAGTTCCTCGATCGGCCAGTACACAACGCAGTTCGCTGCGTAATCGAGCATCTGGCCGACCACCTCGCGCCGTATACGAGTGTCGGTCGACCGCTTTACCTCAACGAGCGTGGGCACCCCGTCTTGGTCCAGAAACAGGTGATCCACTGACCAACGCGCAGCACCGTTCTCCTCGGACGGTATCGACTTCTCGCGAGATATCAGGATCCATCGGCGAGGCACTTTCGGATCAATCCGTTCGCCCGCAAGCAGTGCGGGAAAATTGGCGAGCAGGCGCTGAAAGTCTTCCTCGGATGCAAAATTGGACGGCTGCATCGGGATGAGCGTCTGTGCATCCCGAAGCACGAATACACCTGACGACATCATTATGCTCCAGCCACGCCACGCGAGATCACGTTGAGCAGCGCCTGCTGGCCGCCATCGACCGCCTTGAGCGCGCGGTCGAGCGCGGCGGGGAGTTGGGCGGGATCTTCGACCCGTTCGCCGTAGCCGCCGGCGGCTTCGCAGATCGTTTCGAACGCCGGCAGATCGTCGAGGTCGATGAAGGGCGGCTTGTTGCTGCGCGCCGCCTCGCCGTCCGGGTACATGCCGAGGGTCGCGCGGCGCACCGCGCCCCACATCGCGTTGTTGATGACGATGGTCAGCACCGGCAGCTTGTGCATCGTCGCGGCGTGGTGCACCGCGACCGGGTTGGAGAAGATGTACGAGCCGTCGCCGAGGATCGAGATCACCTGCCGCCCCGGCTCGGCGAGCTTGACGCCGAGCGCGGCGCCGGCGCCCCAGCCCAGCCCCGCCGCCGGGCTCGACCCGAAATAGCTGCCGGGCAGGGTCGAGCCGCAATGCTCGTTGAGCAGCGTGTATTCGTTGACCAGGATCGAGTCGCGGGCGCGCGCCTCGCTAAGGCAATGGCTGACCCAGGCGGGGTGGATCGGCGTCTGCGCCGCCACGTCCTCGCGCAGCTTGTGCCAGCCGGCGCGCTGCGCCGCGCGCCGCTCGGCCAGCGCCTGACGGCGGGCCGCGACCTTGGCCTCCGCCACCTTCAGCGCCGCGCCGAGTTTCGGCAGCACCAGCCGCGGCAGCCCGGCGATCGCCACGTCGCAGGGAAAGCCGCGGATCGGATAGCGGCCGAACAGCGGGTCGACGCCGATATGGACGACCCGGCACGCGGCCGGCGGCGAGACGCGGCTCGGCACCCAGGGCACATCCGATTCGACGACGAGGATCGCGTCGGCTTCTTTGACAAAGGGCGTCGGCTCGTAGCCGAGATGACAGGGGTGGTCCGCCGGCAGCGACAGATGGCGCTGGCGGTGCTCGACCACCGGAATGGCGAACCGCTCGGCGAATTGGGCGAGCGCGGCGACCGCCTCGGGGTCGCGCCCGGCGCTGGCGGTTATGATGACCGGGCGGTCGGCGGCGGCGAGGATTTTCGCGGCCGCCGCCACCGCCGCTTCGTCCGCGCCCGGGGAGGCCACGGCGGCCCGGCGCGATGGGCTGTCGCAGGCAAAACCATCGAGCGGCTCGGCCAGCACCTCGCGCGGCAGCGACAGATACACCGGCCCTTGCGGTGCGCTGGTGGCCAGCGACAGCGCCCGGTCGATCACGGTTTCGAGCTGGGTGCCGTTGCGCAGCTCGTACTCCCACTTGACCAGCTCGCGCAGCATCCCGGCCTGGTCGAACATCTCCTGCGCCCAGTGGATATAGGTGTCGCGCGCGCCGTGCAGCCCTTCCTCCGTCAGCGGCGAGCGCCCGGCGGTGAACAGGATCGGGACGTACTCGCGCGCCGCATTGAACACTCCGCACAGCGCATTGGCGGTGCCGACGCTGACATGCACCATCACCGCCGGCACCTTCCCGGAGGCCACGGCATAGCCGTGCGCCATCGACATCGCCAGGTTCTCGTGCGTCGCGATCAAGGGCTTCGGCGCGGCGAGGCCGGTATGCGCGGCCTTGGCATAAGCCTCCACGATCGGCGCGAAATCGGTGCCGGCATTGGCGAACAGATACTCGACCCCGCGCTCGGCCAGCAGGGCGAGATAGGCCTCGGCGACGCTCTCGACCGCCAATTCCTTGCGACTCATGTGAACCTCCGTCATTCGTCATTGCGAGGAGCCGCGAGGCGATGCGGCAATCCCGATCGGCGTGCGCGCCCGGAGATTGCTTCGGCGCGACGCGCCTCGCAATGACGATGAGAGGACCGGCAATGGCGCTGAGCGAAAAGCAGAAGATGCTCGCGGGCGAGCTCTACAATTCGACCGGGCCTGAACTGGCCAGCGAGCGCCACGCGGCGCAGCGCCTGCTGGCGCGCTACAACGCGACCGATCCCGGCGACGCTGCCGGGCGCCTCGAATTGCTGCGGCAATTGCTCGGCGCGGTCGGCGAAGGGGTCGACATCCAGCCGCGATTCCATTGCGATTACGGCTACAACATCCGTCTCGGGCGTAATTGCTTCATCAATTACAATTGCGTCTTTCTCGATTGCGCAGAGATCGCGATCGGCGACGATCTGCAGATGGCGCCGGCGGTGCAGCTCTACACCGCTTACCACCCGCTCGATCGCGCCACCCGGGTCGCCGGCTGGGAGGGGGCAAAGCCGATCCGCATCGGCAGCGGCGTGTGGATCGGCGGCGGCGCCATCGTTTTGCCCGGAGTGTCGATCGGCGACGGCGCCGTTATCGGCGCCGGCAGCGTCGTCACCCGCGACGTGCCGTCCGACAGCGTCGCGATCGGCAATCCGGCACGCGTCGTCCGCGCGCTCGGCTGAATGCGGCTTTCCTGTTATCGTCGCAGCGATGGGTTCAGTCCGGGAGCAACCTGATGGCGTACCAGACGATCGAGGTGACAAAGCTGACGCCGCATATCGGCGCCGAGATCGGCGGGGTCGATCTGTCACGCCCGCTCGGCAACCAGCAATTTCAGGAGGTGCACGACGCGCTGATGGAAAACCTGGTGATCTTCTTCCGCGACCAGCACCTCTCGCACGACCAGCACAAGGCGTTCGGGCGGCTGTTCGGGGAGCTGGCGATCCACCCGGCCTCGCGGCACGCGCCGGAGGGGCACCCCGAAATCCTTACCATCCATGCCGACGAAAATTCGCAGCATGTCGCCGGCGAAGAGTGGCATTCCGATGTGTCGTGCGACGAAACCCCGCCGATGGGCAGCATCCTCTATCTGACGGAAATCCCGCCGACCGGCGGCGACACCCTGTTCGCCAGCATGTACGCGGCTTATGACCGCCTGTCGGGGCCGATAAAAACGCTGATCGAGGGCCTCGTCGCCGTGCATGACGGCGAGCCGGTGTATCGCGGGCGGTTCGGCTATGACGGCGGCAACAAAGGCTTCCCCAAGGCCGAGCACCCGATCGTGCGCACCCACCCGGTGACCGGCCGCAAGGCGCTGTTCGTCAACCGCAACTTCACCACCCGGATCAAGGGGCTGAGCCCGCTCGAAAGCAGGGCGCTGCTGGAGATGCTATGGGCCCATGCCGAGACGCCGGAATTCCAGTGCCGCTTTCGCTGGCAGCCGAGTTCGGTAGCGTTCTGGGACAATCGCAGCGTCCAGCACCACGCGATGTGGGACTATTTCCCGCAGCGCCGCCACGGCTACCGGGTCACCATCGAAGGCGACCGGCCGTTTTATCGGGGTTAGCCCGACAGACTTTGCGTCATTCCCGCGCCAGCGGGAATCCAGGAGCTGCGGGTCTCACCCGGTTGCCCCCGGACCCCGCTTTCGCGGAGGGCGACGACGAAAAACCGCTAGAGCCTTATCTGTTTGGGCCGAACCGCTTTGTGTGCCGCCTTGGCCGGGCTTGACCCGGCCATCCACGTCCTTTTCCCGACATTCGCAAACGCAGACGTGGACCCCGCGGGCCAAGCCCGCGGGAGGGGAACTGTTTTTAGGCTTCGATCTAAATAGATCGTGCTCTAGCCCAAATGCTTCTTGAAGAAGGCTGTGGCGTCGTTCCACAGCTCGTGCGCCGGTCCTTCGCGATAGCTCGGCCGGTAGTCGGCTAGAAAAGCGTGGCCGGCATTCTGATAGATCTTGGTGGTGACGTCCTTGCCGCCGGCCGCCGCGGCGCGGTTCTTCAGCTCCGCTTCGAGCGCTACCGGCGGGTTCTGATCCTCGACTCCGAACACGCCGAACAGCGGGCAGTGCAGGTTCTTGACCAGGTCGAGCACCGGGGTCGGGCGCGACGGGGTGGTCTCGGCGTCGGGGGTGGCGCGGTGGATGAAGCCGCCCCAGCAATCGACCGCGGCATCGACCTTGGCGCTGGAGCAGGCAAACAGCAGCGTGTGCCGCCCGCC
>DASQGR010000164.1:0-9606 GCA_035632515.1 Allostellaceae bacterium | reverse complement strand
CCGGCGTTGAGCGCCGATTGCCCGAACTTTTGCACTTGAAGGTCGAGCTTCAGCGCGGTGAACGCGGCGACCGCGACCAGCGCCCGCTGCCGCCGGTCAAGCCCCGGCCGGTCCCAGATCTCGCCGTAACCGTACTGGATCGCCACCGGATAAAGCGCCTGGGTCACCGGGTTGTCGGGCGCGGCGTAGCCCGCATAGCCGCGGTCGCCGTGAAACGATTCCAGTAACGCCCGACCCCGCCGATCCAGCATCTCCATAGGGTCGTCGCGCGGCGGCTCGGGCGGCAGCGCGATGCCGCGCTCGCCATAGACCGCTTCGGCGACCACCATCGCCTCTTCGCTCGCCGGCAGCCCGGCATAGATGCCGCATTGGATAAACACCTCGACGATGGCGCGCGGGTCGAGCCCGAGGTCGAGCGCGGCGGCGACATGACGGCGCAAATGATTGAGCCGCTGCACCGAGCACAGCGCCGCCAGCGCCGCAATCATCCGATCGGGAAGGGCGAGGCCGGGTCGGCTCCACACTGCGCCAAACGCGAGCTCGGCGCGCAGATCGGCGTAGCCGGGGACGAAATGCGTCGCCGTGCCCGGCCCGAACAGCCGTTCGTGCAGAGCCTTGCCGTCGCGGCGCAGATCTTCGCGGGTGGCCATCGGCATCTCCTCCTGCTTTGTGGCTCGCATAGCCTACAATAGAAGGCAGGGAAGCGGAGGAACGCGCCATGCTCGAGACGACAACCGCGGGTAGCCTGCCGAAGCCGTCCTGGCTGGCTCAGCCGCGCGTGCTGTGGGCGCCGTGGCGGCTCGAGGGCGAGGCGCTCACGGAGGCCAAGCGCGACGCCACGATCCTCGCCCTCAAGCGCCAGGAAGACGCCGGCATCGACATCGTCAGCGATGGCGAACAGTCGCGGCAGCATTTCGTCCATGGCTTTCTCGAACACATCGACGGCATCGACTTTGCCAACAAGGTGCGCATGGGCATCCGCAACAACCGCTACGAGGCCGAGGTGCCGACCGTCACCGGGCCGTTGCGCCGGCGCGGCAGCGCCCACGGCGAGGAGGCGCGGCTGGCCCGGGCGCATACCACGCGGACACTCAAATTCACCTTGCCGGGGCCGATGACCATCGTCGACACGATCGCCGACCGGCATTACGGCGACCGCGTCAAGATGGCGATGGCCTTCGCCGATCTGCTCAACGAGGAGGCGCGCGAACTCGCCGCGATCGGCGTCGATGTGATCCAGTTCGACGAGCCGGCCTTCAACGTCTATCTCGACGAGGTCGTCGATTGGGGCATCGAGGGCCTGCACCGCGCCATCGCCGGGGTCGCGGCCAAGACCGCGGTGCACATCTGCTACGGCTACGGCATCAAGGCGAATATCGACTGGAAAGCCGGGCTCGGCCCCGAGTGGCGGCAGTACGAGCGCATCTTCCCGGCTTTGGCGGCGAGCCGGATCGACCAGGTTTCGCTCGAGTGCATCAACTCGCGGGTGCCGATCGAGCTGATGGGGCTGCTTGCCGGCAAGGACGTGCTGGCCGGCGCGATCGATGTCGCGACCGAACATGTCGAAACCCCGGACGAGGTCGCCGCGACCATCGACCGCGCCTTGAAACACGTGCCGGCCGAGCGGCTTTATCCTTGCACCAATTGCGGCATGGCGCCGCTGGATCAAGGGGTTGCCTATAAAAAGCTCGAAGCGCTCTCAGCCGGCGCTGCGCTATCGCGCGGCCGAATATAAGGATCGAGGCCGCTCGGCCGCAAGCTGTCGCCGGCTGCGTTCGAATTACCCCTTGGTCGCGACGATGAACATCCGGCGGAACGGAAACAGGGTCTTGCCGTCGGGGCGGCGCGGATAGGCGGCGTCGACGAGCTTTGTGTAGGCGTCCTCGAACCCGCTGCGCTCGGGCTCGTCGAGTGCCGCGAGCAGCGGGGAGAGCCAGGTCGATTTGGTGTATTCCCTGACCGCGTGCTCGCCGTCGAGCACCTGCAGGTACTCGGTCTCCCACATGTCGAGCCTGGCGGCGAGCGGCGCCATCAGGTTGTAATAGAAATCGGGCGGGGCAACGGGGGCCGGACGCAGCATCGGTTCCAGTTTGGTCCGCCACGGCCCCATCCGCGCCGCCTCACCCATCGAGGTATGCGACGGCGCGCCGAAATTGCGCGGGATCTGCACCGCAAAGGTGCCGCCCGGCGCTAGGCTGTTGAACAGCGCGACAAAGACCGGGGCGTGATCCTCGATCCAGTGCAGCGCCGCGTTCGAATAGATCACATCGGGCTTTTGCGGCGGCAGCCAGGTGGCGAGGTCGGCCTGCTGCCATTCGATCTGCGGCAGTTCGGTCCTGGCCTTGGCCAGCATCTCGGCCGAGCCGTCGATGCCGACGATGCGCGTCTGCGGCCAGCGCTGGGCGATAAAGCGGGTGACGTTGCCGGCGCCGCAGCCGAGATCGTAGACCAGCTTTGGCGCCTCGGCCTCGATATGGCCCAGCAGGTCGATCGCCGGGCGCAGCCGCGGTCCGGCGAATTTCAAGTATTGGGCGGGATCCCAGGCCATCGCACCTAACCAATGCTGACATCGTTGGGCGGATCATATTGGATCGCCGTTTCCGCGAAAGCGGGAATTCGGCCCAAGTGTCGCGGCAGCGGATCGGGGGCGCTTTCGAGCCGCTCGACAAAGCCCGTGAGCGCAGCCTCCTGAGCCTCGCGCCCGTGAAACCCGCCTTTGACCTGGGTGGCGCCGACCAGGGCGCGCACGAAGTCGTCGAGCAACGCCGGGTCCGGTGGGCGAGGGTTGCGCCAAAATCCGTCGAGCGCGCCGCGATGGGTCAACCCGGCGACATCGTAGATGGCGGCGCCAAGCGTCTTGACCGGGACGCCGCGGCGCAGCGCGCTGAGGCCAACGGTGCTGTTGACGGTAACGACACCGGCAGCGCCGGCGAGCAATTGGTCCGAAGCGCCGCCTTCCAGAACGAGGGCGCGGTCGCCGAGACGGTACTCGCCGACGACGCGGCGCCAGTTGATCAGGCCTTCGTCGAGCGGATGGCCGATGATGGCGAGGCGATGCTCGCTGCCGCTATCGGCAAACGATCGAACCGCCAGGCGCAGCGCGTCGCGGGGATCGGCAAACGGCGAATGGGCGCGAAGCTGGAAATCGGTCGCCAGCTGCAAGGGGAAGAGGAAATAGCTGCCAGGCGCGGAGGCGAGCCGCCGCTTCGCCGCCTCGGTCGCCCGCCGGGTCGCGAGCCGCCGCGGCGCGTTCCATACCCAGCCGGCATATTCGGCGAACGGATGATAGAGCCCGTGGCGTTGGTAATGCGGGTAGAGCGGGCGGCCCAGCGCCGCGGCGACATGGTAGGGGATGTCGTGCGCTGCCAGCCGCCAGAACGGGGTGTGAAGGCGCGGCGCCAGGTCCGGCTCGGGAAAGCGGGCGGCGAGGGCGCGGATCGTCGCCGGATCGCGGGGGAAACGCGAGCAGCGCGTCATCCCGTCCTGTTCGAGGGTCAGCCAATCGGGCCGGAGATAGCCAAGATCGGTCGCCAGGACGGTGATACCGCGCGCCCGCGCCGCCGCGCCGGCAACGACATGATAAGGCCGCCGGTCGCCGTGGAGCAGCAGGTCGGTTGCGCCGCATTCTTCAAGCTGATCCGCGATGAAGCGGGGCCAATCGTCGAACCGCCCGCGAAAATCGGCAGCCGGCAGCCGCCAGAATACCCGGTCGCCAAGGTTGAGGTTGATCCGGTGAACCCGGTGCCCGCGCGCGATCAGCGCCCGGCCCAGCCGCTCGAAGAAGAACGATTGCGGGCCTTGCAGGAACAGGAACGAGCGCGGGATCAGACCACCTTCGCCTGACGCAGCCGGGCGATAGCCGCCTGGTCGTAGCCGAGTTCGGCGAGCACCGCGTCGGTGTCCTGGCCCATCTCGTGCGGCGGGTGTTCGATCGATGGGCCGCCATGGGCGAACTTGAACGCGGCGAGCGGCACCCCGACCGGGCCATCGATGCCCGGCACGCCGTCGAAGTGGTGGAACACGCCGCGCCCCTTGAAATGCGGGTCGGCGATCGCCTCGGCCATCGTCCGCACCCGGGCGGCGGGGACATGGCGGGCCTGGAAATAGACCTCCCACTCGTCGGCGGTCTTGGTCTTGATGATGCCGGCAATAATCGCGGCCTCGCGCTCGCGGTCGTCGACGCGCGCCTCGTTGTCGGTCTTGATCATGTCGGGGCGCTCGACCGCCCGCCAGAACCGCGCCTGCTGGCGGATGTTGCTGGCGCCGATCATGACCATGCCTTCCTTGGCGTCATAGGCGCTGTTGGTGGCGAAAGGCTGCTTGTTGCCGTGCGGCTTCGGCTCGGTCTTGTTGCGGAAATAGCCGGTCATCAGCGACGCCTGCATCATCATCGCCACGCCGAGCATGGCGAGGTCGATGTGCTGGCCCTTGCCGGTGCGCTCGCGTTGGAAGAGGGCGCTGGCGAGGGCAAAGGCGCCCATCGTGCCGGTGGCGTAATCGACCGCCGGGGCGCCGATCTTGATCGGGTTGACCTCCTCGGTGCCGGTCGCGGCCATGATGCCCGAGGTCGCCTGGATCACATGGTCGTAGGCCGTCTGCTCGCGCCGCACGCCGTCCTGGCCGAAGGCCGAAATCGAGCAGTAGATCAGGCGCGGGTTGATCTCGAGCAGCGCCTCGTAGCCGAGGCCCAGCGCCTCGAACGCGCCGGGCCGGTAGTTCTGCACCAGCACGTCGGACGTGGCGACGAGCTTTTTGAGGATCTCGCGGCCCTCTTCGGTCTTTAGATCGAGGGTGATAGACTGCTTGTTAGATCCTTGAGTCAAAAAGGATGTTCCCATGTTGCGGCGGTTGAGCGCCCGGTCCGTCCCGCCTTCGCGGCTCTGGTCGGGCTCGTCGGGATGCTCGACCTTGATCACGTCGGCGCCGAGCACGGCGAGCTGATAGGCCGCGAATGGCCCGGCCAGCACGTGGGTGATGTCGATGATGCGAATGCCCTCGAACGGACGGGTCATAGGGGGCTCCTCGAAATGCGCTGCTGACGATGATCGTCGCACCCCTGGCGGGCGAAAGGAAAGCCCGTAACCGGGCCCATCATGCAAAAAGGTTGACAGCGATTTGCCAGGGGATTCAAACCTGTTGCCGTAAAGCCGGGCGCAAGGCCGGCGCTAGGTGACGAGGGGGCGGGGGCCATCGCGTCGCTGGGGAACCTGTCGCGGAGTTGCACGCGGGCTGCGGGTCTGGCGGCGGCGCTTGTCTGCGCCTTGCCGGCAGCGGCCGAGGACACGGCGAAAATCCGCGGGCCGCTCCGCGACCGGCCGGACCGAAACCGTCCGCTTCGCTGATCCGCACCTGCCGACGGTGCGGGTGGTGCGAGGCGCGACGGAGGCCGTCGCGCCGGCTCCTGCCGGACCGGCCGGTGCGCCGCCGCCATTTCCCGCGACCCCGGCAAATACCGAGATCGTCAGCTTTGGCGACGGCCGCGCCACGTCGGTAGCGGTGGTGCGCGGCGCCGCCTTTCCGCCGGCGAGGCCGGTCAGCCCGTTGGCGCTCGCCTATGCCAGCAGTCGGGTGGAGACGGTGCGCTTTGCCGATCCGCATTGGCCGCAGGTCGATGTCGTTCGCGGCGCCGGAACGCGGGAGCCGACACGTTTCTCGGCGGTCGGGCTGTTCGGCGCCGCCAGCACCGGCGAACTCGACCGCGTCGCTTTTGCGGTCGACGGGGTCGAGTCAGGGCACGGCTCGAACCTGGCGATGTGGCGGCCCGAACTCGCCGGGCCGCAAGGGCCGATGCAGGTCAGCGCCGCGGCGGCGCTCGACGTCGGCGGCGGCGACCGTTTCGACATGCGCCAGAACCGGCTGATGGGCCGCGCCTATCTGGCGCTGTTGTATCGCCGCTACGGCAGCTGGCCCGACGCCATCGCCGCGTACAATTGGGGGCCGGCCAATCTCGACGCCTGGATCGCCGCCGGCCGCCCGATCGACCACCTGCCGCTGGAAACCGCGCGCTACCTGAACCGGGTCCTGCGCGACGCGTTCCTCGCCGGGCGGTCGTGATTCAAGGCAGGTGAAAGATCAGCGTATCGCCGAGGGCGGGCGGCAGCGTCACCGCGACACCCGACGGCAGCCGGCGATAGGTGAACCCCGACCCGCTCAGGCAGGCATCGAGGCGTTCGAGGCTCGCCACTGCAATCGATGCGGCGACCAGGCAGGGCAGGGGGCCGTTCGGCACGATCCGCAGGGTCTCCCGCAAATAAGCCGGGGTGGCGATGTTGAGCGCGCCGCGATCGAGCGGGATCGAGGTTACCGCGCCCTGCTGGGTGGCGTGGCGGCCGGTGAAACGGGTGTAGCGCCCCGCCGGCTCGGCGACGTCGTCGGCGGCGATCCACAACGCGGTCAGCGCTTCGGCTCCGTTCGGGTGGTCGAGCCGGTCGGCGGGCCACACGAGGTGTTCGGTGTGATGGGTGAGGAACTGGGCGCGTCCCTCGGGCATCGTGCCGTGAGCGATGCGGGCGATCGAGAAGCGGGCGAATTCTTCGCCGCCGGCGGTCGCCGCCGGCCGGCGCATATCGACCAGCGGCAGGATCGAAAACCCGACATCGGCCAGTCGGCGCTGCTCGGCGCCGGCATCGGCGGTGCTGAAGGCGGCGAGGTGCAGCCCGGTATGATGGCCGATCCGCTCGCGCAGCTGCGTGGCGAGCGGCGTGTCGTGGGTTGCCGTCAACAGCTCGATGTACCCGTTCTTCAGCATCGCCAGGCGGTTGCCGGTGCCCGCCGGCACCGTCTCGCCATCGACCGTGTTGGTCTGCACGCTAAACGGAGTGAGGCGAAACCCGCAGCGCTCGAGCGCCGCTGCCGCCGCGTCAATCTCCGGCACGAAAAAAGCCGTGTGGTCGAGGAAGACCTCGCCCGGGCCGGGCAACTGGTTGGCCATCGCGCGCTCCTCATCATCGATAGAATACCGCCAGCCAAACGGTCGGCAGGGTGGAATCGGTCCACTCGACGTGGTGGCGGCGATGCGCGGCGATGTCCACCCACTCACCGGGGCCCAGCGACAGCACCTCGCCGTCGGCAAAACGCAGCCGCGCCGCGCCGGCGAGTATCACGACGAATTCGGCCTCGTCCTGGTCGTACCAGAAGCCGGCGGGGCTGGCCTGGCCGTGCGAGATGATACGCTCGATCCGCACCGCTGCGCTGCCGGCAAGCCGCTCGCCGATCTCGCCGCGCCGCGCATCGGGCAGGTCGCGCAAGAGGTTCATGGCCCGTCTCGCGAGCCGGAGGTCGCCAGCGCCCCGGCAACCGCGCGCCGCCAGCCGACAAAGCGCGCTTCGCGCTCGGCGTCGGGCATGGCCGGAGCGAAGCGCCGTTCGGCCCGCCAGCGCGCCATCATCGCCTCGGGCGGTGGGCAGACCCCGCGCTGCAGCCCGGCGACATAGGCCGCACCCCAGGCGGTGGTCTCGACCGAGGGTGGCCGCTCGAGCCGCGCCGGCAGGATGTCGGCGAGGAACTGCATCGTCCAGTCGCTTGCCGCCATGCCACCGTCGACGCGCAGCGTGTCGATGGGGAGCCCGCTATCGGCTGCCATTGCCGTGATCAGCTCGCGGGTCTGGTAGCCGACCGCCTCCAATGTGGCGCGGACGAGTTCCGCTACTCCGCATTCGGCGGTGAGCCCGGAAATCGCGCCCCGCGCTTCCGGCGCCCAGTACGGCGCCCCGAGCCCGGCAAAACCCGGTACGAAATAGACCCGCTGGCGCGGATCGGCGCGCTCGGCGAGCGCTTGGGTGTCCGCCGCCGCGGCGATGATCCCCAGCCGGTCGCGCAGCCACTGCACCGCCGCACCGGCGACGAAAATGCTGCCTTCCAGCGCATAAGCCGTCTCGCCGCCGAGCCGGTAAGCGATGGTGGTCAGCAGCTGGTGGGTGGAGCGAGCCGGCTGGTCGCCGGTATGCACCAGCGCGAACGCGCCGGTGCCATAGGTCGATTTGACCATGCCGGGACGAAAGCACGCCTGGCCGATCAGCGCCGCCTGCTGGTCGCCGGCGATCCCGGCGATCGGGATCGCGTCGCCGAACAGCCCGGGCAGGCTCGCGCTGTAATCGGCGGCGGTGTCGCACACCTCCGGCAGGATCGCGCCGGGGATGCCGAACCCGGCGAGCAGCGCCTCATCCCAGGCGAGGCGATAGAGATCGAACAGCATCGTCCGCGACGCGTTGGTGACGTCGGTCTGGTGCCGCGCGCCGCCGGTCAGGCGCCACAACAGCCAGGTATCGATCGTGCCGAAAGCGATCTCGCCCGCGACGGCGCGCTTTCTTAGCCCCGCCACGTTGTCGAGCAGCCAGCGGATTTTCGATGCGGAGAAATACGGATCGATGACGAGTCCAGTGCTCGCGGCAACCGCACCGGCAAACCCCTCCGCCCGCCAGCGCCGGCAAATCGGCGCGGTGCGGCGGTCCTGCCAGACGATGGCGTTGTGTACCGGCTTGCCGCTGGCCCGGTCCCACAGCACCGTCGTCTCGCGCTGATTGGTGATGCCGATCGCGGCGATCGGCCCCGGGGAAATCGCGTTCGCGGCCGCGAGGGCCTCGCGGCAGGTTGCGACCACCGCCTGCCAGATCTCCTCCGGGTCGTGCTCCACCCAGCCGGGCTGCGGGTAGATCTGGCGCAGTTCGCGGCGGGCGAGGTGACGGATCGCGCCGGTAGCGTCGAACAAAATCGCCCGCGTGCTGGTGGTGCCCTGGTCGATCGCCAGCAGGTAATCCGCCGCGCTCATCCTCGCTGCTCCCTCCGGTTGGCCCGCCTCTTTTTGCCATCCGATAAGACAGGCTCATGCGCCGGTCCGTCGAAGGCGGTGAATCGTTCCTGGCATCGGGGGGCCGGTCAGCTATGATAACCGCTAACCGTAGCCCCTTGTCCTTGCCCGCCTCGCGACAGGATGCCCCGTAAATAACCGCTGCTGTCCCCGTGTCTGCGAATTCCCCCGGCTCCGCGCTGGAAGACGCGCCCGCTCCGCAAATCACCGCGCTGTCGGCGGTATTTCGCCGGCTGGGCAGCAAGGCTCCGGCCCCGATCGCCCCGCCGCCGCCGGTCGACGCGCCGCCGAAGATACTCGGGTTTGGCGATCCGCCAGAAGTGTCCGCTGAGCCCGTCCCGCGGCGCGCTCCGGCGAGCGGGCCAGCGGTTCCGACCGGCGAAGGTATCGCGACGCCGGCGCCGGTGACCGCCAAGCCGCTTGCCGCGCTTCACGCCGACCGCGAGCTTGAGCGGGCGGCGGAGCCGTCGGCGCCGAGCCGCGGGCAGGACCTCGTCGGCCGCCTGAGCCGTCGCCTTGGCAAGGCGGTGGAAGCATCCGGATCGAGTAATCCGGCGACCGAACCCCCGTCACGGCCAAGCCCGCGCTCCGCCGCCGCGTTGCACGCGCTTGCGCCTGCGCTGTCGGCGCGGCCGGCGATGGCGCCGGCGGCCAAGGCGGTGGCGCCGAGCCATACCCCAGCGCTCGACCGTGCCGGGCGAGAGCATCTTTCGCACAATCGCCGGCTCCATCGCCGGGTCAGGCTGTCCGCGGAAATGGAGGTCGATGGCGTGCCGTGCAGCCTGATCGATGTGTCGGTC